>NZ_JBCNNF010000125.1:0-16843 GCF_039594555.1 Inquilinus sp.
TTCTTCCCGTATGGCAGGCGCCCCACGGGTACCCAGTTCTCCACGGGTAAGGTCCACAACGCCTGTTTTCATGCCTTGCTGCGCGTGTATCATCAATGTACCCGGCGGCGGAGATGCCGACCCAGATCTTGCCCGGGTCGTGCGGATGCAGCACCAGCGAATGCAGGATCAGCCCGGCGCCGCCCGGGTTCCATTCCGGCCGGGTCGGGTGGCGCTGCAGCCCCTCGACATGGCTCCAGGATTGCCCCCAGTCGTCGCTGGTGAACAGGCCGGCCGGCTGCACCCCGGCATAGACCCGCCCGTCGCGCACGCCCAGGCTCCACACCGCCTTGATCGGCTCCTGCCCCTCGGCATAGGCGAGGCCTTCGCTGGAATGGGTCCAGCTCTCGCCGAGATCGGTGGATTTCCAGACGGCGGGGCCGAACCACTCGTTGCCGCCGGCGCCGTAGATGGTGCCCGAGGCCGGGTCGGCGACGACATGGTTGATCGGCCAGGTCTCGCAGAACGGGCCGCGCAGCTGCCAGGACCGGCGCGCCGCATCGCTCTCGGCGATGAACGCGCCCTTCTTGGTCCCGATCAGGACCAGGATGCGGTGTGCCATGTTCGTGTCTCCCTCGCCCCGCCGGACCGGTTGTTATGGTTTGGTCCGGCGGATCCCATATTTAACTTTTCAGTTAAGTTATGGCAGGAGACGGGCGCCTGTCAAACCGGCGCGAAGCCGGTCACTTGAAGACGACGGTCTTCGGCCCGTTCAGCAGCACGCGGTGTTCGCAGTGGTACTTCAGGGCGCGGGCCAGCACCACGCTCTCGACGTCACGGCCGGTGGCGACCCAGTCATCGGCCGTGGCGGTGTGGTCGACCCTGACCACGTCCTGCTCGATGATCGGGCCTTCGTCGAGGTCGTCGGTGACGTAGTGCGAGGTGGCGCCGATCAGCTTTACGCCGCGGGCATGGGCCTGGTGGTACGGCTTGGCGCCCTTGAAGCTGGGCAGGAAGGAGTGGTGGATGTTGATCACCCGCCCTTCCATCTTCCGGCACAGATCGGTGGACAGCACCTGCATGTAGCGGGCCAGGACGACGAGGTCGATCTTCTCCTCATCCACCAGGTCCAGCAGCCGCCGCTCCTGCTGCGCCTTGTTGTCCCGGGTCACCGGCAGGTGGTGGAACGGGATGCCGGCGGCGGCGACGCGCTGGTAGCTGTCGCGGTGGTTCGAGACCACCGCCGGGATCTCCAGCGGCAGCGCCCCGATCTGCACCCGGTACAGCAGGTCGACCAGGCAGTGGTCGAACTTCGAGACCATGATCAGGGCGCGGATCTTGCGGTCGGCGTCATGCAGCTCCCAATCCATGCCGTAGTCGTGGCCGATCGGCGAGAAGCCCTCGCGCAGGGCGTCGAGGTCGGCCGAGCCCTCCACCGCCTCGGCCACCACCCGCATGAAGAAGCGGCCAGTGTCGCGGTCGAAGAACTGCGCGCTCTCGAGGATGTTGAGGCCGGAGCGGAACACGAAATCCGAGATCCGGGCGACGATGCCGGGGACGTCGGTGCAGGAGAGCTTGAGGATCAGCCGTTTCGCCATGATGCCGCGTCGTCTCGCTGAGGGGCCGGGGTCCGGCCGTGTGCCAATGACCGACACCTAGCACGGCCCCAGCCCCCGGCTGCGGCTTGATTGCGACGGCGGAATGCCTGGAGCCGACGCGGCAGGCCCCTCCGCCACCCCGACTACTCCCGGTACGGCACCAGGTCGGGCGTGGTCCCGTCCTTGAAGTCGACATGGACGTGGTTGCCGTCGGGGTCGTGGAAATTGACCTGGACCAGCCCGCTGCGCGGCGGCCGGCCGATCTCCGTCTCGACGCCCAGGCCCTTCAGATGGGCCAGGAAGTCCTCCAGCTTGCCGCTGCTCTGGAAGGCGAAATGCGACAGCTGCACCTGGTCCGGATGCGGCTGCTCCTTCACCCCGACCAGATGCACCACCGCCTGGTCGCCGAGATACAGCCAGGCGCCGGGGAACGGGAAGTCCGGGCGCCGCCCGGCCTCGAGGCCTAGCGCGTCGCGGTAGAAGCGGATCAGCCGCTTCAGATCGGCGGTCCAGATGTTGACGTGGTCCAGTCGCGTCAGGCTGGTCATGGGCGCTCTCCCGGCTGAGTCCTTCGATGCTTGCCGCCAGCATAGACCCGGGTTGTCGGACAAAAGAAGCCGGAACCTGCGCCCGCGACCCCTTGCGCCAGAGGCCACCGCGGGGTGAAAACCGGAGGCAAGAACCGGCGCCACGATGCCGGCGGCCACCAGGGAAGGATGCGCCATGAAGGCCTATGTCATCGGGACCTGCGACACCAAGGGCCGCGAGCTGGCCTATGTGAAGGGGCTGATCGAGGCGCGCGGCGTCCCGGCGGTGCTGGTCGATGTCGGCACCGGATCCGGCGGCCCCACGCCCGGAGTCGCGGTCGATGTCACCGCCCGCGAGGTGGCGCTGCACCATCCCGGCGGCATCGATGCGGTGTTCAGCGACGACCGCGGCCGCGCGGTCGGGTCGATGGCGGAGGCGCTGCGCGGCTTCCTGGGCAGCCGGGCGGATGTCGGCGGCGTCATCGGCCTGGGCGGGTCCGGCGGCACGGCGCTGGCCACCCCGGCCATGCGCGACCTGCCGGTCGGGGTGCCGAAGATCATGGTGTCGACCGTGGCCTCCGGCAATGTGGCGCCCTATGTCGGGCCGGCCGACATCATGATGATGTACTCGGTGACCGACGTGTCCGGGATCAACCGCATCTCCCGCGCCGTGCTGGGCAATGCCGCGGAGGCGCTGGCCGGGATGGTGGCGCATCCGCCGCCGCGCAGCGAGGCCGACAAGCCGGCCCTGGGCCTGACCATGTTCGGCGTCACCACACCCTGTGTCGAGCAGGTCAGCCGCGCCTTCCGGGACGAGTACGACTGCCTGGTGTTCCACGCCACCGGCACCGGCGGCCGGTCGATGGAGAAGCTGGTCGAGTCCGGCCTGATCGGCGGCGTCATCGACATCACCACCACCGAGATCTGCGACCTGCTGTTCGGCGGCGTCCTGGCCTGCGGCGAGGACCGCTTCGACAGCATCATCCGCACCCGCGTGCCCTATGTCGCCTCCTGCGGTGCGCTCGACATGATCAATTTCGGAGCGAAGGAGACGGTCCCGGAGAAGTTCCTGAGCCGCAACCTTTACGTCCACAACCCGCAGGTCACGCTGATGCGGACGACGGTGGAGGAGAATGTCGAGATGGGCCGCTGGATCGGCGCCAAGCTGAACCGGATGGACGGGCCGGTGCGTTTCCTGATCCCGGAGGGCGGGGTGTCGCTGATCGACGCGCCGGGCCAGCCCTTCCACGACCCGGCCGCCGACGAGGCGCTGTTCCAGGCGCTGGAGGCGACGGTGCAGCAAACCCCGAACCGCCGGCTGATCCGCCTGCCCCACGCCCTGAATGACCCCGAATTCGCGGCCGCGCTGGTGCGCGAGTTCCGCGCCATCGCCCACCACTGAGGATCTTCCCATGGCCCGCTTCGCCCGAGCCGACCTCCTGGCCAAGTTCCGCCGCATGGTCGAACGGCGCGAGCCGATCGTCGGCGGCGGCGCCGGCACCGGCCTGTCCGCCAAATGCGAGGAGGCCGGCGGCATCGACCTGATCGTGATCTACAATTCCGGCCGCTACCGCATGGCCGGGCGCGGCTCCCTCGCCGGCCTCCTGGCCTATGGCAACGCTAATGAGATCGTGGTCGAGATGGCGCGCGAGGTGCTGCCGGTGGTGAAGAAGACCCCGGTCATCGCCGGGGTCAACGGCACCGACCCGTTCCTCCTCACGGACCATTTCCTGGCCCAGCTCAAGGCCATGGGCTTCGCCGGGGTGCAGAACTTCCCCACCGTCGGGCTGATCGACGGCACCTTCCGCCAGAACCTGGAGGAGACCGGGATGGGCTATGGGCTCGAGGTCGAGATGATCGCCCGGGCCCATGCGCTGGACCTGCTGACCACGCCCTACGTGTTCTCGGCCGAAGAAGCTGTGGCGATGGCCGAGGCCGGGGCCGACATCATCGTGCCGCATATGGGCCTGACCACCGGCGGCGCGATCGGCGCCGAGACCACCAAGACGCTGGACGATTGCATCGCCCTGATCGACGACTGGGCCGCGGCGGCGCTGGCGGTGCGGCCCGACATCATCGTGCTGTGCCACGGCGGCCCAATCGCGATGCCGGAGGACGCGGCCTATGTCCTGCAGCGCTGCCGCCACTGCCACGGCTTCTATGGCGCCAGCTCGATGGAGCGCCTCCCCACCGAGCAGGCCCTGACCGCCCAGACCCGCGCCTTCAAGCAGGTCTCGTTCTAAGGGGCGAAGGTCTTTTCGCCCGGTTTCCCGTAAGCTCGCAGCCAAACACCGCCCCAGGAGGAGACGCCGTCATGATCCGAGTGACCACCAGCAGCGTGATCAACGCCCCGGTCGACACCGTGTGGCAGGCGATCCGGGACTTCAACGACCTGCCCGGCTGGCATCCCCGCATTGCCGAGAGCCGGGTCGAGGATGGCGGCCCGTCGGACCGGGTCGGCTGCGTCCGCGCCATGGTCCTGGCCGGCGGCGGGGCGATCCGCGAGAGGCTGCTGGCGCTGTCCGACGACGAGCATTGGGTCCGCTACGCGATCCTGGAGTCGCCGATGCCGGTGAAGAACTACGTCGCCACGCTGCGGCTGCTGCCGATCAGCGACGGCGACCGCAGCTTCGCCGAATGGAGCGCCGAGTTCGACGTGCCGGCGGACCAGGAGGATACGATGCGCCAGACCATCGGCCAGGGCGTGTTCCAGACCGGCTTCGATTCGCTGAAGCAGCGCTTCGGCGGCTGAGCCGCCGTCTTTACGCCGCCGCGCGCCGGGTGCAGGGTGCCCGCCGATGAAACCGGGCGTCGGACGGGGCCATGACCGAGATCGATGACACCGCGCAGGTGCGCGCGGTGAAGCAGGAGTTGCGCAGCGCGATCGGCGATGTCGCCGGGGTGTGGCGGCGGCTGGAGGATGCGGTGCGGCGCGAGGCCGACGCCATCCGCGAGATCGACGCCCGGGGCCAATCGCCGGTGCCTGTGGTGCGCTTCAGCGACATCGTCGGCAACACCGTCCCGGCCGAGACGGTGGCGGAGATCCGCCGCTGCGGCACGGCCCTGATCCGCGGCACGGTCGACCGCGACCAGATCACCCGCTGGAACGACGCGGTCGCCGCCTATATCGACGACAACGGCTATGCCGGCCAGAAGGACGACGGCAACCTGCAGAAGTACTTCGGCGGGTTGAGCGCCAAGACGCCGCAGATCTTCGCCATCTACTGGTCGCGGCCGCAGGTCGAGGCCCGGCAGCATCCGAACATGGCGGCAGCCCGGCGCTTCATGAACCGGCTGTGGCGCTTCTGCGACACCGGCGACGACGCTACCGCGAGCCGGTTCTTCTTCGACCCCGACCGAGAGGTCACCTATGCCGACAGGGTGCGCCGCCGCCAGCCGGGCGACACCACGCTGGGCCTGTCGCCGCACATGGATGGCGGGTCGATCGAGCGCTGGCTCGACCCCGGCTACCGCCGCGTCTACCGCAACGTCTTCAGCGGCAACTGGGACCAGCACGATCCGTTCGACGGCGAGTTCCGGACCGAGGCGCGGGAATTCCCGGCGCCGAACACCAGCACCTTCTTCCGCTCCTACCAGGGCTGGCTGGCCCTGACCGGCCAGGGCAGGAACGACGGCACGCTGCAGGTGGTGCCGATGATCCGGCATTCGGTGGCCTATCTGCTGCTGCGGCCGCTGCTGGACGACGTGCCGGAGGACATGATCTGCGGCGCCGCCCGCGGCAAGGCACAGGCGATCCTGCCGCAATGGCACCAGCCGCTGATCGATGCCCAGGTCTCGATCCCGTATGCCGAGCCGGGCGACACGGTGTGGTGGCACCCGGACTGCATCCATGCCGTCGGCGACGAGCATCGCGGCACCGACTATTCCAACGTCATGTTCATCGGCGCCGGCCCGCTCTGTGCCAAGAACGCGGAATACGCCGCCCGGCAGCGCGACCGCTTCCTGGCCGGCGAGACACCGCCCGACTTCTCGCCCGAGCATCGCGAGCGCGCCTATCGCGACCGCGGCACCGAGGCCGACCTGACCGATCTCGGCCGCCGCCAGCTGGGGCTGGAGGCCTGGCCGACCGACGGCGCCTCCCCCGCCCGCGCCGCGCTGATCCGCGAGGCCGCCGCGGCGGCTGGATGACACGGTCAGGGAGCCGGCCTTAATTCGCGGTAAGGCGAAGGGCCGATCGACGGGGATGTCCGTTATCGCCGTGACACTCCGGGCCTCTGCAGGCCCGAACTCACGACACGGACATCTCGATGCCGCACACTGCACTGCCCCTGCTCCGGATCGCGGCTGCTGCCGCCGCGGTCGCCACCCTGGCCGGCTGCGTCGCCTACCCCGCTTATCCCGTGCGCCCACGCCCCGTCGCCGTCGCGCCGGCCCCGGTCGTGGTCGAGCCGGCGGCGCCGCCGCCCGGAGTCGTCTATGTCCAGCCGGTCGGCATCGCCCCGGCGCCCGGCTATCTCTGGCGCTACCATCGGGTCTATGGCTGGGGCTGGTGGCACCCGCATTACGGCTGGCGCGCCGGCTGGCGCTGAGCGCATCGCGGAAGGGGGAGCAGCCGGTGTCGGACTGGGCCGGGGACAATGATCCGGAGGAGCGCCGCCGCGCCACCATCGCGGCGGCGAAGACGCGGTCGACGCTGATCGACCGCTGGTCGCGGGAGGATGTCGGCAAGCTCGAAAGCTGGGCCGAGCGGGCACGGGCCGCGGCCGTCCATGCCCGCCCCGGAATGCGAGTGCTGGATATCGGCTGCGGCGCCATGGCGCTGGAGGGGCTGCTGCCGGAGGGCTGCACCTACCTGCCGATGGACTGCGTGGCCCGCGACGACCGCACCATCATCCGCGACCTGAACCGCGAGCCCTTTCCGGAGGTCGAGGCCGACATGGCCTTCGGCCTCGGCGTGCTGGAATATCTCTACGACGTGCCGCGCTTCCTGCGGCAGCTGCGCATGGCGGTGCCCCGCGCGCTGCTGAGTTATCATCCGCTGGACCGCAACATCGGCCGCGACCGCTGGTCGCTCGGCTGGGTCAACGCGCTGAACTCGGTCGAGCTCGCAGCCCTGCTGCGCCATGCCGGCTTCAGGAGCGTCGAGGTCGTGCCCTACAAGCCGAAGCTGCTGTTCTACTTGGTCGAGCGCGCGCCCTCCTAGGTCGGAACCGACACGGAAGCTTCGCCGCGGCTCCGGTGTCGCGGGCTCCAGCCGCCTGCTCTGAAGCGGCCGGCCGGTCGCTCTTCCTCCCGTTCCAGATCGCTTCCGGACTCGACTCCGGCGCCGTTCTCGGTTAGAACAAAACACGAACAAAACACATCAGCGAGAATTCGATGGCCGCGAGACCCGCCGCGACGATGCCCCTGGAGTCGCTGTCCCGAATCCGCCCCGTCAGCCCCGTCCGTCCCAGCTTCCGAGGAGCCGTCCGCCCCATGCGTCCGATCCGGGACATCCGATCCCAGGCCGATCTCGAGGAGGCGGTTCGGCGCTGCGAGCTGCGCTGGCGCGCTTTGGAGCAGGGCCTGCGCGAAGACGAGATCGCGGCGCTGCTGTCGCTCGGCCTGGACCGGGCGGAGGCGCAGCTGCGCGCCCCCGGCCCGCATGAGTGAAACAGGAGAGCGCCGAGGCTACCGGCCGGCCGCCGTGACCCGCCACACTGTGTTGCCGACATCGTCGGCGATCAGTAGCGCGCCGGACTTGTCGACCGCGACGCCGACCGGCCGGCCGCGCGCCTCGCCATCCGCGTTCAGGAAGCCGGTGACCACGTCCTGCGCCTTGCCGTTCGGGCGCCCGCCGCTGAACGGGACGAACACGACCTTGTAGCCGTTGAATTCGCCCCGGTCCCAGCTGCCATGCTCGCCGACGAAGGCGCCGCCGCGATAGGTCTGCGGCAGCGCGTCCGCCGTGTAGAAGGCCATGCCGAGCGGCGCGACATGCGAGCTGAGCGCGTAGTCCGGAACGATTGCCTTCTCGACCAAATCGGGGCGCTGCGGCTGGACCCGCGGATCCAGATGCCGGCCGTAATAGCTGTAGGGCCAGCCATAGAAGCCGCCATCCTTCACCGAGGTCATGTAGTCCGGCACCAAGTTGGGCCCGAGCTCGTCGCGCTCGTTCACCACGGTCCATAGGGCGCCGCTCTCGGGCTCCCAGCTCAGCCCGTTCGGGTTGCGCAGGCCGGTGGCGAACAGGCGCCAGCGGCCGGTCTGCCGGTCGACCTCCCAGATGGCGGCGCGATTCCTCTCCGCCTCCATGCCGTTCTCGGACACGTTGCTGTTCGACCCGATGCCGACATACAGCAGCGACCCGTCCCGGCTGGCGACCAAGCTCTTGGTCCAATGATGGTCGATCGGGCCGCCCGGCAGCGGAGTCAGCAGCGTGCCGGGGGCCGTGATGCTGGTGCCGCCCTCGGTATAGGGAAAGCGCAGGATCGCATCGGTGTTGGCGACGTAGAGGTCGCCGCCGACCAGCGCCACGCCGAAGGGCGAGCTGAGATGGTCGATGAAGGTGCTGCGCGTCTCCGGCTTGCCGTCGCCATCGGCGTCGCGCAGCAGCGTGATCCGGTTGCTCGGCAGGTCGCCGCCGCCCGTCACCAGCGATTCGATCCAGCCCGTGACGATGCTCTTGGGGCGCCGGATCGGCTCGACCCCCGGCGGCTTGGATTCCACCACCAGGATGTCGCCGTTCGGCAGCACATAGAGCGAGCGCGGATGCTCGAGCCCGGTGGCCAGGGCCTCGATCTTGAGCCCGTTCGCCACGGTCGGGGTCTCGCCCTGCTTCCAGCCGACGACGGAGGCGAGATGCATCGGCGGGAACAGGTACTGCTGCGGCTCGGGGAGGACGGGGTTGGGCCCGACTTGGCTGCTGGTGTCGAACTCCTCCTCGTTGCAGGCGGCGAGGGCGAACGCGGCGACCAGCGCCAGCGCCAGGCGCGTCGAGGTCGTGAAGCCGGTCATCGCTCTGCCACTCCCACGCCGTGGCGGTAGATCATCGACCAGCCCATCCAGCCGGTGAACAGCAGGACCAGGACGACCGCCGCCGAGAGGATCAGCCCCCAGGGCACCACCGAGGTCCAGGCGTCGCGGGTATGGATGAGCATGTTCAGGGTCGCCAGGACCAGCACCACCGCGTTGCCGATCGCGTGCGGCCATGCCGGCGGCCGGGCTCGGATCCGGCGGTTGCCGAGGAAGTCGGTCAGGCCGGCGATGGCGGCGAGAAAGCCCATGATCACCCCGACCGTGACCAGCCAGGCGGAGAAGTCGGCCCACATCATCTCGGCCGTGCGCCAATAGGTGATGTCGGTCAGCAGCGTGCCGACGAAGCACGTGATCGGCACCGGCACCAGCATGACGTGGATCGGATGGCCGGCGATACGGGCGGTCGGGCGAAGATCGTCTCTGGCGGACATCGCGATATCCCGCGGCGGCAAGGATGCAGTCCTAGGGCAACGGCGCCTGGAGCCGGGCCGTTCCCACCGGACGGCCCGCCCCGACTGGCTCGCCGGCCGCGGGCGCCGCCTTCCGCGGCCGCGGAATTTGCGCGTTTCGGCGCGCGGGAATGCAGGTATACCGCGGGGATCATTCCCAGCAGGCGGATCATCACATGCCTGGATTCTCGCAAGCCGCCATGCGCCTGGCCGGCCGCTGCCGGACAGCCGCCGTTCTCGCCGCCGCCGCGCTCCTGCCCGGCGCCGCCGGCCAGGCGCAGCAGCCGGCCGGGGCGGCCTGGGACCAATCCTATATCGACCCCCATCCCGCCGAGGGCGACCTGGTGCTGCCGATGCCGTGCGGCGGAGCCATGGCCTTTCGCCGGGTCGAGGTGGAAAGCGGCGGCTGGCTGAACGACATGCAGGTCACGCTCGGCGGCTCCGACCCTAGCCTGGGGGTGGTCGACGACCGCCGGTCCGCCAACATCGCCGGTGCCTTCACCCCCACGGGCGACCAGACCCGGCGCTACTATTATGTCGGCAAGTACGAGGTGACCCGCTCGCAGTACCAGGCGCTGGCCGGCGACTGCAGGGCGCCGACGATGCAGGGCCGCGAACCGGTGGTCGACATCTCCTGGTTCGACGGCCTGACCTTCTCCGAGCGCTACACCGAATGGCTGATGGCCAATGCCCGCGACAAGCTGCCGAAGGAGGGCGAGCTGTCCGGCTATCTGCGCCTGCCGACCGAGGCGGAGTGGGAGTTCGCGGCCCGCGGCGGCATGGCGGTCCCGGCCCTCGACTTCGCCGGCGACCGGCCGCCGATGCCGGAGGGCGGCCCGACCGCCTATGTCTGGTTCCAGGGCAGCCAGTCGGCGGCCGGGCGGATCCACCCGGTCGGGCTGCTGAAGCCCAACCCGCTCGGCCTCTACGACATGCTGGGCAACGCCTCGGAGATGATGTTCGAGCCGTTCCGCCTGAACCGTCGCGGCCGGCTGCACGGCCAGGCCGGCGGCTTCATCATCCGCGGCGGCGACTTCCTGACCCCGCTCGACCAGATCCGCAGCGCCACCCGGACCGAGCTGCCCTATTTCTCCGAGCGCAGCGGCGGGGCGACCACGCTGCGCCAGGTCGGCATGCGGCTGGTGATCGCCGCCCCGGCGATCGTCTCGGCCGAGCGGCTGGCCGCGCTGCAGAAGGAGTACGAGGCCCTGCCCGCCCCGGATTCCGGCCAGGCCACGGCGCGGCAGGAGGCCAACGCCATCCGCGACCTCGACACCACCGCCCAGACGACGCTGGATGCGGATCTGCGGTCGCGGCTGCAGCGGATCTCGCGCGACCTGCGCGACGCCATCAGCGAGCGCAACGACGCGCGCGACCGCGCCATCCGCCTGATGATCAGCCAGGGCGCCTTCTTCGGCAACAAGCTGCGGACCGACCAGCTGCGGCTGGACAGTGTCGGCAAGGCGATCGACGAGGTGGCCCGGCCGGCGCTGGAGGAGATGCACCGCCGTCTCGACGGCGACCCGAACGGCGCCGACACGCTGGCCAAGGCGGAACAGCAGGTTGCGACGATGGAATCGCAGCGCACGTCGCTGCAGGGCGAGGTCAAGCAGTCGCTGGACAGCTATGCCGATGCGGTGTTCACGGTGGCGGGCGACTATTCCCCGGAAATCATCCAGCAGCAGTTCGATTTGCTGAAGACGGAGCTCGATGCCCGAAAAGCGTCCGATCTGGTCCCTTATGCTGCCTTATTTGTGAAGCACATGGAATACTACCGCCAACAGGGCAAGGCCGACACCGAGGCCTGGATGCGGGACCTGACCCGCTAGCGTCCGCGGGGCGCCGACAGCCAGAAGGACCACGCCCATGACGACATCCCGGCTTCTGCCCCTCGCGGCGACGCTCATCCTCGCGGCCTGCGCCGGCACCGGCGACCCGCATGACGGCGGCTTCATCACCGGCGTCAGCAACCTGGTCTCCGGCGGCTATCAGGACCGGATCGACCAGCGCGAGGCGCAGGTCTCCTCGCTGAATGCGGAGCAGGCGCAGCTCCGCGCCCGGGCCGACGCGATCCGGCAGGAGCAGTCCCAGGTCGACCGCGACCTGGCGGCCGCCCGCGGCCGCCTGTCCCAGCTGGACCGCCGCATCGCAGCCCTGCGCAGCCGCGTGTCGGCCGCGGATGCGGCGCGGCTGTCCGATGCCGAGAAGCGGCTGCAGAAGGCCCGCCTGACGGCGGACCAGGCGTCCAACCCCGGACGCCCCGCCGCCGCCCGCGCCGCCGATGTGGCCGACCTGCAGCAGGTGCTGGATTCGGTCGGCGGCCTGGTCGACGGCATCGCGCGGAACGCCCCGCCGACCTAGGTCGGCGATCCTGATGCTGCAGCCCTGCAAGCAATGGGGCGCGATCCGGGCGGCGGCATGGTTGACGAAACGAAAACACCTGATAGTAGGATAAAATTCGTTAGATCCTGCTCCACTACGACATTTCAGCCGGAGGGAACCGTTGTGAAGAAACCGATCGTTGTATTGTTGGCATGCGCGATGCTGGCCGCCTGCGGCTCCCTGGGCGGCACCACCGACCCGTCGAAGCTTGCCTCCGGCGCGACCGCGGACAACACCGCCCGCACGCCGGAGCAGAAGAGGCTGCGCGAGCAGACCGACACCTCGACCAAGACCATCGTCGAAGGCGCCGCGGTGGGGGCCGCCGCCGGTCTGGCCGGCGCGGCGATCGCCGACCTCGCCGGCGCCAAGGTGGATGCCGGCACCTATGCCATCGCGGCCGCCGGCGGCGCCGCTCTGGGCGGCCTGGCCGGCGCCTATGTCGACCAGAAGCAGAAGGAATACGCCAATCTCGAGGATCAGCTCGATTCCGTGATTGCCGATGCCAAGACGAAGAACGCGCAGGCCAAGGACCTGACCGCGACCATGCAGACGGTGCTGGACCAGCACAAGCGCGAGCTGACCCGGCTGCGCGCCGGCGTGAAGAAGGGCACGGCCACCCAGGCCGAGCTGGACACCGAGCTGGCCTCCGCCCGCGCCGACAAGGACGTGATGGACAAAGCGGTGGCCGGCACCCGCGAGAACCTGAAGATCTTCACCGACGCCCGCACCTCGTTCCAGTCCAAGGCGACGACGGCCCAGGACCGGTCGCGCGTCGGCCAGCTGGACCGCGAGATCCGCACCCTAAGCGGGCGGGTCGACACCATGTCCGGCGTCGTCGACAATCTGAGCCGGCGGATCTGAGGGCTCGGCCTTTCATCGCCGGACGGCACGGTTCAAGGGGCTGCCATTGCGCAGCCCCTTTTTCGTCAATCCTCATCCCCGGCCTGGAATTCGGCCGCCTCGATCTCGGTGTTCTGCAGCCATTTCTGGAAATTCTCCGCGTCCCCCCGCAATTCCCAGCCGGGGGAACAGAACGCGTGGATATAGAGCACCTTCGGGTCCCCCGACATATCCGAGCCGTCAAAGCAGGCGACGTCGTCGGAACCGCCATGCTTGGCGAAGGGCACCAGGCTGCGTGAGGGGAACTGCTGGCGCAACGTGGCGGCCCAGTAGTTCGCACGATCCTTGTAGGGAGCCAGCCACCACCATGGATCGATCTCGGGCAGGCCCTTCGCCAGCAGCTCCAGATAGGATGCCGGGAGCTTGAAGCCGTCCGGCAACGGGTAGTCTTCGAACAGATAGGGTCCGGCGGTCATTCCGTGGGCTTCCCACTGAGACGGGGCAATTCGTCCGATCCAAAGGGCGTCTTCTTGCCGAAGCCGCCCGACTGCTTGTCGATCCGCATCTTGATGGCTTCACCCCATGTGGTCGGGACCTTGTCCTTCACCGCAAACCGCTCGGCTTCGGCTTGGGTGAGCGGGGCGTCGTAGTCTCGCAAATTGGCCTGCACCTCTGTGCCGGTCTCGCGTGCGGCCCTGATTCGGGTGTTGTCCATGCTGGTCAGTCGCCCGTCGGGCATCCGGACCGCGTCGACGGGGTCGCCCTTCCAGCCGTTGGTCTCCATGCTCGCCTTGAGATCGTCGTAGGTGTACTTGGCGCCGGTGGCCCGATCCACCTTGTTATAGGCGACTGAATTCTGCGAGAAGCGGACCTCGTCCGCAGCG
Source organism: Inquilinus sp. (assembly GCF_039594555.1). GTDB lineage: Bacteria > Pseudomonadota > Alphaproteobacteria > DSM-16000 > Inquilinaceae > Inquilinus. The sequence continues at coordinate 13,638 of NZ_JBCNNF010000125.1, forward strand.
ACACCCTCCGTTCCCCCCGTCAACCCGCATTCCGCAGTGAGCCCGAGCGGGTCGACCCAGTTGATCGGGTTCGGCGCATAGGCCGAGATGTTGGCCCCGCCTCGCAACCCGACTGGGTCCTGCTGCAGGAAGCGACCCTCGCTGGGGGCGTAGTAGCGGAACCGGTTGTAGTGCAGCCCGGTCTCGACGTCGTGATACTGCCCCTGGAAGCGTAACGGGTTCGGCACCGCCCCGACCGCCACGGCGGCGACCGCACCCCAGGCCTTCAGATCCGCCTGCCAGACGACCGTACCGTCATCCCCCGTCAGCTCCTGCGGGGTGCCGAGCCGATCGCAATGATAGTGGTAGACGACCCCGGTTTCGTCGGCCGCCGAGCGCCGCACCTGGGCCAGCGGACGGAAGGTTCCGGGCTCGAACAGATAGACAGTCGCGCAGGGATCGGACGGCATCTCACCCGGCGCCGCTTCCGCCTCGGCCAGCAGGCGGTTTCCCGTCCAGAGGAATGATGTCTGCCCTTCCGTCAGCTGCGGCTCGCCGGCCTCCGGCGCGTTCGCTGCGGGCGGCCCCCAGCTTCGCGTCTCCTTTCGGATTCGGCGGCCGAGCGCATCATAGGCAAACCGTGTTTCCCGCCGGCCCAGCCGGCTGGACTCGACGACCGAGACCAGCTGGTTGTCCGGACCGTATTCGTACAGAACCTCGACGCCGCCCCGGGCGCCGCGGGTCTCGCGCACGCGGTTGCCGCAGGCGTCATGTTCGAAATGCCGATCGCCATGGACCAGCAGCCGATCGCCGCGGGCCGAACCGCTCGGAAGATCCTCGCCGGTCCCCGATGCCAGGATGTTCCCGGCCGGATCGACGACGAACTCCTCCGGCTGGTCGCCCGTGACCTGCAGCAGCCGCTCGGCGGCGTCGTATCTGTAGTTCCGGACACCCCGGCGCCAGTCGCCGATCGACACCACGAGGTCGGCCGGATCATAGCGATACCAGCGGCCCAGCACCGGCTTCGAGGCATCGCCCTCCTTCCACGCGCTCTGCCGGGTCAGGCGGCCCTGGGGATCGTATTCGGTGACGGATTTGAGGGCGCCGGCCTGACGACCGATCTCGCGGCCGGCGGCGTCCCGCCGGATCTCCGCCACAAGCCGATCCGCGAAGCCGACCCGGTCGAAACGCCCGGTATCGTCATAGCCGATCGTGACCTCCCGCCCGTCCGGGAGCATGGTGGCCATGGGGCGCCCCCGGCCGTCGTAGCGGTGGCGGAGGACCTGGTCGTCCTGATGCTCCTCCAGCAGGTCGCCGGCAGGACCGTAGACGAAGCGAATCGTCCGATCCGGATTGACCGCCCGGGACAGCCGCCCGGCCTCGTCATAGCCGAAGCTGTGCGCCGCACCGTCGCCGAAGCGCTTCTCCAGCAGCCGCCCCGTCGCGTCGCGGCGGTAGGAGGTCGTCCTGAGCCCGCCATCCCGGTGCCAGGCGAGATGACCGCGCGCGTCGTAGCCGTACCGCTGCTCACGCCCATCGAACCCGACTTCGCGGATCAGCCGCCCCAGCAGGTCGTATTCGAGCCCATAGGCCTCACCCTTCTGGTTGGTGAGCCCGACCAGATTGAGTTCGCCGTCGTAGCTGTAGGTGAAGACACCGCCATCCGCATCCACCCGGCGGACCGGGAACGGCAGGCCATTGTAGGTCCAGGCCGTCTCCCGCCCCGCCGCGTTCCGGTGACGGATGATCCGGCCTTCGGGGTCATAGGACAGCGCGATGGTGCCGCCATCCGGCCGCAGGATCTCGGTCACGCGGCCGGCATCGTCGCGCCGCAGCCGGGTGATGCCTTCTGCCGCCGTCTGGGCCGCGACCATGCGGCCAAGCGCGTCGTAGTCGAACCGCGTCCGCGGCCCGCGTTCGGTCGCTTCCCAGGACAGGTCGCCTGCGCCGGTCCAGCCGAAGCGGGCGACAAGCCCGACGCTGTCGGTGATCGCCAGCGTCAGGCCCCGCAGATCGCGGGTGTAACGCCGCTCGCGCCCTGCGGGATCAACATAGCGGGCGAGATTGCCGCGGGCGTCGTAATCGAAGAGGTGCCGTGCCCCGCCAGGCTCCTCGACCTCGGCCGGATTGCCGAAGCCAGGCTGCCGCAGCGCCTCCTGCCCGTCCGCCGCATAGCGGAGGCTCACGGCGCCGCCCATCGGATCCACCGACCGCGTCAGCCGGCCGAGGGCGTCGTACTCCCAGCTGGCCCGCCCGCCGGACGGGTTGATCGCCAGCACCGTCCGGCCGGCCTCGTCATAGTCGCGGGATATCCGGCCGCCGAGGGCGTCGACCTCGAGCGTGACGAGACCGATCTCGTTCCAGCGATAGGTAGTGGTGCCCCCTCGCCCATCCTGCACCGTCGTCCGGCGATTCGGCCCGTCATAGTCGAAACGGCAGCGGTAGAGATCGCCGTCGCCCCAAGTGTTGACGCAGCGGGCACCGACGCCGCGGGCCGGATCGTCCCACTCGAAGTGGAAGGACAGCCCGGCCGGACGGGTCTCGCGGACGATCAGGTCGCCGAGATACTCGTAGGAGAAGATGGAGCCGCCTGCGCGCCAAACCTGCAGCAGGTGACCGGCCGCGTCATAGCGATAGGCGGCAAGCCGGAGCTTGCCGTCACCTGACGGCGCCGGGGCGTCGATGGCCACGATCCGCCCCGCGGCGTCGGTCTCGACATCCAGGGCACGGCCGCCACTGTCGACGATGCGGCGCAGCCGGCCATCGGGACGACGCTCGATCGTGATGGCGTTGTCGTTCGCATCGGCGATGCGGACGAGGTGCAGCAGGCCGCTGGTCGCCGCGGTGAATTCGAAGCGCTGCCCGCCCGGGTCGGCAACCCAGAACCTCGTGCCGTCGACGTGGAGCGCCAGCCGCTCCGCCGCGTTGAACGACGGCGTGCCGGGCCGCGGCGGCTGGAACGGCACGTAGCGCCCGTCGGCATGGCGCAGGATGACCAGGCCGCGGCCTTCGCCCGACGGGATCAGCGCCATGTCCAAGGGGTGGTGCCAGCCGCGGCCGAGCTCGCCATCGATCGTCGAGCTCGAGATCCACAGCCGCGACCAGGTCAGCGGCAGCGCGCCGGGCAGCTCGAAGTCGGTCTCCTGCGTGACGAGTTCGCCGGTGGCGACATCGATCGGGTGGCCGCGGTAGACGCGGGGTCCGAGATTGTTGACTGCATACCCGCC
>NZ_JBCNNF010000126.1:0-16834 GCF_039594555.1 Inquilinus sp.
GAACCGCCTCGTCCAACGCTCGCGTCTCCTGGAACGGCATCGGCAAAGCCCCCCTTTGCCGTCCAGGAAACCTGTCAACGATGTATCCGGTCCATTCTGTCCACTATCTAACCGGTTCGGACCCGTCTCCGACCTCTCCCGCAAGCGGGAGAGGCAACAAACACATCCGATGCCTTTGTCGGAGCGGGCCTCACCCCGCCGGGCTGCAGCTCTTCGCTGCTTCGGCCTTGGCCATCTGGTAGGTGCGGGTCAGCAGCCCGGCATCGCCGGGCTCGCCCTGGTCCGGCACCACGGTCTTCGCCGCCTTGCCGTAGCGGGCGATCACCGCCTCGACCGATTGCGGCCAGCGGCAGACATCGGAGTCGGGGGTGCCGGCGAGGTTCGCCTGCTCGGCCCCCCGGATCATGCAGCCGCCGAACAGCACCGCGCTGTCCGGCAGGAAGGCGACGGTGTTGTCGCGGGTATCCGCCGGGCCGGGATAGAACAGCTCGACCGTGCGGCCGCCGCCGGTGATGGCGGTCGACTCGCCGCTCCAGCTGCGCTGGATGGTGGCGGCGCCGGCCGCCTCCTTCACCGTCTCGTCGCGGCCCAGCGACCAGCCGCCGCGGGCATGCACCGCCGCCAGCCCTGCCAGCCGGTCGTCATGCGCATGCGTCACCACCAGGTTGACCGGCCGGTTCGGCGCGGCCTGCGCCACCCGCTCCAGCAGCGCCACGGTCTGCGCCGGCGTCCAGGCGGCGTCGATGAGCAGCGCCTCCTCGGGCCCGATCAGCGCCAGGCCGTTGGACGGGATCCAGCCCTGGTCGCCCTTCCGCCAGCTGGTGTGCAGCCAGATGCCGTCGGCCAGTTCGCGGAAGCCTAGCGGCGGCGGCGTCTCCGCATCCTGGGCCAGCGCCGGCCGAATCAGGGCCAGGGACAGGCCGGCGGCGCAGACATGCAGGAAGGCGCGGCGGGACGGGGCGGGAACGGGCATGTCGGTCCTCGGGTGACGGGACGGCCGGTCGGCCGCCCGGCATCGTCCCTCGCGGAGAATCTGGGCGATTCTGGGGCGTGATGCCGGATGGGCGGCCGGATGCTGGTTCGTCCATAGCATCCTGGCGGCCATCGGGCGACAGGCTTGCGTCTTCTTTATATGTTATATATTAACAATTAGCCCCCGAAGCCCGAGGCCTTCCCATGCCCCGCATCCCCGTGACCCTGCTGACCGGCACGCTCGGCGCCGGCAAGACCACGCTGCTGAACCGCATCCTGTCGGAGGCGCATGGCCGGCGCTATGCCGTGATCGTCAACGAGTTCGGCGAGATCGGCATCGACGGCGACCTGGTGGTCGGCGTCGACGAGGAGGTGTTCGCGCTGAACAATGGCTGCCTGTGCTGCTCCGTCCGCGGCGACCTGATCCGGATCATCGGCGGGCTGATGAAGCGGGCCGGCGGCTTCGACCGGATCCTGGTCGAGACCACGGGGCTGGCCGACCCGGCGCCGGTGGCGCAGACCTTCCTGGTCGATGACGAGGTGCGCGAGCGCACCGCGCTGGACTCGATCGTCACCGTGGTCGACGCCCGCAACATCGAGGCGCGGCTGGGCGACAGCGACGAGGCGGAGGAGCAGGTGGCCTTCGCCGACACCATCCTGGTCAACAAGACCGACCTGGCGGATGAGGCCGGGCTGGCGACGGTGGAGGCGCGGCTGCGCGCCATCAACCCGGTGGCGCGGCTGGTCCGCACGCGACGCTGCGACGCCGATCTCGGCATGGTGCTGGACGGCGCCTTCGACCTTGACCGGCTGCTGGCGCTGGAGCCCGACCTGCTCGATGGCCACGGCCACCATCACCATCACGACGAGGGCGTCGGCAGCGTCTCCTTCCGGATCGACCGGCCGCTGGACGGCCGCCGCTTCGTCGACTGGATCGGCATGCTGCTGGCGATCCGCGGGGCCGACATCCTTCGCAGCAAGGGCATTCTTGCCTTCGCCGGCGAGGACCGGCCCTTCGTGTTCCAGGGCGTGCACATGCTGCAGGAGGGCGATTTCGCCCCGGCCTGGCGGCCCGGCCAGTCGCGCGAGAGCCGGCTGGTGCTGATCGGCCGCAACCTCGACGCCGCGGTGCTGCGCGCCGGCTTCGAGGGCTGCGCCGCGGCATGAGCCTGCTGCTGCCGCCGAAGGCCCTGGCGGAGGAGAAGGGCACGATCTGGACCTGGCCGGCGCCGGTGGTCGCGGCGGCGTTCGATGCCGCCGGTCACCTGGCCTTCGGCCTCGGCGATGGCACCATCCGCCTGGCGTCGCCCGGCGAGCCGCAGGCGGTCGCCGTGCAGGCCCATCGCGGCGCTGTGCTGGCACTGGCGCCGGACGGGGCCGGCGGGTTCCTCAGCGGCGGCGATGACGGCCGGCTGCTGCGGGTCGCGCCGGACCGAGCGGTGATCGAGATCGCCGCCGTGCCGGGCCGCTGGATCAGCGCGGTCGATGCCGCTCCCGTCACCGGGCGGCGCCTGGCTGTAACCGGCAGCGAGGTGCTGGTGTTCGACGCGGACGGAACGCCGGTCACCCGTCTGCAGGGCCCGGCCGGGCTGGACGGCGCCGCCTTCGACCCGCGCGGCCGGCGCATCGCCGCGGCGCATTACGGCGGCGTCACCATCTGGTCGCCGCGCCAGCGGGCTTGGGCGGCGAAGCTCCATGGCTGGCAGGGCGCGCATCTCGCGGTGCTCTGGCATCCGCGCTCGCGCTTCGTCGTGTCGGCGATGCAGGAGAAGGCGCTGCACGCTTGGCGCCTGTCGGACGGCGTGCACATGCAGATGCCGGGCTATCCGGCCAAGCCGCGGTCGCTGGCCTGGGCCGATGGCGGCCGGGCGCTGCTGACCTCCGGCTCCGAAGGCGTGGTGTCCTGGCGCTTCACCGGCCGCGACGGCCCGATGGGCGGCACCGCCAGCGAAAGCGGCTGGGCCCGCGGCGTGCCGATCACCCGGGTCGCCGCGCATCCGCTTCTGCCGGTCGCGGCCGCCGGCGCCAAGGACGGCTTCGTGGCACTGATACCGCTCGACGGCAGCGGCTATGTCCCGGTGCTGCGGCCCAATGGCGCCGCGGTCGAGGCCCTGACCTTCTCGCCCGACGGGCGCTGGCTGGCGGCGGCCGATGCCGGCGGCCGGGCGACGCTGGTCGACCTGCAACCGTGAGCGACCCGTCCGACGTCGCCACCCGCCGGGCCCGGCACTGGCCGGAGGCGCGGCGGGTGCTGAGCCATCCCGACTTCCATCACGGCTTCCGCGAGGCGCAGTCCGGCCGGCCTTTCGACCATCGCCGCGTCGATGCCATGCCGCGTCTCGGCCAGATCCGCTACGAGAATGGGCGCCAGATCGCGGCCGAATGCGCGGCGCTAGGCCTTTCGGTGGACTGGCCGTCGCCGGGCCATATCCCGCCGGCGCTGAAGCATCTGGTGCTGCGCCGGCTGCGGCCCGGCCGGCGATGGGCTAGGCTGCCGCCCGGTTCGGATGAGAAGCGGGGCGCGCATGATGAAGATCGACGGGCAGTGCCATTGCGGCCATGTCGCCTATGAGGCGGAGATCGACCCGGAACGGGTGGGGATCTGCCACTGCACCGATTGCCAGGCGCTGACCGGCTCGCCCTTCCGGGTCACCGTGATGGCCGCGCGCGACCGCATCCGGCTGACCGCGCATGAGCCGAAGGTCTATGTGAAGGTCGGCGACAGCGGCCGCCGCCGGCTGCAGTCCTTCTGCCCGGAATGCGGCTCGCCGCTGTTCGTCACGGGCGAGGGCACCGATGCCGAAATCTGGGGCATCCGCTGGGGCAGCATCCGCCAGCGCGACCGGCTGGTGCCGAAGCTCCAGGTGTGGTGCCGCTCGGCGGTGCCCTGGATCCATCATCTCGAGGACCTGCCGGGCAAGCCGGCCGACTGATCGATCCTCCCTTGGTCGATATCCACCCGGCCGGCGCTTTCCGATCTTGCAAAGATGTTATACATTAACGTCAATGGTGCCATGCCCGCCGGGCGCTATGGTGCCGGACCGTTTCCTCCATCGGCTGATCCATGACCGTGTCGCACCACCACCATGCCGCCCGCCGGGCCGGGGAGATCGGGCCGTCAGCCCTGGCCGCGCCGGTCGGAGCCCGGCTGCTCGTCGCCTTCGCGCTGATCGCGGTGCTGTGGGTCGCCGTGGCCTGGGCCATGGGCTGGTTCGGAGCCACGCCATGAGCGTCGGCCGCATCCGCCTCGCCAACCTGACCGCCGGCTATGAGCGGCACCCGGCGGTGCATCATGTCGATGGCAGCTTCGAGCCGGGGACGCTGACCGCCATCGTCGGCCCGAACGGCGCCGGCAAGTCGACCCTGCTGAAGACCATCGCCGGCCTGCTGCCGCCGCTCTCCGGCCATGTCGATCTCAGCGGCCTGCGCCGGCGCGACATCGCCTATCTGCCGCAGCAGGCGGAGATCGATAGGAGCTTCCCGATCTCGGTCGCCGACACCGTGCTGCTCGGCGGCTGGGCCAAGACCGGGATCTTCGGCGGTGTCTCGAAGGACCTGCGCCGCCGGGCGGAGGAGGCGCTGGAGGCGGTGGGCCTCGGCGGCTTCGAGGCACGGCCGATCGGCAGCCTCTCCGCCGGCCAGTTCCAGCGCGTGCTGTTCGCCCGGCTGCTGCTGCAGGACGGGCGGGTGATCATGCTGGACGAGCCGTTCACTGCGCTCGACAGCAAGACCACGCGCGACCTGGTCGACGTGGTCCGGCGCTGGCATGGCGAGGGCCGCACCGTCATCACCGTGCTGCACGACCTGGACCAGGTGCGCGAGGTCTGCCCGGACACGCTGCTGCTGGCCCGCGACCCGATCGGCTGGGGCCCGACCGGCGACGTGCTGTGCGCCGAGAATCTGCTGCGCGCCCGCGCCATGGCCGAAGCCTGGCACGATCGCGCTGAACCTTGCCGGCGGAGCGCGGCGTGACGGCGGTGTGGGATTTCCTGGTCACGCCCTTCCTCGACTACGCCTTCATGCAGCGGGCGCTGGTGGCGTGCCTGGCGCTGTCGCTGGGCTGCGGCCCGGTCGGCGTGCTGCTGGTGCTGCGGCGGATGAGCCTGGTCGGCGATGCCATGTCGCATGCGGTGCTGCCCGGCGCCGCGGTCGGCTTCCTGGTGTCCGGCCTGTCGCTGTGGTCGATGGGGCTGGGCGGGCTGATCGCCGGCCTGGCCGTCGCGCTGCTGGCGGGCGCGGTCACCCGGGTCACGGCGCTGCGCGAGGATGCCTCCTTCGCCGCCTTCTACCTGATCGCCCTGGCCGCAGGCGTGCTGATCGTGTCGACCCGCGGCAGCAATGTCGACCTGATGCATGTGCTGTTCGGCACCATCCTCGCGGTCGACGACGCGGCGCTGCTGCTGATGGCCGGCATCGCCACGGTGACGCTGATCGCCCTGGCCTTGCTGTACCGGCCGCTGGTGGTCGAATGCTTCGACCCCGGCTATCTGCGCATGGTCGGCGGCGTCGGCGCGATGGTGCACTTCGCCTTCCTGATGCTGGTGGTGCTGAACCTGGTCGGCGGCTTCCAGGCGCTCGGCACGCTGATGGTGGTCGGCCTGATGATGCTGCCGGCGGCGGCGGCGCGGTTCTGGAGCCGGTCGTTGTGGTCGCTGTTCGCCTGGGCCGCCGGCCTCGCGCTGCTATCCGGCTATTCCGGCCTCCTGGTCTCCTATCACGGCAGCCTGCCCTCCGGCCCCAGCATCGTGCTGACCGCCGGCGGCTTCTACCTGCTGTCGCTGATCTTCGGGACGCATGACAGCCTGCGGGCCCGATACCTGCCCACCGCGCATTTCGCGCACTGAGCCTCCCGCAACCGGAGCCTTACGCATGAGGAACCCGTTCCGTGCCGGCCTGATCGGCCTGTCCCTTGCTGTCCTGTCGCTGCCCGCCGCGGCGGCGGAAAAGCTGCAGGTGGTCGCCAGCATCACCGTCCTCGCCGACATCGCGAAGCAGGTCGGCGGCGACAATGTCGAGGTCCGCAGCCTGGTCGGCCCCAATGGCGACGCCCATGTCTACGAGCCGACACCGCAGGACGCCCAGGCGGTGACCAAGGCCGGCCTCGTCGTCGTCAACGGGCTGGAGCTGGAAGGCTGGATGGACCGGCTGGTCGCCGCCTCCGGCAGCAAGGCCGCCATCGTCGTCGCCACCGAGGGCGTGACCACCCGGAAGATGGACGAGGACGGGCAGGAGATCACCGACCCCCATGCCTGGAACAGCGCCGCGAACGGCGCGATCTACGCCGCCAACATCGCCAAGGCGCTGGCCGCCGCCGACCCGGCCCATGCCGCGGCTTATCAGGCCAACGGCGCCAAATACGAGGCGCAGCTGAAGGATCTCGACGCCTGGGCTCGGCGCGAGGTGGCGACCATCCCGGCCGGCAAGCGCAAGGTCATCACCAGCCACGACGCCTTCGGCTATCTCGGCGCCGCCTACGGCATCGAGTTCCACGCACCGGTCGGCTTCTCGACCGAGAGCGAAGCTTCGGCCGGCGACATCGCCAAGCTGATCGACCAGATCAAGCGCGAGCACATCAAGGCGGTGTTCATCGAGAACGCGACCGACCCCCGGCTGGTGCAGCAGGTGGCCAAGGCGGCCGGCGCGCAGATGGGCGGCGAGCTCTATGCCGAGGCCCTCTCCACGGCCGACGGGCCGGCTTCGACGTATGCGAAGATGTTTCAGTATAACATTTCATCCCTGGTCGCCGGGATGAAGCAGAACTGAGGCGGAATCGTAGGTTGGGTTCGCCCACGGCGAACCCAACCTACCAGGCTGACGAGACCGCAGGGCCGCATCGCCAACCCGGCTCGCGCGGGCTTTCCCGGAATCCGTCCACCTTCCATATCCATGACGCGGCTAGGCCAAGCCAAACCATGAGAGGGTGAGGAGGTGATCCGATGGCACAGACGCCGGTGGTCACGGTGGATCGCGCGGAAATGCGAGATGCCTTCGAGTTTGCCAACCTCGGCGAAGCCCTCGGGGCGGAGGCTTACATCTCGCTCGATACCGGGAAAATCTACCTGCGATCGGTGGATGGTGACGTGATGGAGGAAGACGAGGTTCCGGACGACGTCGAAACCTCCGACCGCTACATCGCCGTGCCGCGTAAGGCCGAACTCGGTCTTGGCCGGACGCTGGTGCTGCTCTTCGCCGAGCAGGAGCTCCCCGGGGACTATAACGCTGTGAGAGATCTGTTCCGGCGGAAGGGCGCGTATGCGGGCTTCAGACGATTGCTGCAATCGCGGGGTGCGTTGCCGCGATGGTACGACTATGAAGAGCGCGCCACCGAGGAGGCCCTTCGGAACTGGTGCCAGGACAACGACATCCAGCTGATCGGATGACAGCCATGGCCGGTTTCTGAAAGCTGGTCTCAATCCTTCCCCTTCGGCGCCGCCTCCGCCCTGAAGATCGCCTTGGCCAGGCTCATCGTGCCGGGCGGGGTGTCGCGCAGATAGGGCAGGGGGCGGCACACCTTCATCGCGGCGACGCCGATGCGGACGCTGAGGATGCCGTTGATCGCGCCCTCGCCGGCGCGGCGGCCGAAGGCACGCAGCAGGCCGGCGCCCAGGAAGTCGCCGAGATAGTCGTTGGCGGCCTCGATGCCGCCGGCGATCAGCAGCGTCGTCGCCACCCGGCGGATCAGCGACAAGGTCGCGAACAGGCCGGGGCGGAAGCCCTGGATCTCGGCGATGCGGCGGATCATCCGCAGGTTCAGCGCGCCCGACGCCACCATGTCGACGATGGCGAAGGGGGTGACCGTGGTGATCAGCGCCGTGCGCCGCGCCGTGGCGGCGATGGCGGAGCGGCAGGCGGCGTCGATCGGGCGCTGGGCGTGCAGCTCCAAGAGCGCGATCAGCTCCGCCGGGTCGCGCAGCTCGTCGCGCTCGCGCTCCAGCCGGGCCAGGCCGTCGGCGGCCGGGCCGTCGCCGTGCAGCCGGCGGAAGCGGGCGATCACGGCGTCGGCGGCCGCCGCGTCGCCGCCCGCCGCCGCCCGGCCAAGGCTGCGGATCTCCTCGACCCGGCCCAGCCGGCGCAGCGCCAGCAGCTCCCACCCCGCCCAGACGACAATTCCGGCCCCGGCCACGGCCAGCAGCGCCAGCGTCACCGCCTGCAGCGGCCCGCCCTGGCTCAGCAGGTCGGTGACCAGCCGTTCGACCCACAGGCCGATGCCGAGGCCGACCAGCCCGACCAGCGCGCCGAAGGCGAAGCGCAGGGCGACGCTGCCGGGGCTGCGGCGGCGGCGCAGGCCGGGGTCGACCGCGTCGGGCGCGGCCGGCACCGGCGCATCCTCCACCGGCACCGCCTCGGCCTGGTCGAGCGCGAAGACGGCTGGCGCTCGGCCGGTCCCGCGCTCCGGCTCCGGCGGCTGGTCGAGGATCAGCGGGGGCCGGCTCATGCCAAATCGTCTCCGATCAGGAACTGCAGCGCCCCGTCCAGCCGGATATGCGGCCAGGGCTGGCCGTCGGCGCCGAGATCGGCCGGCGGCAGGAAGCGCTGGGCGCCGAACCGGCCGCCGCCGCGGGCCTCGCGCAGGCTGCGCGGCAGCGCGCCGGGATAGGCCGCGACCGGCTTGCCGCCCGGCTCGATCACCCCGGCGACGCAGCGCAGCGTCTCGCCCTCATGCTTGACGTCGACCTCCCGGGTGGCGCGCAGCGAGGCGATCGCCATCGACCGGGCGGTGGCGCCCTGGAAGGCGGTGCGCCGCACGCTCTGCCGCAGCAGCTCGTCCATCAGCCCGACCAGCGGCTCATGCCCCTCGCGCGGCAGGTGGTCGGCCTTGGTGGCGGCGAACAGGACCTTGCGGATCCGGCTTTCGAACGGCCACAGCCAGTTGATGCCGCCGGTCTTGAAGCAGGTCAGTATGTCGTCCATGGCCCGGCCCAGATCCTCCAGGCTCTCCGGCCCGGCGGCGAGATGGGCCAGCAGGTCGACCAGCACGATCTGGCGGTCCAGCCGGCTGAAATGGTCGTTGAAGAAGGGGCGGATGACCTTGGCCTTGTAGGCCTCGAACCGCTCCTCCATCAGCCGCCACAGCGACCCGCGCGGTGTCTCGCGCGGCCGCGGCAGCGGGCAGAAGGTGAGGGCGGGGGACCCCTCCAGATCGCCCGGCAGCAGGAAGCGGCCGGGCTGCAGCCGGCTCAGCGGGATCGCATGGGTGCGGCAGCCGCGCAGATAGTCGGTGTAGAGCCGCGCCGCCTCGATCGCGTCGGTCTCCTTCGCCGGCCCGGCGGGGTCGAGCTTGGCAATGAAGTCGCGCCAGGGCTGGGACAGCGGCGCGCGGACGCCGGTCGCGGCCAGGGCCAGCGTCTCCTCCGCCCAGCCGGCATAGTCGCGCTCCAGCAGCGGCAGGTCGATCAGCCACTCGCCGGGATAATCGAAGATGTCGAGATGCAGCACCTGGTCGCCCAGCAGGCTGCGCAGGCCCCCCTTGGGCGCGAAGCGCAGCGACAGGCGCAGCTCGGCGATGTTGCGGGTGCCGGCCGGCCAGTCCGGGTGCCCGCCCGCGCCGGTCAGCCGCGCCACCGCCTCCTCATAGGGGAAGCGCGGCAGTTCCAGATGCGGCTGCGGCCGCAGCACCGCGGCGCGCAGGCGGTCCTCGGCCACGGCGTCGAGCAGCCCGAAGCGCCGCGGGTCGGTCAGCCCGTGCACCAGCGCGGCGATGAAGACGGATTTGCCGGCGCGGCTCAGCCCGGTGACGCCGAGGCGGATGCGACGGTCGAACAGCTCGCCGGCCCGATCGAGAAGGTCGGTGGGAAATAGCTCCATGAACGGGCGGCGGACTCCAAGCACCTGGGACGTATAGCCTAGCCCATGTGCGATTGCCGCGTCTCCGCTTCAACCCGCGCGCATGGCCCGCGGGTTGCATCTTCGGCCGCGATCCGCCATTGCTCGGCGGTCGCGCCGGGTGGGTGAGCGGTGTTCTTCTTCCTGTCGAAGCTGATCTGGTTCTTCGTCCAGCCGCTCGGCCTCGTGCTGCTGGCGCTGCTGCTGGCCACGGCCGGATTCCTCTACCGCTCCCGCCGACTGGCCCGGCGGCTGGTGATCGCGCTGACCCTGGCCTTCACCGCGGCCTGCATGCTGCCGGTGGGCGACCTGATGCTTCTGCCGCTGGAGAACCGCTTCGCCAAGCCGCAGCAACTGCCGGCCACGGTGGACGGGATCATCGTGCTGGGCGGGGCCGAGCAGAACGTCCTGTCCGGGGCCCGGGGCGAGCCGGTGCTGAACGGCGCCGGCGAGCGGCTGTTCGCCGCGCTCGACCTCGCCCGCCGGTTCCCGGAGGCGCAGATCGTGTTCTCCGGCGGGCTCGGCGATGCGTGGAACGGCATCCCGCCGCAATCGGACATCTTCCGCGACGTCATGCTGATGGCCGGGGTGCCCGAGCGGCGGCTGGTGCTCGAGAGCCAGGCCCGCAACACCGACGAGAACGTGCTGCTGCTGAAGCAGATGGTGCAGCCCCAGGGCGGCCAGAACTGGGTGGTGGTGACAAGCGCCTTCCACATGCCGCGGGCGATGGGCCTGTTCGCCAAGGCCGGCTGGAAGGTGGTGCCCTGGCCGGTCGACTATCGCGGCCTGCCGCCGACGCTGCTGCCGCGGGTCGATCTGGTCGAGCAGGTCGATGTGCTGAACATCGCCATGCATGAATGGATCGGCCTCGTCGCCTACTGGACCACAGGCCGCATCGACACCCCTTTTCCCGGACCCTGATTGGGGGTCTATAGCTGGGGTCTCGCAGCCCGGAGGACCTGGTGGCCGCCCCCGACTTCCCGCCCGGATTCCGCGACCGCTTCGCCGAACTGCTGCGCTGGCGCCGCGATGTCCGCCGCTTCCGCCGCGACCCGCTCCCGTCCGGGCTGCTCGACCGGCTGCTGGACCTCGCCTGCCTCGCCCCCTCGGTCGGCAACAGCCAGCCCTGGCGCTTCGTCCTGGTCGAGGACGAGGTGCGGCAGGCGGCGGTGCGATCCGTGTTCAGCCGCTGCAACACGGATGCCGCCTCCGGCTATGAGGGCGAGCGGGCCGCGCATTACCGCCGGCTGAAGCTGGCGGGGCTGGAGGAGGCGCCGGTTCAGCTCGCCGTGTTCTGCGACCGGTCGACCGGTCAGGGGCACGGGCTCGGCCGGCAGACCATGCCGGAGACGCTGGACCATTCCGCGGTCACCGCCATCCATACGCTGTGGCTGGCCGCGCGGATCGAGGGTGTCGGCCTCGGCTGGGTCTCGATCCTGGAACCGGAGGCGGTGGCGGCGCTGCTCGACGTTCCGCCCGACTGGCATCTGGTCGGCTATCTCTGCCTCGGCTTCCCCAAATCGGAGGAATCGGTGCCGGAGCTGGAGCGCGAGGGCTGGCAATCCCGCCTCGGCGCCTGTCGCGCAGTGCTGCGGCGCTAGCGGCTTGGCTTGACACCCGAGCGACCGCTGGACGATTGTATCCATGAAGATACAAATGTTTTGCGTCGACGGGGCAAGGCTTCGCCGACGAATGGGCATGACAGATCGGAAAGGGAGGCGAATCCAATGAAGAAGCTGTTGTTCTGCGGCGCCGCGATCACCGCGCTGCTGGCCGCCGGCCAGGCCATGGCCTGGAGCCTGAAGGAGGCAGCGGAGCCGTACAAGGGCACCACGATCAAGGCGATCTTCCTCGACCGGCCGGGCTACCGCGCCGCGATCCAGCTGCTGCCGCAGTTCGAGCAGGAGACCGGGATCAAGGTCGAGTACGAGATCCTGCCCTACGAGAACACCCGCGAGCGCGAAGTCCTTGATTTCACGGCCGGCGGCGAGATCGATGTGGTCCTGACCGACGTCGTCTGGATCGGCGAATACGCCGACAGCGGCTGGCTGGTGCCGCTGAAGAAGTTCACCGAGGACCCGGCCCTGGCCGACCCGGCGCTGAACCTGAAGGGCTTCTTCCCGATCCTGCTGGAAAGCTTCGGTACCTGGAACAAGGAGCTGTACGGCCTGCCCTTCGACAACTACTCGGGCCTGCTGTTCTACAACAAGTGCATGCTCAAGGACGCCGGCTTCGACAAGCCGCCGGCCACATGGGACGAGCTGCTGACCACTTACGGGCCGAAGCTGACCCATGACGGCAAGTACGCCTACGCCCTGCAGTCGCGCCGCGGCGAGACCCAGTCGGCCGACAGCTTCATGCGCGTGCTGTGGCCCTTCGGCGGGTCGCTGCTGAATGCCGACTTCAAGTCCAATCTCACCTCAGCGGAGTCGCAGAAGGGGCTGAAGTTCCGGCAGGATCTGATGAAGTTCATGCCGCCGGGCATCGTCGACTACGACCATGCGGAATCGGTCAATGCCCTGGCCCAGGGCCAGGTGGCGATGATCACCGAATGGTCCTCCTTCTATTCGACCCTGGTCGACCCGGCGACCTCGAAATTGGGCGACTGCCTGGGCGTCGCCACCGAGCCGAAGGGCGAGGCCGGGCTGAAGCCGGCGCTGGGCGGCTTCTCGCTGGGCGTCGCGTCGCAGGCCGGCGAGGCGGAGCAGAAGGCCTCCTGGCTGTTCATCCAGTGGGTGACCTCGGAGGCGATGGCCAAGCCCTATGTCGAGGCCGGCGGCGTCTCCGGCCGCACCGCGGTCTACGACGACCCGGCGATCAAGGCGAAGTATGCCTTCGTCGAGCCGACGGTGGCGTCCTGGCAGGGCGGCGTGCCGTCCTTCCGTCCGCGCTTCCCGGAATGGCCGGCGATCTCCGAGATCGTCGCCGAGTTCGGCACCAAGATCATGCTGGGCGAGGAGACGACGGAGTCCGGCGCCCAGAAGATCGGCGAGCGCATGGAGGCCGTGCTGCAGAAGGCCGGCTACTACGACGGCAAGAAGGACAAGCTGCAGTAAGCTCAGCTTTCCCAGATCCGTCATCCCGGGCGCGGTGCGGCGCGAAGTGCCGCTCCGCAGACCCGGGATCTCGTGCGGAGAAGTGCCGAAGAGATCCCGGATCTGCGCCACGTCCGTGGCTTGTCCGGGATGACGGTTCAGTTTGTGTTGCCTCGATGACCGGAGACCATCCCATGCCCGACAGCCTGGGCACCCTGGCGGAAGGGGCGCTGGACGAGATCCGCGGCGTCTTCCGCCGGCTTCCCCCCGGCGCGATCGACTCGGTGCTCGACGCGCTGGCCGGCGCCCGCCGGATCGCCTGCCATGGCGTCGGGCGCGAGGGGCTGATGATGCGGGCGCTGGCGATGCGCCTCTACCATCTCGGCCTCGACGCCCATGTCGTCGGCGACATGTCGGCGCCGCCGGTCGGTCCGGGCGACCTGCTGGCCGTCAGCGCCGGGCCGGGCGGCTTCGCCACCATCGATGGGCTGATGCGCGTCGCCCGCGACGCCGGGGCGCGGACCCTCCTGTTCACCGCCCAGCCCGCGGGCAGCGCCGCGTCCCTGGCCGACACCGTCTTCGTGCTGCCGGCCCAGACCATGGCCGACGACACCGGCCCGGCCGTCGCCTCGGTGCTGCCGATGGGCAGCCTGTACGAGGGCGCGCAGTTCCTGCTGTTCGAGCTGGTCGTGCTCCGGCTGCGCGACCGCCTCGGCGTCGCGCCCGAGGCGATGCGGGCACGGCACACCAATCTCGAGTAGACCCATGGCGCACCGTCTCGACAGCCGCTGGACCCCGGTCTGGTTCCTCGCCCCGGCCGTGATCGCCCTGTTCGCGATCGGCATCTTCCCGACGCTCTACGCGCTGTGGAACTCGCTGCACCAGGTGATCCTGCCGAAGATCCCGCGCGAGGGGACACCCTTCGTCGGCCTCGGCAACTACCTGTCGGTGCTGACCGACCCGACCTTCTGGGACGCGCTCGGCCGTACCCTGCTGTTCCTGGTGATCGTGCTGCCGGCGGAGCTGCTGCTGGGCCTCGGCGTCGCCCTGCTGCTGCACAAGCCGGGCCTGTCCCTGCTGAAGACGCTGGCCCGGCTCAGCCTCGTCATCCCGATGGCCACCACCTATGCCGTGGTCGGGCTGATCGGCCGGCTGATCTTCAACCGCGATTTCGGCGTGGTGAACTGGTTCCTCGGCCTGGTCGGGATCGGCCCGGTCGAATGGCTGGGAGACCCCAGCTGGGCTTTCGTCTCGATCGCGCTGATGGACATCTGGCAGTGGACGCCGTTCTGCGCCCTGGTGCTGCTGGCCGGGCTGACCATGGTGCCGCCGGAGATCGAGGAGGCGGCGCGGCTGGAGACCAAGCGCTTCCGCCACATCCTGCGCCACGTCCAGCTGCCCTTCCTGCTGCCGGGCATCACCGCCGTGCTGATCCTGCGCACGGCCGACACGCTGAAGCTGTTCGACATGATCTTCACCCTGACCCGCGGCGGGCCGGGTGCGGCGACCGAGCTGATCTCGATCACCATCCAGCGGATCGGCTTCCGGGTCTTCGACCAGGGCGTCGCCTCGGCCCAGGCGATCCTGCTGCTGGTGCTCACCATCGTGCTGTCGCGGATGTATATCCGCCTTGTGTACCAGGAGGTCGAGTGATGGTGGCCGCGACCGCAACGGCGCGGGCCGAGGCTCGGCCGGCCAAGGCCCGCATCCGGGTCTCGCCCTGGCATGCGATCGCGCTGATCGCGATCGCGCTGGTCTGCGTCTTCCCGTTCTACTGGATGGTGACGACGAGCCTGAAGGACCAGGCGGTGGCGCTGGCCTCGCCGCCGGCCTGGCTGTTCGAACCGACGCTGGAGCACTACCGCACCGTGCTGGGCCCGAAGGATGTCGGCCCCAGCCTCCTGAACTCGATCATCGTCGCAGTGTCGACCACGGCGCTGGCGATCCTGCTGGGCACGCCCGCCGCCTACGCCCTGGCGCGGTTCGAGTTCCGCGGCAAGTCCGACCTGTGGTTCTGGTTCATCACCAACCGCATGGTCAGCCCGATCGTGCTGGCGCTGCCGATCTTCCTGCTGGCCCGCAACCTGAACCTGATCGACACCCATCTGGTGCTGATCCTGTTGTACCTGACCTTCAACCTGCCGATCGTGGTGTGGATCTGCGCCGACCAGTTCCGCGGCATCCCGCGCGACCTGGACGACGCGGCGCGGATCGACGGCGCGTCGCGCTTCACCGTGTTCTGGCGCATCGCCCTGCCGCTGGCGGCGCCGGGCGTCGCCGTCTCGGCGATCTTCTCCTTCATCTTCTCGTGGAACGAGCTGCTCTACGCCCTTGTCCTGACGCGCAGCGCCAGCCGCACCGCGCCGGTGGCGGCGACCAGCTTCATGAGCGGCTACGACCTGCCCTGGGGCCAGATCATGGCCACCGGCACGCTGATCGTGCTGCCGGTGATCGTCTTCGCCCTGATCGTCTCGCGCCAGCTGGTCCGGGGACTGACGATGGGCGCGGTGAAGTAGCGGGCCTCAGACGAACTGCAGCTTCCGCCGCCAGCCCTCTTCCAGGGGGCAATGGTAGGTCAGTTCGCCGTTCTCCCACATCACCGGCATGACGAAGGCGGACGGGCTGGCCTGCCGCCACCGCCGGACCATGAACTCGGCCCAGCCGCCGGCCTGTCCCGCCAGCAGCTGTTCGATCACCGCGATGGTGGCGACGCGGGTGTGGCCGTCGATGTCGTCGATCTGCAGGGCGAGGGGCGAGAGCAGGCCGATCGGGTCATCGAACACCCGGATCCGGCGCCTGACGGTGTTGGCGAAGCCTCGGAACTCGTCGATCGAGCGCCCCGCCTTGATCTGCGCCGGCCTGACCTCGACAAAGAGCAGGCGGCAGCCATGGAAGGTGATCATCGCGGCGCCGAAGGCGGCCTTGTAGGTGCTCACCATGCCCCGGTTGCCGCCGATGTTGCAGGCCCGGAAATGCAGGATCAGGCGTTTCTTCCGCAAGGCCACGAGCTTGTTGACGATGCGGATCGTGGTGGCCGGCGGAACGCCCATCAAGGCCGATGTGTCGCGGACCCCGAAGCTGTCCGGGTCGAGCGGGCCCTGTTCGGCCGAATTGGCCAGCTCCGACAGGTTGAAGATCGCTCCGCCCGTGGCCGTGAACTGGGTGCCCCTGGCGAAGGGCATGAGCAGGCCCTGGCTCGGATTCCCGTGATTGACGATCACCTGCTGCGGCTCCGCCCGCCGCAGCAGGATGTCGATCAGCTCCTCGAACGTTGCATAGTGGTCGGGGCTGCTGGTCGTGATCTGGCCCGGCCCGACCGTCTCGAACCCGCAATTGAGATAGTAGTCATCCACCAGCCGGCGCCGGGCGCCCAGCGGGCCCACCAGCACGCCAGCGGCACCGACGATCGGGGGTGGCGGGGCCGGCGGCGGCACCGACCGCTTCTCCCGCTCCGCCATCAGCTGGTCGAGCTTCTGCAGGGTCCGCTTGCCGACGATGTCGTCGGGGGTCTGCTGATAGCTCTGCAGGATCCGCCATTGGGTCTTGAAGGCGACGACCGCGTCGACCGTCGTCGGGCCGTACAGCGTCTGGGCCTTCTCGCCGGGGCTGATCGCGATCCGGCCGACCGCGGAGAGGGCGGTCTGGATCTTGCCGACATGCGGCCCGATGCTGCCCGGAGTGACATGGGCCGGGTCGCTGACAAGGCAGGCTTCGAGCTTCGGGTCACCCCGGAAAAGCTTTGAGACCAAGGGCATGATCAAATCTCCTGCGCCAATCAGGCACAGGGTTGCCGGAACTCACGCCCTTTTTGCCGCGAATCTGGGGCCGGATCGTGGCGGCCGCGCCGTCCGGCTATGCCTTCCCCGGCCGGTAGAATGCGGCGTCGTCCGGGCCGATCCGCTCCGGCCGCCACCAGCGGGCCGGCTGGAAGGTCTTCTCGATGCCGTCGGCGACGCCGAGGGTCAGGGCGAACAGCGCCATGCGCACCGGCACGCCGTTGTCGG
>NZ_JBCNNF010000127.1:0-16811 GCF_039594555.1 Inquilinus sp.
ATCCCGACGCTGGCCGGGTGCGCGCTGGCGGGGGTGCTGCTCGGCCAGCTGCCGGGGTGAGGGGGCGCTACCCCGCCACCGGCCCCGGCTGGCCCGGGCTGGCCGGCAGGGTCGGGTCGACATGGCCCCAGCTCGGGGCCGAGGCGGTCCAGATCACGCTCTGCGGCCGGGCGATCTCGCGGTCGTCCAGGGCGCCGGCCCGCACCACCATGTAGTCGGGCTCGCCCAGCGCCTCGCTGAACAGCGGCGTGCCGCAGGTCGGGCAGAAGCGGCGGCGCATCGTCGCGCCGCTGTCGGCCTGGCTGAGATACTCGCCGGTCGCGCCGGTGACGGTGAAGCCCGCGGTGCGGAAGATCACGCCGATCGAGGCGTTGCCGGTGGCGAGGTACTGGCAGTCCCGGCACCAGCAGGCGCGCGCAACGATCGGCGGCTGGTCGAAGCTGAAGCGCACGGCGCCGCAGAAGCAGCGGCCGGTGATGGGCATCGGCATCCCTGTGGTCCTCCCCAGGCTGTGGGGAGCAGTCAAGGCCAGGCCGGGCGCGATGGCAACCCGGTCCTGCGCCAGGTGTCGCGGCTTTGCAGCGCCACCGGTCTCGTGGCCGGCGAGAAACGGATGCCGGGCTGCGGCCCTACATGATGATGCAGCTCGGCTTGTCCTGCGATTCGATATCGCGGACGAGGACCCGGTAAGCGCGCCCCTCATAGACGAGGAAGCCGTTCTGCCAGGTGTGGCGCTCGTCGAGCTCGACCATCGACCAGTTCCCGGCAAAGCCGATCACGCCGTTGTTCGATCCCGCCATCTGGCCGTTTCCGAGCGAAACCATGGCATGCGACAGGACGCGGCCCTCGTCGTCCTGGCTCATGGGGTTCGAATGGTAGGACGGGCCGAGCAGCGCGACGAAGCATCCGGGGGCGATGGCGTCCCACGCCGCCTGGCTCTCGATGACCTCGGAACCGTCGGGCACGAAGGCCGCGGGGTTGTTGGACTGCACGTTCGCGTTCAGCAGGGCCGCCGCGCGCTGGCTGATCGCGCCGGACATTTCGGCGCATTTGATCACCGCGGTCCAGCACGTCGTTGCCAGCTTCGTTCCCTCCGAACTGCCACGCTGCATGGCCTTGACCGCCATGTCGACCATGCGCTTGGCCCGCGGCTTGGCCGGGTTGAAGAAGACGGGCTTCCGGAAGGCGGCAGGCATATCCCTGGGACCTCTTGCGGTGACGGAAAGAAGCCAGCCTCGGCCGCGACTGTTACCGGTTCGTGGTGCCGGCCGGGTTTCCGGTTACCGTCGTAGCGGCGCTGCCGGCCTGGCCTCGGCGCCGGACCGGAAAATCCTTTAAGCCTAAACTAATTTGCCGTACTCTCCTGCCATGGGCCGGTACGGGAGGCGGAGATGCGGATCACGGTCATCGGCGGCGGTCCGGGCGGCCTGTACTTCGCCCTGCTGACCAGGAAGGCGCGGCCGGACTGGCAGGTCGCGGTGGTGGAGCAGAACCGGGCCGACGACACCTTCGGCTTCGGCGTCGTCTTCTCCGACGACACGCTGGACGAGTTCCTGTCGCGCGACCCGGAGTCCTATGAGCGGATCCGCGACCGCTTCGCCTATTGGGACGACGTCGCCATCCACTACAAGGGCGAGGAGATCCGCTGCGGCGGCAACGGCTTCTGCGGCACCTCGCGGATGACGCTGCTGCAGATCCTGCAGGAACGGTGCTGCGAGGTCGGGGTCGAACTGTCCTTCTCCGACCGGATCGACCCGGCGACGCTGGACGAGCGCTTCGCGGATTCCGACATCATCGTCGCGGCCGACGGCATCAACTCGGCGATCCGCGAGCATTACCGCGATGCCTTCCGGCCCGAGGTCTCGGTCAAGGCCAACCGTTTCTGCTGGATGGGCTCGACCCGGCCGATGGGTGAGTTCAACTACTTCTTCCGCCAGACCGAACACGGCGTGATCTGCGCCCACACCTACCAATACGAGGCCGGCGGTGAAGGCGAGGGCCGCTCGACCTGGGTGTTCGAGATGGACGAGGCCTGCTGGCAGGGCCACGGCTTCACCGAGGCCGACGAGGAGGGCTCGCGGACGAAGCTGGCCGCGATCTTCGCCGAGGAGCTGCAGGGCCATCCGCTGCTGCTGAACCGGTCGATGTGGCGGCGCTTCCCGCGGATCTTCTGCGAGCGCTGGTGGCACAAGAACATCGTGCTGCTGGGCGACGCCAAGGCCTCGGCGCATTTCTCGATCGGCTCCGGCACCAAGCTGGCGATGGAATGCGCCATCGCCCTCTCCGACGCCGTGGTGGCCAAGGCCGAGACGAGCGTCGAAACCGCCTTCGCCGCCTATGACAAGGCCCGGCGCACGCCGTGCCAGGTGACCCAGCACAATGCCGACGTGTCGCTGGCCTGGTTCGAGCACATGAACCGGTCCTTCGACATGGACCCGATGCAGTTCGCCATGGTGGTGATGTGCCGGGCCAAGTCGATCACCTACGACAATCTCCGCATCCGCGACCCGGACTTCGTGCGCCGGGCCGACGACGCCTATTACGAGCGGCTGTGGCGCGAGACCGGCGACGACTACCGCGCCAGCCGGCCGACGCCGATGTTCACCCGCTTCCGGCTGCGCGGCATGACTCTCGCGAACCGGGTGGTGATGTCGCCGATGGCGCAGTATTCCGCCGACCGCGACGGCAACCTGACCGACTGGCATTTCGTGCACTACGCCTCGCACGCCCTCGGCGGCATGGGGCTGATGTTCGTCGAGATGACCTGCCCGTCGCCGGACGCCCGCATCACCCTGGGCTGCCCCGGCCTGTGGACCGACGCGCATGAGGCGCAGTGGAAACGGGTGGTCGATTTCGTGCACGCCCATGGCGACACGAAGATCGCCATGCAGCTGGGCCATTCCGGCCGCAAGGGGTCGACCCAGCTGGGCTGGCAGAAGGCCGACCATCCGATCGCTGAGCCGGCGGACAACTGGCCGGTGCTCTCGGCATCGCCGCTGCCCTGGATCGAGGGCGTCAGCCCGGTGCCGCGGGAGATCGACCGGGCGGAGATGGACCGGATCAAGGCCGATTTCGTGCAAGCCACCGCGCGGGCCGCGCGGGCCGGCTTCGACCATCTCGAGCTGCACTGCGCCCATGGCTACCTGCTGGCGTCGTTCCTGTCGCCGCTGACCAACCGGCGGACGGACGACTATGGCGGGGCGGTGGAGAACCGGCTGCGTTATCCGCTGGAGGTATTCCGGGCGATGCGGGCGGCGTGGCCCGAGGGCCGGCCGATGTCGGTGCGCATCTCCGCCACCGACTGGGCCGAGGGCGGCATCGGCGAGGACGACGTTTTCGCCATCGCCGAGGCCTTCCGCGACGCCGGCTGCGACCTGATCGACGTCTCCGCCGGCCAGACCGTGCCGGACCAGAAGCCGGTCTATGGCCGGATGTTCCAGGTGCAGTTCGCCGAGGCGATCCGCAACGTACCGAAGCTGGCGACCATGGCGGTGGGCGCGATCACAGAGCCGGGGCAGATCAACACCATCCTGCACACCCGGCGGGCCGACCTGGTGGCGCTCGGCCGGCCGCATCTGTGGAACCCGACCTTCGTCCGCCAGGCCGAGGCCTGGTACGGCGTCAAGACCCAGTCCTGGCCGCAGCAATACTGGCCCGGCCGCGACCAGGCCTTCCGCGAGATCGCCCGCGCGGCCGACAAGCAGGCCGAGCTGCAGATCAAGGCCAAGCCGAGGCGGCACGGGCGGTAAGGGGCAGCGAAGAAGTATCTGCCTTCTTATACTGTCATCCTCGGGCTTGACCCGAGGATCCAGGGGCCGTTGAGAGCAGCTCTTGGTGGCTCCTGGATTGCCGGGTCAAGCCCGGCAATGACAATGAAACATCGAGTTCTAAGCCACTTCAGCCGATTGCCTTTCGGGCCGCCGCCACCGCCTCCGCCAGCCGGTCCAGCTCCGCCTCCGTGTGCAGGTAGGAGACGGCGGCGCGGCAGATGTCGCCCAGGCCGCGGGCGGTCATGTCGAGCGGCGTGTACATCACGCCGTTGACCGCGATGGTGATCCCCTGGGCCGCCAGGCGTTGGCGCAGCGCCGCCGGCTCTACTCCCTCGACCGCGAAGGACACCAGCGCCGCCTGCTCGACGCCGCGGTCATGCAGGGTGACGCCGGGGATCGCCGCCAGCCGGCCGCGCAGCCCCTGCGCCAGGCCGTCGAGCCGCGCCCGGATGGCGTCGATGCCGAGGGCTCGGGCGTAGCGGATCGCGGTGCCCAGGCCGAGCCGCAGCGCCATCGGGAAGTCGCCGGCCTCGAAGCGGACGGCGCCGTCCTGCAGCCGCGCGCCCTCCGGCGTCCAGGCGGCGGTGCGGGCGTCGTGATAGGGCGGGTCGAGCCGGTCGAGGAAATCCCGGCGGACATAGAGCAGCCCGGTGCCGCGCGGCCCCCGCAGATGCTTGCGGCCGGGCGCGATCAGCACGTCGCAGCCCAGCGCGGCGACGTCGACCGGGATCTGGCCGATCGCCTGCGAGGCATCGATGTAGTACGGCACGCCGGCGGCGCGGGCCACCCGGCCGATCGCCGCCGCCGGGTTGATCAGCCCGCCATTGGCGCCGATCCAGGTCAGCGACACCAGCTTCACCCGGTCGTCGATCATCGCCGCCAGCGCCTCGGGCGAGGCGCGGCCGGTGTCGTCGCAGGGAATCACCTCGATCACCGCGCCGGTGCGGGCGGCGGCGCGCTGCATGGTGGTCAGGTTGCCGCCCCATTCCTGCCGGGCGACCAGGATGCGGTCGCCGGCCTTGAGAGGCAGCCCGGCGAAGGCCAGGCCCCAGCCCTGGGTGGCGCTGCCGGTGAAGGCGATCTCGGCCGGCGCGGCGCCGATCAGCGCCGCGGCATCGGCCCGTGCTTCCTCCAGTGCCGGCGTCGCGGCCTGCCCGGCCTCGATCGGGCCGGACACCGCCTCGCGCTGCAGATGGGCCAGCACCGTGTCCAGAACCGGCTGCGGCGGCAGCGAGCTGCCGGCATGGTTGAAATGCAGCACCCGGTCGATGCCGGGCGTCTCCGCGCGCAGCCGTGCCAAGTCCAGGGATGGGGCCATGATCAGCCCTCGAGCTCGACGATCGCCTCGACCTCGACCGACACGCCGCGCGGCAGGGCGGCGACGCCGACCGCGGCGCGGGCATGCTTGCCCTTGTCGCCGAACACCGCGGCGATCAGGTCCGAGGCGCCGTTGCCGACCTGCGGCTGCTGGGTGAAGCCGGGGGCCGAGGCGACGAAGACGCCGAGCTTGACCACGTGGCGGATGCGGGCGAGCTCGCCGCCGGTCGCGGCCGAAAGCTGGGCCAGGATGGCCAGGGCGCAGGCCTGCGCCGCCTTCTGCCCGTCCTCCAGCGACACGGTGTCGCCGAGATGGCCGAGCCAGGCCGGGCCGTTGCGGTCCTGCGAGATTTGGCCGGAGATGAACAGCAGGTTGCCGGACTGAACGTAGGGCACGTAGTTGGCGGCCGGGGCGGAGGCGGCGGGCAGCTCATGGCCCAGGGCGGCGACGGCTTCGGCGATGGTCTTCGGCATGGTCGGTCCTCGGTGTCGGAAGCCCGGATGCTAGCCGCCGCCGGCCCGCCCGACGAACGCGAAGTTTTCGCGCTATGGGTGACTCTAGATCACCTGTAGCCCCAGCACCAGCCGGCCGGAGCCGTTGACCGTGACCGTCAGGTCCTCATAGTCGGCGATCACCGGGTGGCGCGTCGCCATCGGGCGGTGATGGGTGGCGCCGACGACCATGACGGTCGCGCCCGACGCCTCGGCCGCGGCGATGCCGGCCGGCGCATCCTCCCAGGCCAGGCAGTCCTCCGGGTCGGCGCCCAGCCGCTTGGCCGCGGCCAGGAAGCCGTCCGGCGCCGGCTTGCCGCGGACGACATCCTCGGCGGTGACCAGCACCGGCGGCGGCACCAGGCCCGCGGCGGCCAGGCGTTTCGCGGCAAGATCTCGCGGCGCCGAGGTGACGATGGCCCAGCGGTCCGGCGGCAGGGCCTGCAGGAACCGCTGCACTCCGGCGATCGCGGCCACGCCGTCGACATCGTCGATCTCGGCCTGGGTCAGCTCTGCGGCCTCGCGCGCCACCTCCGCCTCGGGGATGCCCCAGCGGCGGATGGTCTCGACCGCGCGCACGCCATGCATGGTCTCGACCACCGCCGCGGCGTCCAGCCCGTGCCGCTCGGCCCAGCGGGTCCAGATGCGGACGGCCGAGGCGATGCTGTCGATCAGCGTGCCGTCCATGTCGAACAGGAAGGCGGCATAGCTTCGCTGCGTCAGCATCGGGTCAGTCTTTCCGTTGGGCAGGGGCGGCCGCGGCCTCGCCGCGGATCCAGTCGAGGAAGGCGGCGACGGGCGGGGGGAGGGGGCCGGGCCGGGTCACCAGCCAGTAGCCCAGGCCGGGCGGGGCGAAGGGTGGCCCGCCCAAAGGTTCGACCAGTGCGCCGCCGCGCAGCTTCTCGCCGATCAGCGCGTGCCGGCCCATGGCCACGCCCTGGCCGGCCAGCGCCGCCTCCAGCACGATGTTGTAGTCGTGCAGCATCAGGGTGCGGGCGCGGGCCAGGTCGAAGCCATGCGCCGCCGACCAGACCGGCCATTCGATCGGCTCGCGGGCATAGGACAGCAGCAGGGTGTGGCGCAGCAGGTCGGCCGGCGCCGCGATCGGCGGGCCGCGATCCAGCAGCGCCGGGCTGACCACCGGTGCGATGCGGTCGGCCAGCAGCAGCGTCGCCTCGACCTCCGGCCAGCCGCCGGTGCCGTAGCGGATCGCCAGGTCGGCCTCGCCGCCGCCGACATCGACCAGGGCGTTGGACGGCTCCAGCCGCAGCTCGATCTCCGGATGCGCGGTGGCGAAGCGGCCGAGCCGCGGCACCAGCCAATGGGTGGCGAAGGAAGCCAGCAGGCTGACCCGCAGCACCGCCCGCTCCGGCGCCCGCACCGAGCGTGTCTCTTCCGCCAGCAGGTTGAAGGCGCGGCGGACTCCGTCGAGATAGCGCTCGCCGGCCGGGGTCAGGGCGATGGCGCGGGTCCTGCGGATGAACAGGGCGGTGCCGAGCTCCTGCTCCAGCCGCTGGACCTGGTGGCTGATCGCGCTCGGCGTCACCAGCAGCTCTGCCGCGGCATGGCGGAAGCTCAGATGCCGGCCGGCCGCCTCGAAGGCGCGCAGGGCGGGCAGGGAGGGCAGGCGCCGGGCGGCCATCAGGGACCGAACACGGACCAGCCCATGGCTTTCGCGAGGCGTTCCAGCGCCAGGGTGCCGAGCAGCGAATTGCCGTGCTGGTTCAGCCCGGGCGACCAGACCGCGACCGAAGCACGGCCCGGCACGATCGCCAGGATGCCGCCGCCGACGCCGCTCTTGCCCGGCAGGCCGACGCGGAAGGCGAAGTCGCCGGAGCCGTCATAGTGGCCGCAGGTCAGCATCAGCGCGTTGATCCGCCGCGCCCGCTCCGGCGACACCACGCGGTGCCCGGTCGACAGCCCGCCATCGGCCAGGAAGCGCCCCGCGGTGGCCAGCTGCCGGCAGGTCATGGCGATGGCGCATTGATGGACATAGACGCCCAGCGTCATCTCCACCGGGTGCAGCAGGTTGCCGAAGGATTTCATGTAGGCAGCCAGCGCCTGGTTGCGGTAAGCGGTGCCGGCCTCGGAGCGCGCTACCTTCTCGTCGATGGCGATGCCCTCGTCATCGGCCAGCCAGCGGATGAAGCGCAGGATCGACCCGATCGCCTCGCGCGGCTGGTGCCCGGCCAGGACGACGTCGGTCACCACCAGCGCGCCGGCATTGATGAACGGGTTGCGCGGCACGCCCTGTTCGTGCTCGAGCTGGACGATCGAGTTGAAGGCGTTGCCCGACGGCTCGCGCCCCACCCGCCGCCACAGCGCGTCGCCGACGGCGCCCAGCGCCAGGGTCAGGGTGAAGACCTTGCTGACGCTCTGGATCGAGAACGGCACCTCGGCGTCGCCGGCGACGTGGACGCCGTCGTCGAGCGTGGCCACGGCGATGCCGAACTGGCCGGGATCGACCTTCGCCAGCTCGGGGATATAGGTCGCGACGTCACCGCGATGCTGCTCCCGCGCCATGGCGTCGGCGATGCCGCCGACGACGTCGCCCAGATCCGGCATGCCGGTTCAGCCCTCGCGGTCGATGGTCATGTACAGGGCGGCGCCGTCCGGCGTGTCGATCGGCCCGCGGCGCTGGAACCCGGCCTTCTCATAGGCGCGGATCGCGGCGGCATTGGCAGGGGCCGGGTCGACCTGCACCCGCGCCGTTTCCGGCAGCGCCAGCAGGCGGCGCAGCACCAGCTTGATCAGCCGGGTGCCCATGCCGCGGCCGATGACATCCGTCTCGCCCAGGAACAGGTCGATGCCGAAGGTCTGCTGCGGCAACTGGTGCCCGGCCCAGAACGCGTCCGGGTTGGCGTGGTAGACATGCATGTACCCGATCGGCCGGCTGCCCTCGCAGGCCAGGAACGGCGCGATGTTCGGCTCGACCAGATGGGCGGCGATCTGCGACAGCTCCTCCTCCGGGTCGCCCCACCAGCGCATCACATGCGGCCGGTCCAGCCAGCGGGCGATGATCGGCAGGTCCTCGAGACGCAGCGCGTTCAGGCTGATCGACGGGTCGATCACATCGCCGATGTGCTCGTCCGCCAGCTTCAGCGCGACCGGCTCCGGCCCCGCCGCGGGCAAGGGATGGTCATCGCTCATGCCGCGCCGGGGAGGGCGATGTCTCGCCGTGTCGGGAAAGGAACAGACTCATGGACCGCATCGATGCTGCGAACGGGTCAAGAACCTGTACCCGATCACGGCGAACGGTCAAAGGGTCCTGTGACACAGCGCGAGCGACGGCTTTTCGTCATACAAACCGGACGAACCCGCGGCAGGCGCGCCCGCTGATCGGCAGGCGCGGCCCCGACACGGAGTTAAGCCTTGTCGGTGAAGGTCATGGTCATCGAGACGGCGGTCTGGTCCTGCAGGCGATAGGCCAGCGGGCCGCTGCCGTCGTCCTCGCTGTCGCTGATGACGCTGAAGACCTTCAGGTCCGTCCCGGAATCCGGGCCCATCCCGAGCTCCATGTAGCGGTCGTCACCGGCATAGGTGAGGCACACGCCCATATCCGCGCCGTAGGTGGAACCGACATGAACCTGCTTGCCCGGCTCCAGCGTGTAAGGACTCATCGAGGTCACGCCGTCGAAGATCAGCTTCATGTCGTCGAAGTTCGGATCCCGGTCGATCCGGATGCCGGCCTTCGCCTGATTGATCATGAGGACGGTGTTCTTGAAATCGGCCATGATTGTCTCTCCATTGAAATACGAATGGAAATGCCGTGATGCGACGAGAAATGACGATCGCGTCATGGCAATAAAAGAGGAAAACATTCAAACAATAGCAATGAATTCAGTATGGGTCGGAGGTCCGCATGTGTCAACCGGGGGGCTGCGAACGGCCGTACATCGCGGCCGGGTGACGACAGGACCAGGGCCGGCCCAGGCGCCCAGGCATACGGCCCTTCCGGATCAGCCCAGGTCGTAGGGCAGTTCCTCGTCCCGCTGGTTCAGGAACAGGAGGACGATGCCGGCGATGGTCAGGAACAGATGGGCGGGCGCCTGGCCGTTCCACTCCTTGGACTGCCACATGGCGAACCACTCGCCGCCGATGACGACGAAGCCGAAGGCATAGAGCGCGAAACCCATGCCGACCCCGGCCAGCGCCGGCGACTTGGCCCGGGCGAAGACCGTGGCGGGCGCGTCCCAGCGCATCGCCAAGCGGATGGCGCCGACCCAGCACACGATCGCCGTGGCGACCTGCCAGGCGATGATCAGGGCATAGGCCAGATGCGCGGCCCATGAAACGTCGATCGCCCGCCACATCAGGGCGGGCGATCGGAAGGTGGTGTCCATCGCCAGCACGTGGCGGACGAAGGCGAAGTTGGAGCCGTAGTCGGTCAGGTTGCCGACCGCGACCAACGTGAAGAACAGGGCAACGCCGGCTGTGGCCAGGATCTTGACGACCCTGGCCGTCAGCATCAGTGGGCCATCGCCGGTTCGCGGCCGATATCGGCCATCGGGTGCCGCTCCGCCCGCTGCAAGGCCTGGCCCTGGGCATCGAACAGGTGGC
The DNA here is from genome assembly GCF_039594555.1 of Inquilinus sp. Classification (GTDB taxonomy): domain Bacteria; phylum Pseudomonadota; class Alphaproteobacteria; order DSM-16000; family Inquilinaceae; genus Inquilinus. Next base: position 10,140 of record NZ_JBCNNF010000127.1, read on the forward strand.
AGGTGTCGGCCGAGAAGCCGATCTGGATCTGGTCGTTGGTCTTGACCCGGCTGTCGCCGCCGGCCTGCACCGTCAGCATGCCCACCTCGGTCTTGACGTAGAGATAGGTCTCGCCGCCCAGCCGCTCGACCACCAGCACCTGGCCGGGGATGGTGGCGGCGCCGCTGCCCTGCTCGTTCATATGCTCCGGCCGGACGCCGAGCGTGACCTTGTCGCCGACCTTGGCGCGGCCCGGCTGCACCGGCACGGTGACCGCGCCGCCGCCCGGCAGGCTCACCGTCGCGGTGGCGCCATTGGCCGCGGTGACCCCGGTCTCGATGAAGTTCATCTTCGGGCTGCCGATGAAGCCGGCGACGAACAGGTTGTCCGGGTGGTGGTACAGCTCCAGCGGCGAGCCGACCTGCTCGATCCGGCCGGCGCTCAGCACCACGATCTTGTCGGCCAGCGTCATCGCCTCGACCTGGTCGTGGGTGACGTAGACCATGGTGGCGTTCAGGTCGTTGTGCAGGCGGGCGATCTCGATCCGCATCTGCACGCGCAGCGCCGCGTCGAGATTCGACAGGGGCTCGTCGAACAGGAACACCTTCGGGTTGCGCACGATGGCGCGGCCGATGGCGACGCGCTGGCGCTGGCCGCCCGACAGCTCCTTCGGCTTGCGCTTCAGCAGATGCTCGAGCTGCAGGATGCGGGCGGCGTCGCCGACCTTGCGCTCGATCTCGGCCTTGCTGGTCTTGGCGAGCTTCAGGCCGAAGGCCATGTTCTCGTAGACCGTCATGTGCGGGTACAGCGCGTAGCTCTGGAACACCATGGCGATGCCGCGCTCGGCCGGGGGCAGGTCGTTGACCCGCTGGCCGTCGATGGCGAGGTCGCCCGAACTGATGTCCTCGAGGCCGGCGATCAGCCGCAGCAGGGTCGACTTGCCGCAGCCCGACGGGCCGACAAACACGACGAATTCGCGGTCGCGGATGTCGAGATCGACGCCTTTGATGATCTCGAGATCGCCGAACGACTTACGAATGCCACGGAGCGTAACGCCAGCCATGTTTCCTCCACTGCGCAAACTTTGCCCGCACCATATCCAGCGCGAGCGGCTGAGGCCAGCATTTTGGAACCTCCGGGGCGAAATAGTCTGATGTTTGAATGAATCTGAGCCGAGGCGGCGGCTGCCGGAGCCCGCGGCGGGGCAGCGTCCGATTGACAGGCAGCGGCCCGGCGGTGTTAATCCGCGCGCCCGTCAGGAGCCCTCCAGGCATGCCGATCCGAGATCGTTTTCCGCCCGCCAGGACCGGCGCCGCATCGTGACGTCACCCTTCGAAGCCCGCCTGGCCCTTGCGGGGCCTGTTCCGCTTGCTGGACCTTTCGGGATTCCTAACACCGTCATTGCGAGCGCAGCGAAGCAATCCAGGGGCCGGTTCGCGCTGGCCCCTGGATTGCTTCGTCGGCTTCGCCTCCTCGCAATGACGGTGAGGGAAAGGCTCGGTGAAAGGACCTCTCTCGCCAGGCGGGAGAGGCCATGCGCTCCGGGGCGGGGGCGCGCATGAACCGGCCTGCGATCAGGCTCGCCACGGCGGTGGTCGGGCTGGCCGGGCTGTGCGCCATCATCTGGCTGGTCGCCGCACAGAACGCCGATGCGGTGCTCAAGCTGCTGCTCGACGCCAGCGGCGGCATCCTGCTGGTGGTCGCCTCGCATTTTCTGGCCATGGGTTGCTCGGCGCTGGCCTGGCGCGAGGCGATGCGGCCGCTGTGGTCGGCCGGCCCGGGCATCTTCCTGTGGGCGCGGCTGGTGCGGGAATCGGCCAATGCGGTGCTGCCGGTGGCCCAGGTTGGCGGCAATGTGCTGGGCGCCCGGGTGCTGGCGCTGCACGGCGCCGGCACGCTGCCGGCCGGCGCCGGCATGCTGGTCGACCTGACCCTGGAATTCCTGACCCAGATCCTGTTCTTCGCCATCGGCCTGGTGGTGCTGATCGCGATCGGCGGCGGCGACGCGCTGGGCTGGGCCGCGATCGGCCTCGGCATCGCCGTGCTGATGGGGCTCGGCTTCGTGCTGGCGCAGCGCTGGGGCATGTTCCGGCTGTTCGAAAAGCTGCTGGGCCGCATCGCCCGGGAGTTCGACTGGCCGGCGCTGAACTCGCTCTCCGGCCTGCACAACACGGTGCTGGCGATCTATCGCGACCGCGGCGCCATGGCCCGCGCCGCCGTGCTGCATCTCGCCTCCTGGGTGTGCGGCGCGGGCGAGGTCTGGCTGGCGCTGCAAGTGCTGGGCGCCGATATCGGCTTCGCCGAGGCGCTGGTGATGGAGAGCATCGGCCAGGCCGTCCGCACCGCGGCCTTCCTGGTTCCGGGCGCGCTCGGCATCCAGGACGGCAGCATCCTGGCGCTGGGCGTGATGTTCGGCCTGCCGCCGGAGCTCGCGTTGTCGGTGGCGCTGGTTAAGCGCATCCGCGAGCTGCTGCTGCATGCGCCGGCGCTGCTGATCTGGTACCTCATCGAAGGCCGGCGCCTGCTGCGGACGCCGGATGTCGCACGCGAGCAAGCCTCCTGATGTCGATCTACACCCAGCCCCACACCTCCTGGACCCATCGCTTGACCCGGATGATGGTCCGCCCCCTGGTCGGCACGAGGGTCACGCCGAACCACCTGACCACGGCCCGCCTGATTACCGGCCTCGCCAGCTGCGCCGCCTTCGCCATCGGCGACGAGAGCTGGACGGTCTGGGGCGGGGTGATCTGGCTGGTCTCCTGCCTGCTGGACCGGGCGGATGGCGAGCTGGCGCGGCTCGGCAACAGCTCCTCGCCCTTCGGCCATCTCTACGACACGATCTGCGACCTGTCGGTCAACGCGCTGATGTTCCTGGCGATCGGCATCGGCCTTCGCACCAGCTGGCTGGGCGAGGCCGGGCCGCTGCTGGGCCTGCTGGCCAGCGCTGGGGTGCTGGCAGCGTCGATCCTGTCGGCGAAGCTGGAGGCGGCGGGCGCGGTCGAGACCAAGGCCTATGTCGGCATCCTCGGCTTCGACTTCGACGACGCCCTCTACCTGTTCGCGCCGGCGGCCTGGTTCGGGCTGTTCCCCTATATCCTGATCGGCGCCGCGATCGGCGGACCGTTCTTCGCCATCCTCACCGCGCTGCGCCTTCGCGCCGCACGGGCGGCATCGCGGGCAGGATAGAGCGCCTATTGACACTCATTCGCAATCTCATCTAAATCCGGCGGACCACACCGGAGCCGCCGACGCATGTATATCTGCATCTGCAACGCCCTGAACGACACCCAGGTCCGGTGTGCCGTGGATGCCGGGGCGAAGAATGCGGGTCAGGTCTATGCCGGGCTCGGCTGCTCGCCCCAATGCGGCAAATGCGTCACCGCCATCCGCCGCATGGTGCACGAGGCCAGCCGCGAGCAGGACGACGCGGCGCCGGTCCTCCTCGCCGCCGAGTAACGCTCGACAGCCCCTGTACGTCGCCGCGCCGCGGTGCTAGCCAGCCTCCCGAGAGAGTTCCGAAGGGGAGGCCGCGATGGCGGAGACCAGGCGCATCATCATCGACACCGATCCGGGCCAGGACGACGCCATCGCCATCCTGCTGGCGATGGGCTCGCCGGAGCTGGAGATCGCCGGCCTGACCACCGTCGCCGGCAACGTGCCGCTGCACCTGACCACCGCCAATGCGCTGAAGCTGTGCGAGCTGGCCGGGCGCAGCGACATCCCGGTGGTGCAGGGATCGATCCGCCCGCTGGTGCGGCCGCTGGTCACCGCCGAGGCGGTGCACGGCAAGACCGGCCTCGACGGCTCCGGCCTGCCGGACCCGACGACCAGGCCGATCCCCGGCCACGCGGTCGACTGGCTGGTCGACACCATCATGGCGGCGCCGGAAGGCACCTACACGCTGTGCCCGCTGGGGCCCCTGACCAACATCGCCGCGGCGCTGGTGCGCGAGCCGAAGATCGCGCCGCGGATCCGCGAGATCGTGTTCATGGGCGGCGGCTTCTTCGAGGGCGGCAACACCACCCCGGCGGCCGAGTTCAACATCTATGTCGACCCGCACGCCGCGCATGTGGTGCTGACCAGCGGCATCAAGCTGACCATGGTGCCGCTCGACGTCACCCACAAGGCGCTGATCTCCCGCGCCTGGCTGGACAAGGTGGCGGCGCTGGGCACGCCGGTGGCGAAGAGCGTCCACGGCATGCTGGATTTCTATGAGCGCTTCGACATGGAGCGCTACGGCACGGCCGGCGGGCCGCTGCACGACCCCTGCGTCATCGCCTATCTGCTGCGGCCGGAGCTGTTCGGCGGCCGCGACTGCCATGTGGCGGTCGAGCTGGCGGGCGAGCACACGCTGGGCATGACCGTGGTCGACTGGTGGGACATGGCCGCCAAGTGGAATCGCCCGGACAAGAAGCCGAAGAACTGCCATGTGCTGCGCGACATCGACGCCGACGGCTTCTTCGAGCTGATCTACCAGGCGCTGCAGCGCGTCTGAGGCCGGCGGCCGGGGAGGGTAAGATGACCGAAGCGCTCGAAAGCATCTTCACCATCGAGGCGGCGCCGCTGAAGTTCGGCGCCGGCGCGGTCGAGGAGCTGGGGTGGGAGCTGAAGCGCCTCGGCGTCTCCCGGGTGCTGCTGGTGGCCGACCCGGCGCTGCATGCCTTCGAGCTGGTCGACCGGGTGATCGGCATCATCCAGCGCAGCGGCATCGGCGTGACCCGATTCGAGGGTATCGCGGTCGAGCCGACCCTGGAGGCGCTGGAGCTCGCCGCCGAGGTCGCGCTGGCGGCGGAGGTCGACGGCTTCGTCGCGCTCGGCGGCGGGTCGACCATCGACACCGCCAAGGTGGCCAACCTGATCAAGCGCCATGGCGGCGCGATCATGGACTATGTCAACGCGCCGATCGGCGGCGGGCGCAAGCCGCCGGGGCCGCTGTTCCCGCTGGTGGCGGTGCCGACCACCTCCGGCTCGGGGTCGGAGGCGACGACGGTCGCCATCCTCGACATCCCCGAGCTCAAGCTGAAGACCGGCATCTCGCACCGGTACATCCGCCCCAGCCTGGCGCTGGTGGATCCGGAGCTGGCGCGCACCACCCCGGCCGGCGTCACCGCCTCGGCCGGGCTCGACGTGGTCTGCCACGCGGTCGAATCCTACATCTCCAAGCCGTTCGACGCGCGGCCGCGCCCCGCAAGCCCCGACGACCGGCCGCCCTATCAGGGCAGCAACCCGGTGGCCGATCTGTGGTCGCTGCGGGCGATCGAGTTCGGCGGCCGCTACCTGGCCCGTGCGGTGGCGAGCGGCGACGACCTCGAGGCGCGCGGCACGATGATGCTGGGCGCGACCATGGCCGGGATCGGCTTCGGCACCGCTGGGGTGCATATCCCGCACGCCTGTGCCTATCCGATCGCCGGGCTGAAGCACGTCTTCCACGCCGAGGGCTACAGCCGCGACCACGCCTTCGTGCCGCATGGCTATTCGGTGATCGTCACCTCGCCGGCGGCGTTCCGCTTCACCTTTGATTCGGCGCCTGAGAAGCACATCCGGGCGGCGGAGCTGCTGGCCGGAGGGCCGGTCGCGGATCCGGGGCCGGACAGCCTGCCGCGGGCGCTGATCGCGCTGATGCGGGAGGTCGGCGCGCCCAGCGGCATCGCCGCGCTGGGCTATGAGGAATCCGACATCCCGGCCCTGGTCGAGGGCGCGCTGAAGCAGCAGCGCCTCCTGGTCGGGGCGCCCAAGCCGGTCGGGCCGGCCGATCTCGAGCGGATCCTGCGGGAGTCGCTGGCGAACTGGTAAGAAGAAGGCCGCCGGATCGCTCCGGCGGCCCTGGATCATACATGGCGACGGCTCAGGCCGCGCGCAGCACCACCTCGGTCGGCACGTAGTTCAGGCCCAGCGCCTCGGCCACCGGCTTGTTGGTGATCTGGCCGGAATGCACGTTCAGCCCCTCGCGCAGATGCGGGTCGTCCAGGCAGGCGCGGCGATAGCCCTTGTCGGCCAGCGCCAGGGCGAAGGGCAGGGTGGCGTTGTTCAGCGCGAAGGTCGACGTCCGCGCGACGCCGCCCGGCATGTTGGCGACGCAGTAATGCACCACCCCGTCGACCACATAGGTCGGGTTGTCATGGGTGGTCGGCTTCGAGGTCTCGAAGCAGCCGCCCTGGTCGATGGCGACGTCGACCACCACCGAGCCGGGCTTCATCTTGGCGATCATGGCGCGGGTCACCAGCCGCGGCGCCGCGGCGCCCGGCACCAGCACCGCCCCGATCACCAGATCGGCGCCGGTGACATGCTCCTCGATCGCGTCGACGGTGGAATAGACCGTGTTCAGCTCGGCGCCGAACTGCAGGTCCAGCTCCTTCAGCCGCTGCAGCGACTTGTCGATCACCGTGACGCTGGCCTCCAGGCCCATCGCCATCCGCGCGGCGTTGGTGCCGACCACGCCGCCGCCGAGGACGACGACCTTGGCCGCCGGCACGCCGGGCACGCCGCCCAGCAGCATGCCGCGGCCGCCCTGGATCTTCTCCAGGCAATGGGCGCCGCACTGGATCGACATCCGGCCGGCCACCTCGCTCATCGGGGCCAGCAGCGGCAGGCCGCCGCGGGCATCGGTCACCGTCTCATAGGCGATGGCGACGGCGCCGGACTTCATCAGCAGCTCGGTCTGGCGCGGGTCGGGCGCCAGATGGAGATAGGTGA
>NZ_JBCNNF010000128.1:0-16506 GCF_039594555.1 Inquilinus sp.
CAGCGGGTCGGCCAGACGGGCCGGCGGATCGAGGTGCGCGGCCGGTTCGGCCACGGGTCCCGGCAGGCTGACCGGCACCAGCATCGGCGCACCCGCCTGCGGCTCCGGCGCCGGGCGCGTCACCTCCTGCATCGCGCCGGCCCAGGGGTCGAGCGGCGGCTCCGGCTCGGCCGGACGCGGCACCGCGGCGAAGGCGGTGCCGAACAGGATCCGCAGCGGGTTGGCGGCGGGATCGGCGACAGCGGCCGGCGTCGCCTCGGCCAGGCGGCGCGGCGTGGCCACGGCCGGCTGCGGCCGGGCGGCCTCCGCCGGGTCGACCACATGCGCGGGCTCGATCGCGATCCCGGAGAGATCGACGGCAATGACGGGCGGCGGTGTCGGGCGCGCAGAATCGATCGCGATCGCGCCACCGAGGGCGGCTGCCCCCACCAGAGCGATCGACAGAAGAAGGAGGCCCTTCGACGTCATGCCCGCCTCCCTTGTCGGCGGCGCATAGGGTGGAGGCCTTGCAGGCGCAATCCACCCGGCGTCGCCAGGAGACGGGGCAACGTTCTGCGCCGGCGATCGGGCCCCGGACGGGTCTTGCTGAGACCGGGAACACCGACCGCCTCAGTGCATTTCATTGCGGTCACAGGGGGGGCGGGTATCATGGCGCGCCCCACGAGTCCAGACGTACGGAAGGCTACATGTCCCGCAAAACCGCTGAGATCCGCCGTTTCGCTTGGTTCGGTGCGGCAAGGGTTTTCGCTTTTTTTATCGCGATTGCCAGCTTTCCGACCTGGGCGCAGGAGAAGCCCGCCGCCGAGTCGGCGCCGAAGGAGGCGATCGACATCGAGCTGAACAAGCTCGAGCCCGGCAACAACGGCTGCCGTGCCTTCATGGTCATGCACAACGGCACGGCCCGGACCTACAGCAATCTCCAGCTCGACCTCGTGGTCTTCGACCCGAAGGGCATCATCGTCGACCAGCTGGCCGTGGACATGGCACCGCTGAGCGCGGGCAAGACCATGGTCAAGGTGTTCGAGATCGCAGGTCATGATTGCGGGAATTTCGGCCGTGTGCTGCTGAACGACGTGTTGACTTGCAAGGCGGGGGACGCAGCGGTCGAACACTGCATCGATCTATTGGTTCCCACCAGCCGGGCGGCGATCGGTTTCATCAAGTAAAGAAGGCCAGATCATGGCGGTGGATCCGCAGATCGCATTCATGCTGCAGCGGATCGCCGCTGTTTCGGGCGGCACGCCGCCGATCCGGCTGCTGTGCCGGCAGGCGACGGCATGAGCCGCCCGCCCCGCCTCCCCAAGCCCGGTGCCGGACGCGTGCGCGGCCCCGGCCGGTCCTCCGGCTCCGGCGACGGCGATGAGCGCCGCCCGCCGCGCGGCCGCAGGCCCGCCAACCGGTCGGAAGCCCAGGCCGAGCGGCCGGCGCGCGCCGGCCGCCCCGGCAAGCCGGCCCGCAGCGCCCCGGCGGAGCGTGAGGACGCCGAACGGGCGCCCCGCCGCCCCGCGCGTGCTGCCGCCGGCCGCAGTGCGCGGCAGGAGGAGGCCGACGCGGCGCCGAAGCGCCGGGCGCCTCGTGCCGGCAAGCCGCCCTCCCGCGGCACCGCCGGAAAAGCCGAAGACGAGAAGGCCCGCGGCGGGAAGCGGGCCGGCCCGGATGCTGGCGGCCGGCGCCCCTCGCCCGGCAAGCCCCGTAGATCGCGGTCCAAGGTCACTTCGTCGCAGGAAGCCGCCCGCGCGGCGATGCCAGAATGGCTGTGGGACGGCGGCGAGGAGCCGGCGGAAGACGCCGCCCCGCGCCGGCGCGGCCGTCCGCGCGGCCCAGTGGAGGAGCGTACCGAGGCGCCCGCCGAGGCCCCGGCGGAGCGCGCCAAGACCACGCCGCGGCGCCCGCTGACCTCGTCGCGACGGATTGGCGATGCCGCCGAGACCACGAAGCCCAAGGCGGCGAAGCCGGGCGAGCGCTGGCGCGAGGAGCGGCGCAAGCGCCCGTCGCCGGAGCCGGGCCAGGCCCGCTACGTCGTGTTCCACAAGCCTTATGGCGTGCTGAGCCAGTTCACGCCGGAGGGGCGCTGGCGCGGCCTGAACGAGTTCGGCCTGCCGCCCGGCATCTACGCCGCCGGCCGGCTGGACGCCGACAGCGAGGGGCTGCTGCTGCTGACCGATGACGGGCCGCTGATCAAGCGCCTATTGGACCCGAAGCACGGCCATCCCCGGACCTATCTGGCCCAGGTCGAAGGCGATCCGGCGCAGGAGGCGCTGGATGCCCTGGCAGGCGGCATCGCCCTGACCGACGGCCCGACGCGTCCCTGCGGGGTGGAGCGGCTGGAGGATGAGCCCGACCTGCCGCCGCGCGACCCGCCGATCCGGGTGCGGAAGGCTATTCCGACCGCCTGGCTGCAGCTGACCCTGACCGAGGGCCGCAACCGACAGGTGCGGCGGATGACGGCGGCGGTCGGCCACCCGACGCTGCGCCTGGTCCGCATCGCCCTCGGCGCCCTTACCCTCGGCGACCTACCGCCCGGGGCGTGGATCACGGTGGAACGGGAGGAGATCCTGTCCGGGCTGCGCTGATAACGGCCGGATTACCCAGAAGTTACGTGCAATTCACGGGTGCGCTCCGCCCCCGGGGGATATCACGGTTGCAGTCGCAGCCGAGGATCCGCCGGGCGGCGGACGCAATCCATGAAGCCAAGCACGCGCCGGTTCTGGAAGGATTTCTTCGACCTCCTGATGCCATTCTGGCGGTCGAAGGAGAAATGGCCGGCGATCGGCCTGCTGGTGGTGATCGTCGCCTTAACCCTCGGCGCCGTCTTCCTCAGCGTGCAGTTCAGCTTCTGGTACAACCGCTTCTACCAGGCGCTGCAGGACTACAACCAGGCCGCGTTCTGGCGCGAGATCGCGATCTTCACCGGCCTGGCGACCGTGTCCGTCCTGCGCGGCGTCTACGCGACCTATCTCGGGCAATGGCTGCGCATCCGCTGGCGGCGCTGGATGACCGACCACCTGCTGAGTGAGTGGCTGGCCGACCGGGCCTATTACCGCCAGCAGCTGACGACAGGAGCGACCGACAACCCCGACCAGCGCATCTCCGAAGACATCCAGCAATTCGTCGACGGCACACTCACCCTCAGCCTCAGCTTTCTCGGCAATGTGGTGAACCTGGCGTCCTTCGCCGTGATCCTGTGGGGGCTGGCGGCGCCGCTGACGATCCCGCTGCCGGGCGGCGGGATCACGATCCCGCATTTCATGCTGTGGGCCGCGATCGTCTACGCCATCATCGGCACCATCCTGACCCATGTCATCGGCCGCCCGCTGATCCGGCTGAGCTTCCAGCAGCAGAAGCGGGAGGCGGATTTCCGCTTCGGCCTGGTCCGGTTCCGCGAGAACACCGAGGCGATCGCGCTCTACAGCGGCGAGCCGAGCGAGCGGCAGGGTCTGCTGCGCCTGTTCGGCGGGGTGATGGAGAACTACTACCAGCTGATGAGCCGGACGAAGAAGCTCGGCTTCTTCACCTCCGCCTACGGGCAGGCTTCCGCCGTGTTCCCCGGCATCCTCGTGGCCCCGCAATACTTCGCCAAGACCATCGAGCTGGGCGGGGTCGTCCAGGTCATCCAGGCCTTCGGCAACGTCCAGGATTCGCTGTCCTGGTTCGTCAGCGCCTATTCCACGCTGGCCGACTACAAGGCGACCGTCGACCGGCTCACCGGCTTCCGCCACAGCTTGGAGGACGCCAGGGCCCAGGCGCGCTCGGCCGAAATCGCGGTGGCGGCCGAGCCGCGCGCCGACCTCGCCGTCGGCTCGGTCCAGCTGGCCCTGCCCGACGGCCCGGCGCTGGTTGAAGGCGATGGCCTGTCGGTCCGCCCCGGCGACCGGTTGCTGCTGACCGGCCCGTCCGGCTCCGGCAAGTCGACGCTGTTCCGCGCTTTGGCCGGGATCTGGCCCTTCGGCCGGGCGCAGATCCGCATCCCGCAGGACGCCAGAGTGCTGTTCCTGCCGCAGCGGCCCTATCTGCCGCTGGGCACGCTGCACGCCGCCGTCGCCTATCCGGCCAAGCCGGAGGAGATCTCCGCCGAGTCCGCCACCGAGGCGCTGCGGGCCGTCGATCTCGGCCATCTGGTGCCGGCGCTGGAGCAGGAGGAGTACTGGGCCCGCCGCCTGTCGCCCGGCGAGCAGCAGCGCCTGGCCGTGGCCCGGGCCATCCTGGCTAAACCGGACTGGCTGTTCCTTGACGAGGCCACCAGCGCGCTGGACGAGGCGACCGAGCAGCGGATGTTCACACTGCTGCGCGACCGCCTGCCCGGCACCACCTGGCTGACCATCTCCCACGACCCCAAGGTCGCCGCCTTCCACGACCGCCGCTGGCGGATTGAGAAGGAGGGTGCGGGACCCGGCCGCCTGGTCGAGGCCCCGGTCGCCGCCGCGGCCTGAGAATCCTCTCCCCTCCCCTTTAACCGTCATCCCGGGCGCGGCGCAGCACGAAGTGATGCGCTGCAGACCCGGGATCTCTTCGAAGACGGCACGGGATGACACTCCTTAATTTAAGAATTGACTTATTTAAGTAGGTTCTTCATAAGAAAGCCCATGAACGCCTTCGCCGCCCTCGCCGACCCCACCCGGCTGCGCATCGTCGAGATGCTGGCGGTGGGGGAGCGCGGGGCCGGCGAGATCGCCGGCGAATTCGCGATGAGCGGGCCGGCCGTCTCCCAGCACCTCAAGGTGCTGCGCGAGGCCGGGCTGATCGCCGTCCGGCCCGAGGCGCAGCGGCGGATCTACACGCTCGATCAGAAGGGCTTCGACGCGATGGACGAGTGGCTGCGCCGCATCCGCCGCTTCTGGGGCGGCCGGCTGGACGAGCTGGAGCGGCAGCTGCGCGCCGCCCCGCCCCCCACCGAAACGGGAGAGACATCATGAGCGACTACGGCACCCTGATCGCCGCCGACGCGGTCCGGTTCGAGCGGCTGCTGCCGGGCCCGATCGAGCGGGTCTGGGCCTTTCTGACGGAGTCCGACAAGCGCGGCCTCTGGCTGGCCAAGGGCGCCGTCGAGCCGCGCGTCGGCGGGCAGGTGGAGCTGAGCTTCCTGCATTCCGGGCTGTCGCCGCTGCCGGACGAGATCCCGGCCAAATACAAGTCGCTGGAAAACGGCGCCAGCTCCACCGCCCGGGTGACGCGCTGGGAGCCGCCGCGGCTGCTGGCCCATAGCTGGCCCGGCCCGGCCGGCCAGGAATCGGAGGTGACCTTCGAGCTGACGCCGCGGGGCGAGGACGTGCTGCTGGTGCTGACCCATCGCCGCCTCGGGCGCGACAAGATGGCGAGCGCGGCCGGCGGCTGGCACACCCATCTCGGCATCCTGGTCGACCGGCTGCACGGAAGGGTGCCGCAGCCCTTCTTCATCACCCACACGCCGCTCGAGGCCGAATACGAGCAGCGCATCGCCTCAGCCTGACGACATCGACCGAAAGGACTGCCATGACCGCGACCTTCGCCGGCGGCCGCAACATCGCGCTGAAAGTGCCGCCGCACCAGTACGACGCCACGGTCCGCTTCTACCGCGACGTGATCGGCCTCGAGCCGCTGGACAACCACCCGCCGGCCATCGGCTTCCGCTTCGGCGCCAACCAGCTGTGGATCGACCGGGTCGACGCCCTGAGCCAGGCTGAGCTGTGGCTGGAGATCGTGGCCGAGGACGTGCCGCGGGCGGCCGAGCATTTCGCCGAGGCCAGCGTCGCCCGCCGCGACGAGATCGAGCGGCTGCCCGACGGCTTCTGGATCTCAGACCCTGCCGGGATCATCCATATCGTTACGGCGAAGAGCAGCCAGTATTGAGGGACGGCTCGCTGGCGGATCCGCCGGCGCAAGCCCCTCACACTCCCTTCGGCTCCGTCGTCAGCGGCAGCAGCCGGGCATGCGACGCCTCCAGCAGCCGCGCCATCGCCGCGGCCGCCGCATCCGGCTCGCGACCGAGGATCGCGGTGCGCACCGCGTCGTGCAGCGCCACGTCCTCGCTCGGCGTGGTGGCGTGGCGCTGCTGCATCTCCGACGACACCCGCAGCGCCGACTTCACCGCGGCGCCGATGGTGACGAACAGGCCGTTGTGCGAGGCGGTGATGATCGCCAGGTGGAACTCCAGCGCCGCCTCGGACGACACCTTGACCGGCTGCTTCTCCTCATAGGCGCGGGCCAGCTGGCGGAAATGGCGCTCGATCGCGGCGTGGTCCTCGGCGGTGCCGTCGCGCGCCGCGAGATATGACGCCCGCGGCTCAAAGCACATCCGCATCTCGAAGATGTCCTCGACGATCTTGGCGTCGAACTGCGCCTGCAGCCGCCAGGCCAGCACGTCGCGGTCCAGCAGGTTCCATTCGCCGAAGGGCAGCACGCGCGTGCCGGTCTTCGGCGACACTTCGATCAGCCGCTTGCCGGCCAGGCTCTTGATCGCCTCACGCAGCGTGGTCCGGCTGACGCCGTAGGTCTGGCACAGCTCGCTCTCGATCGGCAGCGAATCGTGAGGCCGGAACTCGCCGGACACGATGCGCATGCCCAGGCTGTTCGACACCTGGGCGCTCATCGTCCCGACCAGGACCATCTCCCGTTCCAGCATCACACCGTCTCCACCCCGTTCCCCTTTTCATCGATAGGCCGGGGAAGGCCCGGTTGACAAAGACCGCCGATCCCCCCGATGATCGAATCATATGATAATACCATTGGGGAGGAAATGGGTGGCCGACATCGAGATCCGGGATGTCAGCAAGCGCTTCGGGCCGGTCACGGTGTTCGACGGCCTGTCGCTGTCGGTCGAGTCGGGCGAGTTCATGGTCTTCCTGGGACCGTCCGGCTGTGGCAAGTCCACCCTGCTGCGCATGATCGCGGGGCTGGAGAGCGTTGATGGCGGCGAGATCCGCATCGCCGGCACCCGGGTCGACACCCTGCCGCCGGGCGCCCGCCGGGTGGCGATGGTGTTCCAGCACTACGCCCTGTATCCCCATATGACGATCTTCGAGAACATGGCGTTCGGGCTGCGCAACATCGGCCTGAAGCAGCCGGAGATCGACCAACGCGTCCAGGGCGCCGCCCGCACGCTGGAGATCGAGGAGCTGCTGCAGCGCAAGCCGGGCCAGCTGTCCGGCGGTCAGCGCCAGCGCGTCGCCATCGGCCGCGCCATCGTCAAGGAGCCGCGGGCCTTCCTGTTCGACGAGCCGCTGTCGAACCTGGATGCGGCGCTGCGCGTCCGCACCCGGGTCGAGCTGGCGCGGCTGCACCGCCGGCTGCGCGCCACCATGATCTTCGTCACCCATGACCAGGTCGAAGCGATGACGCTGGCCGACCGCATCGTGGTGATGAATGAGGGCCGGATCGAGCAGGTCGGCACGCCGATGGAGATCTACACCCGGCCGGCCACGAAGTTCGTCGCCCGCTTCGTCGGCGTGCCGGCGATGACGTTCCTGGACGCCGTGGTCGTCGGCGAGGCCGGCGGTGCCGTGCTGCGCCTGCCGGACGGGACCGAGCTGCGCACCCCGGTGCCGGCCGACGGGCTGCCGGCGCACCAGCCGATCACGCTGGGCCTGCGGGCGGAGGCGGTGCGGATCGACGGCCAGGGCGGGATGCAAGGCACGGTCGAGGTGGTGGAGCGGCTGGGCGACCGCACCCATCTGCATGTCCGGCTGCAGGACGGGTCGACCCTGATCGCCGAGGATGCAGGCTTGAGCGGTGTCGCGGTCGAGGACCGGGTGGCGCTGCGCATCGACCCCGCCGCCGTCCACCTGTTCGGCGCCGACGGCGTCGGCCGCCACGCCGCAGTGTGAGGAGGGGATGGTGACCGCCACCGCCGCCGGCCGCACCGTCGAACGGACGCGCCGCCTGGGCGGCGCCCGGATCGGGCCGGACTGGCGCAATGTCGGCTTCGTCCTGCCCTTCCTGATCGTCTACCTGCTGCTGCTGGTCTGGCCGCTGTTCGACGGCATCTGGATCAGCCTGCAGAAGTTCGACATGTTCGACGGCACCGGCGCCTATGCCGGCTTGGCCAACTACAAGCGGCTGTTCGCCGACAAGATCTTCCTCGGCGCGGTCTGGAACACGGCGCTGTTCGTGCTGATGACCGTGCCGGCCTTCGTCGTCGTCGGCCTGGTCCTGGCCCTGGCGCTGAACCGGCCGACCCGCATGGCCGCGGCGCTGCGCGCCACCTTCTTCGCCACATCGGTGCTGTCGGTCACCATCGTCACCATCGTCTGGAAGATGATGTACCTGCCGGACCGCGGCCTGCTGACCAATGTCCTGGGCGTCTTCGGCCAGGCGCCGATCCCGATCCTGAGCGACCCGTCCCTGGCCCTGCCCGGCATCGCCGTGGCCACGCTATGGTGGGGCATCGGCCTGCCGATGATGCTGTTCCTGGCCGCCCTGCAGCAGATCCCGCGCGAGCTGTACGAGGCCGCGGCCCTGGACAGCGCCGGCCGCTGGCGGTCGTTCCGGCACATCACCCTGCCGTCGATCCGGCGGACCGTGGTGCTCGTGGCCGTGGTCGAGATCGTCTACCAGTTCCAGCTGTTCGGGCAGTCCTACCTCTTGACCCGCGGCGGTCCGAACAACGCCTCGCGCCCGATCGTGCAGTTCATCTACGAGCAGGGCTTCCGCAACTGGGATTTGGGCTATGCCGCCGCGGCGTCCGAGGTTCTGTTCGGGCTGATGCTGATCGCCGCCATGGCGCAATACCTGCTGACCCGCCGGAGGGCCGAGGGATGACCGCCATCACCGCAGCCCAGCCGCGGCAGGGCATGGTCGGCCGCAGTCTCGGCGACCGGCTGATCCTGTGGGCCGTCATCCTGCTGGCCGTGATCTGGGTGGTGCCGGTGGCCTGGATCACCGGCCTGTCGTTCAAGCCCAACAGCGAGCTGATGACCGACACCGGCACGCTGTTCCGGGCGCCTTATACGCTGAAGAACTACACCGACATCCTCGCCAATTCCGGCGTGTTCCGCTGGGTGCTGAACAGCGTGATCGTGTCGCTGGGCCAGACCGTGGGCGTGCTGATCCTGGCGTCCCTCGCCGGCTACGGCTTCGCCCGCGCCCAGTTCCCGGGCCGCGGCCTGGTCTTCGCGCTGGTGCTGATCGGCCTGGCGGTGCCGGAGCAGGCGGTGATCATCGCCCGCTTCCAGATGTTCAACGACCTGAAGATCCATAACTCCTATCTCGGCCTGATCCTGCCGCATCTGTCGGCGCCCTTCGGCGTGTTCCTGATGACGCAGTATTTCAAGGCGATCCCGCGGGAGCTGGACGAGGCGGCGCTGCTGGACAACGCCTCGCGTTTCAAGACCTTCTGGCGCGTGCTGCTGCCGCTGACCGTGCCGGCCCAGGCGACGCTGGGGATCTTCACCTTCCTCAGCTCCTGGAACGACTATCTGTGGCCGCTGATCTCCGCCACCAAGCCGGAGATGTTCACCCTGACCGTCGGCCTGGCCTCGACCCAGACCAACTTCGCCCAGTCCGAGGGCCTGGGCTACCTGATGGCGCAGTCGGTCTTCGCCGGGCTGCCCGTGCTGATCGTCTACCTGTTCTTCCAGAAATACATCGTCACGGCCGTCGCCGGCGCCGCCGTCCGCTGAGACGCGCGGCAGAACGGCCGGAACCAAGGAGGGAGAGCCATGAGAAGCCGTTTTGCCTTGGCCCTGACCGGGCTGGTCCTGGCCGGGGCCCCCGCCTGGGCCCAGGACAAGACCGAGATCTCGCTGTCGCGCTTCTTCGGCGCCTGCGAGGCCGACTATGCCGATGTCACCGACGTCTCGAAGGCGCATGGCGAGTGCGGCATCATCACGGCGCTGATCAACAAGTTCAACGCCGAGAGCCCGGACGTCCACGTCAAGGTCGACATCGTCGAATGGCCCGGCTACGACCAGCTGACCGCCCGGCTGCGCTCCGACGACCCGCCGACCATCTCGGTGATGCATGAATCGGTGATCAGCGACTACGCCTCGCGCGATCTGCTCGAGCCACTGGACGAGGACTTCAAGGCCGCCGGCATCGACACCGCCGACTTCACCGAGGCGGCGAAGACCGGGGTGACCAAGGACGGCAAGATCTACGCCCTGCCCTTCGACACCCACACCTGGCTCTGGCACATCAACCTGAACCTGTTCAAGCAGGCCGGGCTGGTGGCCGCCGACGGCAAGCCGGTGCTGCCGAAATCGCCGGAGGAGCTGCTGGCGCAGGCCAAGCAGTTCAAGGAGAAGACCGGTAAGCCCTATTTCGTGCAGGCCACGGTAAACGAGCAGGCGAACTACGCCCGCACCCTCTACACCCTGCTGTACCAGCAGAATTCCGACTTCCTGGCCGACCCGACGCAGATCAAGCTGCAGACGCCGGAGGCGCGCAACGCGGTCGAGTTGTTCCGCACCATCTACCAGAACGGCGACACCACCAAGGACCAGGACTACGCGGCGTCGACGGCCGGCTTCGCCCAGGGCGATGGCGGCGTCTACATCATGGGCACCTGGCTGATCGACAGCTACAACGAGGAGGCGGCCAAGCCCGGCGGCGCGCTGAGCAATGGCTACACCGTCGTGCCCTTCCCGCAGCTCTACGGCAACGCCAAGGTCTGGGCCGACGGCCACAGCTGGGTGGTGCCCAAGGCGGGCCTAGACGACGCCAAGCGCAAGGCCGCGGTGAAGGTCCTGAAGTTCCTGTGGGACAACGACTTCGAATGGGCCCGGACCGGCCATCTCCCGGTGCGTCAGTCGGTTGCGAACAGCCAGACCTTCCTCGACCTGCCGCACCGCAAGGACATCGTCAGCCTGACCAAGGACGGCACCGCGCTGCCCCAGGCGGTGAAGCGCCAGTTCGGGCTGCAGGAGATCCTGACCGAGGAGTTCAACGCCGCGGCGCAGAACCAGAAGACCGTCGACCAGGCCCTGGCCGACGCCGAGAGCCGCGTCAACGAGCTGCTGGCCAACGCCCGCTGATCCTTCCCGGCCGCGCCGCCCGGCGCGGCCGCTTCTTCCACCATCCCACCGAGACCATCGACCCATGATCTCCGCAAGGCTGACCGTCGACCGCGACTTCGTCCTCTCCGACCTCGACCGCCGCGTTTTCGGCGCCTTCGTCGAGCATATGGGCCGCTGCGTCTATGGCGGCATCTTCGAGCCCGGCCACCCGACCGCCGATGCCCGCGGCTTTCGCGGCGACGTGCTGGAGCTCACCCGGGAACTGGGGCCGACCATCATCCGCTATCCCGGCGGCAACTTCCTCTCCGGCTACAACTGGGAGGATGGGGTCGGGCCGGTGGAGCAGCGGCCGGTGCGCCGCGACCTGGCTTGGTTCTCGACCGAGACCAACCGATTCGGCACCAACGAGTTCATGGACTGGGCCCGCGCCGCCGGGATCGAGCCGATGCTGGGCGTCAATCTCGGCACCCGCGGGCCGGACGAGGCGCGCCGCTTCCTGGAATACTGCAACCATGCCGGCGGCTCGGCCCTGTCCGACCTGCGTCGGTCGCACGGCTATGACGCGCCGCACGACGTCAAGTTCTGGTGCCTGGGCAACGAGATGGACGGCCCCTGGCAGATCGGCGCCAAGACCGCCGAGGAATACGGCCGCGCGGCGCTGGAGACGGCCAAGGTGATGCGCTGGGTCGACCCGACCATCCAGCTGGCCGCCTGCGGCTCGTCCCACCGCAACATGGCGACCTACGGCGCCTGGGAATACGAGGTGCTGGACCACTGCTACGACCAGGTCGACTTCATCTCGCTGCACACATACTTCAACAACAACGCCGATTCGGCGCCGGAGTATTTCGGCGTGATCGAGCTGATGGACGCCTTCATCAAGGAGGTGGCGGCGATCTGCGACGCGGTCGGGGCCAAGCGCCGGTCGCGCAAGAAGATCATGCTGTCCTTCGACGAGTGGAACGTCTGGTACAAGACCCACAAGATCGAGCATATGCGCAAGCCGGGCTGGCCCGAGGCGCCGCAGCTGATCGAGGAGGTCTACAACGCCGAGGACGCGCTGATCGTCGGCGGCGCCCTGATCGCGCTGATGAACAACGCCGACCGGGTGAAGACCGCCTGCATCGCCCAGCTGGTCAACGTCATCGGCCCGATCATGACCGAGACCGGCGGCGCTGCCTGGCGCCAGACCATCTTCCACCCCTTCGCCCTGGCCGCCCGGCACGGCCATGGCCGGGTGCTGCAGGCCAAGGCGGAATCGCCGGGCTATGCCGCCCAGTCCTGGCCGGAGATCCCCTATCTCTACGCCACCGTGGTCGACAACCCGGCCGACGGCACCACCACGGTCTTCGCCCTGAACCGCAGCCTGTCCGACCCGATGGACCTGGACGTCGTGCTGCGCGGCCTGGGCGCCGACCGCCGGCTGGTGGCGGCGACCGAGATCCACCACGCCAACCTGAAGGCGGTGAACACCAAGGAGGCGCCGAACACCGTGGCCCCGGCGGCGAACCCGGACGTCACGGTCGATGGCGAGCGGCTGCGGGCGAAGCTGAAGCCGGCCAGCTGGAACGTGATCGTGACCCAGGCCTCACCGCGGGCTTGATCCGGCAGCACGGCCCCTCCCATCCCATGCCGTCACTGCGAGGAGGCGAAGCCGACGAAGCAATCCATCGTCCCGCAAGGGCGGCTGAATGGATGCTTCGCTGCGCTCGCAATGACGGTTGTTGAGGCGTCCCGGAGGATCTCGTAAACGGGAGGAGTCACGCGTCAGTGCAGGCCCATAGTCCAATTGTGACGACTCTGCTTGACGCCGCCGGCCGGGCCCCTTATACGAACGCCCTCGTCCCGGCAGCAATGCCGGGCCATTGTTTTTGACCGTGTTTCGAGGATAGACCCATGGCGCGACGCTGCCAGGTGACCGGCAAGGGCGTGATGAGTGGCAACAATGTCAGCCACGCCAAGAACAGGACCCGCCGGCGTTTCCTGCCGAACCTGCAGACCACCTCGCTGGTCTCGGAGGTTCTCGGCGTGTCGGTGCGCCTGCGCCTGACCACCAACGGCATCCGCACGATCGAGCATCGCGGCGGCCTCGACGGCTACCTCGCCAGCGCCCCGGACTCGGCCCTCGACGCCGAGCTGCGCGGCCTGAAGCACCGCATCATCAAGGCCCAGGCTGCCGCCCAGGCCGCCTGACGATCCGCGCAGCGGCCGCCCGCCGGCCGCGCCCAGGACTGGAGAAAGCCCGCCCACACGGTCGCGGGCTTTTTTCGTTGCCCGCCATCGGCGTTGCCAGCTGGCTGACGTTCCCTTAACGTTCCCTCTCGGATTTGATGGGGGATGCGATGGGGATCACGCTCTATTCCGGGCCGCTGAGCCTGTTCTCGCGCAAGGTCGAGATCGCGCTGGCCGAGAAGGGGCTGGCGCATGAGCGGATCATGGTGCCCTTCACCCAGACCGAGGGCTACCGGCCGAAGCACCCGGCGGTGCTGGCCGCCAACCCCAAGGGCCAAGTGCCGGTGCTGGTCGATGGCGACCTCACCCTGTTCGATTCGACCGTGATCCTCGACTATCTCGAGGACGCCTATCCGTCCCCGCCGCTGTTTCCACGCGATGCCGCCGGCCGCGCCCGCTGCCGCCTGGCGGAGCTGGAGGCCGACGAGATCGTGATGCCGGATATCCGGCCGCTGATGCATCGCAGCGAGCCGCCCGACCCGGCCCGGCGCGAGGCGCAGGAGGCTGGCGCCCGCCAGGCCGAGGAGGCGCTGCGCGGCCATTGGCGCCGGCTGGACGCGCGTCTGGCCGGCCGCGACTTCCTGTTCGAGGCGCTGACCATCGCCGACATCGCTTTGTTCATGACCGTGCTGTTCGCGCTGCGGCTGCACGGCCCGCGACTGGACGGGTTTCCGGCCCTGGCGGGCTGGTACGAGCGCCTCTCCGCCCGTCCGGCCTTCGCCAAGGTCCTCGACGAGGTCGCCGCCGCGGACAGGGAGCTGTCGCCGGCTCTGTTCGGGTGACGCTTTATCCTCAAACCTATCGTCATCCCGTGTGCGCTGCGGCGCGAAGTGCCGCTGCGCAGACACGGGATCTCTAGCCAATTCCGACGAGATCCCCGCTTTCGCGGGGATGACGATCAGGAGGAGGAAGAAAGACCTATCGCCCCCTCCACACCGGCTTGCGCTTCTCGGCGAAGGCGCGGGCGCCTTCGAGCTGATCGTCGCTGTCATAGAGCCTCGCCACGGTCTGGAAGCCGCGGCGCATCACCCGGGCCAGCGCCGCCTGCACCGGCATCGCCTCGCTCTCCCGCGCCACCTCCTTGATCGCGGCGAAGACCAGCGGCGGGCCGTCGGCCAAGTGCCGGGCCACAGCGCGGGCGCGGTCCATCAACTCCGCCGCCGGCACCACCTGGTTGACCAGGCCCCAGCGCGCAGCCTCCTCCACCTCCATCCAGCGGCCGGTGTAGAGCAGATCCATCGCCACATGGTACGGGATGCGGCGCGGCAGCTTGATCGTCGCTGCGTCGGCCAGGGTGCCGGCGTTGATCTCGGGCAGCGCGAAGCGGACATGCTCCGCCGCCAGGATCAGGTCGCAGGACAGCGCCAGCTCGAACCCGCCGCCGACCGCCATGCCGTTGACCGCGGCGATCACCGGCTTGTTCAGCCCCGGCAGCTCCTGCAGCCCGGCGAAGCCGCCGATGCCGTAGTCCTCGTCCGGCCGGATGCCGTCCGCCGCCACGGCCTTGAGGTCCCAGCCGGCGGAGAAGAAGCGGTCGCCGCCGCCGGTGACGATGGCGACGCGCAGGGCCGGGTCGTCGCGGAAGGCGGCGAAGACCTCGCCCATGCGGCGGCTGGTGGCGGCGTCGATCGCATTCGCCTTCGGCCGGTCCAGCACCACCTCGAGCACGGCGCCGTCGCGGCTGACGCGCACGGGATCATCGGTCATCGGGGTCCTCCACCAGTCGCAGCAGGACATCCGCGGCCACGGCACCGCTGGAGGTCACGATCAAGGGATTGACGTCGAGCTCGGCCAGCCGGCCGGCCTGGGCCAGGGCGAAATCCTGGACCGCCAGCACGGCGTCGACCGCGGCATCGAGATCGCCCGGCGGCCGGCCGCGATGGCCGTCGAGCAGCCTGGCCACCTTCAGCGAGCGGATCGCCGCCGCCACCTGCGCCCGCCCGGCCGGCAGCAGCAGGATCCGCCGGTCGCCGACCAGCTCGACCAGCGTGCCGCCGGAGCCGAGCACGAGATGCAGCCCGAGCAGCGGGTCGCGGCCGATGCCGACGATCAGCTCTGCCACCGCGCCGCAGACCATGCGCTCGACCAGCAGCGCCTCGCCCAGGCCTTCCAGAGCCGCGGCGGCGGCGCCCACCGCGGCGGGATCGGCCAGGTTCAGGCGGACGGCGCCGAGCTCGGTCTTGTGCGCCAGGTCGGCGCCGGTGGCCTTGAGCACGACCGGGAAGCCGATCGCCTCGGCGGCCGCCACCGCCTCCTCCGCCGATCGCGCCAACCGCCCCTCCGGCACCGGCACGCCCTGCGCGGAGAGGTGGCGCTTGCCCTGCCACTCCGACAGAGTGCGGACCGGGCCCGGCGCCAGCGGCACCGGCTCCGCCGGCAGCGGCACGTCGGCCTCACCGCGAATGTCGCCCGCCTCCGCCACCACGGCGATCGCGGCCAGGGCGTCGTCGATGCCGAGCAGCGGCGCGACGCCGGCCGCGACCAGGCGCCGGGCCTGCTCCTCCGGCAGGCCCTCGGGCATGGAGGCGACCAGCGCCGCCTTGCGGCCTGTGCGCTGCGACGCCGACACCAGCGCCTCCAGCGACGGCACCCAGTCGGCATCGCTGCAGCGGTCGCCGCGCGGCAGATCCAGCACCAGCAGCGTCAGGTCGAAATCCGCCGCCATCATCGCCGCGAAGGTTTCGGTCATGACCGGGGCATTGGCCCAGATGAAGGTGTGGTAGTCGAAGGGGTTCGACACCGTCACCAGCTCCGACACCGTCGCCGCCACCCGCGCCGCCTGGGCCGGGTCCAGCGGCCGGAAGCGCAGCCCGGTGCCGAGTGCGGCGTCGGCGATCAGTGCCGCCTCCCCGCCCGAACAGCTCATCGACGCGATGTCGCGGCCGGGCAGCGGCCCCACGACATGCAGCAGCTTCAGCGCCTCCAGCAGCACGGTCAGCGAGGCAATTCGGACCACGCCGATGCGGCGCAGGAAGGCGTCGGTCACCGCATCAGCCCCGGCCAGGGAGGCGGTGTGGCTGAGGGTCAGTTGCGCCCCTTCCGCCGACCGGCCGGTCTTCACCGCCAGGATCGGCACGCCCTGCCGCCGCGCCCGCGCCGCCGCCCGGGCCAAAGCGGCGGGCTCGGCCAACCCTTCGATGTGCAGGCCGATGGCGGTGACGCGCGGATCGTCGAGGAAGGCCTCGACCATCTCGGCCAGCCCGGCCACCGCTTGGTTGCCGAGCGTCGCGACATAGGCGATCGGCAGGCCGCGGCGCTGCATGGTCAGGTTGATGGCGATGTTGCTGGACTGGGTGACCAGCGCCACGCCGCGCTCCACCCGCTGGCCGCCATGCTGGTCGGGGTC
>NZ_JBCNNF010000129.1:0-16499 GCF_039594555.1 Inquilinus sp.
GGCACGAACCCCCTCCCCCTACCCCCCTCCCGCAAGGGGAGGGGGGACTCAAAGGGGTGACCGGCGGCTCTTGGCGAGGGGCAGGCCATGATCGAGCCGCTGCTGCAGCTCGATGGCGTGGTGAAGCGCTTCGGCCGCGCGCCCGACGCGGTGCAGGCGGTCGACGGCGTGTCGCTCACGGTCGCGCCGGGCGAGGTGCTGGGCCTGGTCGGCGAGTCCGGCTCGGGCAAGTCGACCCTCGGACGGCTGGCGGCGCGGCTGGCCGATCCCGACAGCGGCGCGATCCGCTTCGCCGGGCAGGACGTCACCCGCCGCCAGGGCCATGCCCTCGGGCCGCTCAGGGCGCAGATCCAGCTGGTGTTCCAGGACCCCGCCGGCTCGCTCAACCCGCGCGACACGGTCGGCACGGCGGTCGAGGACCCGCTGCGCGTCGCCGGCGTGGTGCGGGCCGAGCGGCGCGGCCGCGTCGCCTGGCTGCTCGATCGGGTCGGGCTGGGCTCGGGCCTTGCCGACAGATACCCGCATGAGTTGTCCGGCGGCCAGCGCCAGCGCGTCGCCATCGCCCGGGCGCTCGCTCCGCGGCCGCGGCTGGTGATCTGCGACGAGCCGGTCTCGGCGCTCGACGTCTCGGTCCGCGCCCAGGTGCTGGACCTGCTGGCCGAGCTCAGGGCCGAACTGGGCCTGGCCTATCTCTTCATCAGCCACGACCTGGCGGTGGTGCGCCATGTCGCCGACCGGGTGGCGGTGATGCATCTGGGCCGCATCGTCGAGAGCGGGCCGACCGGGCGGGTCTGGGCGCAGCCCGGCCATCCCTACACGAGGGCGCTGCTCTCCGCCGTGCCGCGGCTGCGCCCGGCGCCGGGGGCGCAGCGCATCCTGCTGCAGGGCGACCCGCCCAGCCCGCGCCGGCCGCCCAGCGGCTGCCGCTTCCGCACCCGCTGCCCGCTCGCCTTCGACCGCTGCGCGCGGGAGGACCCGCCGCGGGTCGACCTCGGCGGGGGACAAGAGGCGGCGTGCCTGATCGCGGGAGAGGGATCGTGAGCCGCTACCGCGCCCGCGTGAACGCCAGCCACACCCCGCCGCCGATCAGGCAGACGCCGCCGGTGCGCGACACCAGCCGCACATGCCGGCGCGACAGGGCGCTGCCGGCCCGGCCGGTCGCCAGGGCGTACATGCCGTCGGACAGCGCCGCGACGATCAGGGCGGTGACGCCGAGCAGCAGCACCTGGCTCGACTGGTCGCCGCCGGGCTGCACGAACTGGGGAATGAAGGCGCCGAAGAACAGCAGCATCTTCGGGTTGCTCAGCGCCACCAGCAGGCCCTGCAGCACGAAGCCACCGCGCGGTGGCCGCAGGCTTCCGGGCTCGGCCGCCGGGTCCGGGGCGCGCAGCAGCTTCCAGCCGATCCAGACCAGATACGCGGCGCCGGCCAGGCGCAGCCAGTCGAACCAATGGCCCATCGCCTCGACCACCGCGGCGAGGCCGACCACCAGCACGCCGAGCATGACCAGCAGGCCGATCTGTCCGCCGAGCACGTTGAGCAGCCCGGCGCGGGTGCCGTGGGTCAGGCTGTTGGCGATGATCAGCGTCACCGACGGCCCCGGGATGATCGCGACCAGGATGCAGGCGGCGATGTAGGCGAGATAGACCTCGATGGTCATGGGCGGCCTCCTCCGAACCGAAGCGGCCACGCTCCCACGGCCGGGGGCGGCAGGGAAGGGGCTATCCCTTCGCCTTGGCCGCCGCGGCCATCGCCTGCTCGGCGATGATGCCCATCGAGGCGGCGGCGCCGCCCAGCGACCAGCCGCCATCGACCGGCAGCACCGCGCCGGTGATGAAGACGGCCAGCGGGGAGGAGAGGAGGCGGCAGGCGGCGGCGATGTCCTCGGCCGCGCCCATCCGGCCCAGCGGCACGCTGCGCTGGACCAAAGCGCGGGCCTGCGGCGTCGGCGCCAGCCGGGCCATGCCCTCGGTCCCGTCGATCGGGCCGGGGATGACGGAGTTGATGCGGATGCCGTCGCGGCCCCACTCCATCGCCAGCACCCGGGTCAGCATGTCGACGCCGGCCTTGGCGGCGCAGACATGGGCCTGCATCGCCATCGGCGCCTCAGCCTGCGGGGCGGAGATGTTGATCACCGACGCCCCCGGCTTGCGCAGGAACGGGTGGGCGGCGCGCAGCACGTGGAAGCTGCCCAGCAGGTCGATGTCGACCACAGACTTGAAGCCGTTCGCCGACATGCCCAGCGCCGGCGCCGGGAAGTTCCCCGCGGCGCCCGAGACCAGCACGTCGAGATCGCCCCAGGCGTCATGCACGGCCTTCAGCGCCGCCTCGGTGGCGGCGTAGTCGCGCACATCGGCGGCGGCACCCATGGCCTCGGCGCCCGTCTCGCGCAGCCGGGCCACGGCGGCGTCGACCTTCTCCTGGCTGCGGCTCATCACCGCCACCCGCGCCCCGGCCCGGGCGAAGCCCAGCGCGATGCCGAGGTTGATGCCGCTGGTGCCGCCGGCGACGAACACTGCCTTGCCGGCGAAGTCGATCACTTCACCCATGATCTCGTTCCCTTCCCTCGGGGCCATCGGGTGAAAGCCCTCCCCACACTGTCATTGCCGGGCTTGACCCAGCAATCCAGAAGGTCTCGACAGTCTCTGGATGCCCGGGTCAAGCCCGGGCATGACAGCAAGGGGGCTCCACTCTAGCGGCCTGGTGCCTCAGTGCGCTTCGGCCCAGCTGTGCCCGATCCCGGCCTCGGCGATCAGCGGCACCTCCAGCGTCGCTGCCGACTGCATCACCGCTTGAGCCAGCTCGGCGGTGCGCTGGGCCTCGTCCTCCGGCGCCTCGAACAGCAGCTCGTCATGCACCTGCAGCAGCATCCGCGCCTTCAGCCCGGCATCGGCCAGCGCATGCGGCAGCTTGCCCATGGCGCGCTTGATGATGTCGGCCGCGGTGCCCTGGATCGGGGCGTTGATGGCCTGGCGCTCGGCGAAGGCGCGGCGGGCCGGGTTGGGGTCCTTGATTCCCGGCACGTGGCATTTGCGGCCGAACAGGGTCTCGACCCAGCCGCGCTCGCGCGCCACGCGCTTGGTCTCGTCCATCCAGGCCTTCAGCTCCGGCAGCCGGTCGAGATATGCGCGGATGAAGGCCGTGGCCTCGCCCTGCGGGATGCCCAGCTGCGCCGCGAGGCCGAAGCCGGAGATGCCGTAGATGATGCCGAAATTGATGGCCTTGGCCTTGCGCCGCGTCTCCGGCGTCATCTCCGCCAGCGGCACGTTGAACACCTGGCTGGCGGTCATCGCATGGATGTCGGTGCCGTCAAGGAAGGCCTGCTTCAGCAGCGCCACATCGGCGATCTGCGCCACCAGCCGCAGCTCGATCTGGCTGTAGTCGACCGAGACCAGCCTGTGCCCCGGCTCCGCCACGAAGGCGTAGCGGATCTTGCGCCCCTCCTCGGTGCGGATCGGGATGTTCTGCAGGTTCGGCTCGTTCGAGGACAGGCGGCCGGTGTTGGTCGCGGCCAGCGAGAAGGAGGTGTGGACCCGCCCGCTCTTCTCGTTGATCTGGGCCTGCAGCGCGTCGGTGTAGGTGCCCTTCAGCTTGGCCAGCTGGCGCCATTCCAGGATCTGGCTGGCGATGGTGTGGCCCTGTGCCGCCAACTGCTCCAGCACGCTCGAATCGGTGGAATAGGCGCCGGTCTTGCTGCTCTTCTTGCCGCCGGGGATGCCCAGGCGCTCGAACAGCACCTCGCCCAGCTGCTTCGGGCTGCCGACGTTGAACGGGCCCTGGGCCGAGACATGGATCTCCGCCTCCAGCGCCGCCATGCGCTCGGCGAATTCCATCGACAGCCGGGCCAAAGCGGCGCGGTCGACCTTGATCCCCGCCATCTCCATGTCCGAGATGACGCCGACCAGCGGCCGTTCGATGGTCTCGTAGACCGTCGTCATGCGCTCGCCGACCAGCCGCGGCTTCAGCAGCATGTGCAGGCGCAGGGTGATGTCGGCGTCCTCGGCGGCATAGGCCAGGGCCTTGTCCAGCGGCACCTTGTCGAAGGTGATGGCGTTCTTGCCGGTGCCGCAGACCGAGGAATAGGGGATGGTGCGGTGCTGCAGATGCAGCTCCGACAGCTCATCCATGCCATGGCCATGCGCCCCGCCGTCGAGGACGTAGGAGATCAGCATGGTGTCGTCCCATGGCGTGATCGGCAGGCCGATATCGGGCCGGCCCAGCACATGGGCGTCGTATTTCAGGTTGTGCCCGACCTTCAGCACCGACGGGTCGACCAGCACCGGCCCCAGGATGCGGCGGATCTCCGCGATCGGGATCTGCTGCAGCGTCTGGCCGCCGAAGTTCAGCCCGTCGCCCTCCGGCGGCACATGGGCCACCGGGATGTAGCAGGCCTTGCCGGGGGCGACGGCCAGGGAGATGCCGCACAGCATCGCCGCCTCGGCGTCCAGCGAGTTGGTCTCGGTGTCGATCGCCAGCACCCCGGCCTCGACCGCCGCATCGGCCCAGCGCTGCAGCGCCGCCACGTCCTGCACCAGCTGGTAGTCCTGGGCGATCGCCTCCGGCTTGCCGGGCGCGGCCAGGTCCGGCTCGTCGTCGCCGGTGGTGCCCAGCTTGTCGAACGACGCCTCGACCCGGGTGATGGTCGACCGGAACTCCATCTCCTCCAGGAAGCGCACCAGCTTCGACCGGTCCGGCGGCCGGGCGACGATGCCCTCGAGGCCGAACGGCACCGGCGCGTCGCTGCGCAGCTTCACCAGCTCGCGGCTGATCCGCGCCTGCTCGGCATACTGGATCAGGGATTCTCGCCGCTTCGGCTGCTTGATCTCGCCGGCCCGGGCCAGCAGGGCATCGAGGTCGCCATATTCGGTGATCAGCTGGGCCGCGGTCTTGATGCCGATGCCGGGCACGCCCGGCACGTTGTCGACGCTGTCGCCGGCCAGGGCCTGCACGTCGATCACCCGGTCCGGCGCCACGCCGAACTTCTCCATCACCTCGGCGGCGTCGATCGGCTTGTTCTTGATCGGGTCCAGCATGGTCACGCCGTCGCCGACCAGCTGCATCATGTCCTTGTCGGAGGAGACGATGACGGCGCGCGATCCCTCCTCCCGCGCCATCCGGCAATAGGTGGCGATGATGTCGTCGGCCTCGAAGCCCTCGATCTCGATGCCCGGCAGGTTGAAGGCCTCGCTGGTGGCGCGGATCAGCGGGAATTGCGGGATCAGCTCCTCCGGCGGGTCCGGCCGCTGCGCCTTGTAGGCGGGGTAGATCTCCTTGCGGAAGCTGCGCTCCGACTTGTCGTAGATCACCGCCAGGTGGTCGGCGTCGAGATCGGCCAAGAGGCGGATCAGCATGTTGGTGAAGCCGTAGACGGCGTTCACCGGCAGCCCGTCCGACTTGCGCATCATCATCGGCAAGGCGTGGAAGGCGCGGAAGATGTAGCCCGAGCCGTCGATCAGATAATAGGTCTTCGGCGTGGTCGACATCGGCGGGCCCTCTCCGGACGGGAACAGAGCGCGACCATGCCGCGCCGGAGGGCGGGTGTCCACCCGGTCGGGCGGCGCTCAGGCCGGCTGGAACAGCTCGACCACGTTGCCGGACGGGTCCTCGCACAGGATCTGCCGGCCGCCGGGGCCGGTGACGATGTCGTTGCGGAACCGCACGCCGCGGCCGCGCAGATCGGCGACCAACGTCGGCAGGTCGTCGACCTGGAGCACGAATCGGTTCCAGCCGCCGGGCTCCGGCCTGCTTCCGTCCGGCATCGGCCGGCTGGCCGAGGCGGCGGGACCGGCGACCCACAGGGTCAGCCCGTCCCGCTCGAGGATCGCCATGGCCGGCCCGAACTGCTGCTGCAGCCGGAATCCCAGGCTCTCCGTATAGAATGCGACCGCTTGGTCCACGTCGCGGACGATGTACCGGACCGACGCCATGACGCTGCCTCCCTGGGTGAGCCGGCCGAAAAGATAGCTCCGGCGACGGCATGCGGACAGGGCGTGACCGTGTGATTGTGTTTACTGATCGGTTAACTGATTGCTATACGAAATCAGAAAGCGAGATCACCTGGAGGAACGCCGCCATGTCCAAGCTCGTCGTCCGCGCCTTCTCCATATCGCTCGACGGCTACGGCGCCGCGCCGGAGCAGAGTCTCGAGAACCCGTTCGGCAAGGGCGGCATGGTGCTGCCGCAATGGGCCTTCCCGACCCGCACCATGCAGAGGATGGTGTTCGGCAAGGAGGATGGCGAGACCGGCATCGACGAGGATTTCGCCGCCCGCAGCTTCGAAAATCTCGGCGCCTGGATCCTGGGCCGGAACATGTTCGGACCGGTGCGCGGCCCCTGGCCCGACGACAGCTGGAAGGGCTGGTGGGGCGACACCCCGCCCTATCACGTGCCGGTCTTCGTCCTGACCCACCATGCCCGGCCGTCGATCGAGATGAAGGGCGGCACCGTCTTCCACTTCGTCACCGACGGCATCGATTCGGCGCTGCGCCAGGCGCGGCAGGCCGCTGGCAACAAGGATGTGCGGGTCGGCGGCGGCGTCGCCACCGTCCGGCAGTACCTGGCCAGGGGCCTGATCGACGAGATGCACCTGGCCCAGGCGCCGGTTCTGCTGGGCAGCGGCGAGAACCTGTTCGCCGGGCTCGACCTCGCCGCCCTCGGCTATGCCGTCGGCGAGCGCGTCAGCAGCCCGAAAGCCACCCACATCATGGTGACGAAGCAGCGCTGAGGGGCCTTACCCCAGCAGCGCCGCCAGCACGGCGTCCAGGCGCTGGCGGCCGGCGGGGGTGGCCATGATGCGGCTTCCAGTCTCCGCCAGGAAGCCGCCGGCCACCAGCCTGTCCAGCCGGCGGCGGTCGATCGCGCGGTCGAAGGGCAGGCCGGATTCGTCGGCGATGCGCGACTTCGGCACGCCCTCGGCCAGGCGCAGCCCCATCATCAGCATCTCGTCGCGCCGGCTTTCCGGCGGCACCGCCTCGCGCTCATGCTCGGCATGGCCGGCGGCCTCGACCCGCCCCAGCCACACCTCCGGCGCCCGGTGGGTGCGGGTGCCCCATTTGCCGTCGTTCAGCGTCAGCCTGCCATGCGCGCCCGGTCCCACGCCGACATAGTCGCCATAGCGCCAATAGGTCAGGTTGTGGCGCGATTCCTCACCCGGCCGGGCGTGGTTCGAGATCTCGTAGCCGGGCAGGCCGGCCGAGCCCAGCACCTCGGCCGTGGCCTCGTAAAGCGCGGCCTGAGTGTCCTCGTCCGGCAGCACCAGCTCGCCGCGGGAATAGAGCGTGTGGAAGCGGGTGCCCTGCTCGATCGTCAGCTGATAGGCCGAGATGTGGCCGACGGCGTGGTCTAGCGCCCGGCGCAGTTCCGCCGTCCAGCCGGCCACGGTCTGGCCCGGCCGGGCGTAGATCATGTCGAAGGAGAAGCGGCCGAAATGCCGGGCGGCCAGGCCGACGGCGGCCAGCGCCTCCTCGGCCGAATGGTTGCGGCCGAGGAAGCGCAGCGACGCCTCGTCCAGCGCCTGGACGCCGAGCGACACCCGGTTCACCCCGGCGGCGCGGAAGCCGGAGAAGAGATGCGATTCGACCGAGGTCGGGTTCGCCTCCAGCGTGATCTCGACATCCGGCGCCAGGCCCCAGCGCTCGGCGGCACGGTCGATCACCGCAGCGGCGGTGGCCGGCTGCATCAGCGACGGGGTGCCGCCGCCGAAGAAGATCGAGGTCAGCGTCCGGCCCGGCGTCAGGTCGGCGAAATGGTCCAACTCCGCCACCAGCGCCCGGCGCCAGCGCTCATGCTCGACCTGCTCCCGGACATGCGAGTTGAAGTCGCAATACGGGCATTTCGACCGGCAGAACGGCCAATGGACATAGAGGGCGAAGCCGGGGGCGGTCATCCGCCCTCGAAGCAGCGCGCCACCAGCTTGCGGAAGGCGTCGGCGCGGTGGCTCATGGCGTGCTTCTCGGCCGATTCCATCTCGCCGAAGGTGCGGTCATGGCCGTCCGGCACGAAGATCGGGTCGTAGCCGAAGCCCTTGGTGCCGCGCGCCGGCCAGGCCAGCCGGCCGCGGATCTCGCCCTCGACCGTCTCGCAATGGCCGTCCGGCCAGCACAGCGACAGGGCGCAGACGAAGCGGGCGCTGCGGTCCGGGTTGTCGCCCAGCTTCAGCCGCACCTGCTCCATGGCATAGGCGAAGTCGCGGCCGGTCCCGTCGGGCTTCTCGGCCCAGCGGGCGGAGTAGATGCCGGGATCGCCGCCCAGGCCGGTGACGGACACGCCGCTGTCGTCGGCCAGCGACGGCAGGCCGGTGGCCGCGGCGACGAAGCGGGCCTTCAACTCGGCATTGGCGATGAAGGTCGTTCCGGTCTCCTCCGGCTCCGGCACGCCGTGGTCGGCGGCGGAGGTCAGGCGCGCCACGCGGCCTTCCAGCAGGGCGGCGATCTCCGGGATCTTGCCCTTGTTGTGGCTGGCGATGACCAGGTGGTCGCCGGCGAAGCGGCGGGCGGGGGAGGCGGCGTTCGTCATGATGGGCATCAGATACGCGCGCCGGAGGCTGGAATCAAAGGCGGCGGTTGGTGCACTGTGTCGCCTCCAACGCATGGCGGTAGGGGCGAGGACGATGAAGGTCGCATTCCTGGGCATGGGCGTCATGGGCGCGCCGATGGCGGGGCATCTGGTCAAGGCGGGGCACGAGGTCACCGTCTTCAACCGCACCGCGGCGAAGGCCGAGGCCTGGGCGGAGCGCCATGGCGGGGCCTGGGCGCCGACCCCGGCTGAGGCGGCGAAGGACGCCGCCATCGTGTTCATGTGCGTCGGCAACGACGACGACATCCGCTCCGTGGTCAAGGGGCCGGACGGCGCCTTCGCCGGCATGTCCGGCAGCGCCATCCTGGTCGACCACACCACCGCGTCGGCCGACATCGCCCGCGAGCTGGAGGCCGAGGCCGACCGGCTGGGCTTCGGCTTCCTCGACGCGCCGGTCTCCGGCGGCCAGGCGGGGGCGGAGAACGGCGTGCTGACGGTGATGTGCGGCGGGCGCGACGCGGTCTTTGCCATCGCCAAGCCGGTGATCGACAGCTATGCCCGCGCCTGCACCCTGATGGGCCCGGCGGGGTCTGGCCAGCTGACCAAGATGGTCAACCAGATCTGCATCGCCGGGCTGGTCCAGGCCCTGGCCGAGGGGCTGAACTTCGCCCAGAAGGCGGGGCTCGACGGCAACCTGGTGCTCGACGTCATCTCCAAGGGCGCGGCGCAGAGCTGGCAGATGGAGAATCGCGGCCGCACCATGCTGCAGGGCAAGTTCGACTTCGGCTTCGCCATCGACTGGATGCGCAAGGACCTGGGCATCTGTTTCCAGGAGGCGAAGACCAACGGCGCCCGGCTGCCGGTGACGGCGCTGGTCGACCAGTTCTACTCCGCGGTCCAGGCCAAGGCCGGCGGCCGGGTGGATACGTCCAGCCTGCTGCTGGCTCTCCAAGACTGAAGCCGGGATGACTTAAGCCGTCATCGCGAGGCACGAAGCGCCGTGGCGATCCACAGGCCGGTGCCGCTGGATCGCCACACCCCTGCGGGGCTCGCGATGACGGTTCTGTTGCATTTGTTGGTACGACACTCTGGCTGGGTTTATTCTCCTCTCGGGGAGGATCGCGTATGGCTTCGGATCTGTTCGATCGCCAGATGGCGATGTACACCAGCTTCCACCGCGACGGCCGCAACCGGCTGACCCATTTCTTCGGCATCCCGGCGATCATCCTGGCGGTGCTGGTGGCGCTGGCGACGGTGCCGCTCGGCAGCATCGGCGGCTGGCCGGCGACGCTGGCCGATCTCGTCGCCCTGCTGGTCTGGCTGCTCTGGATCGCGCTCGATCTCGGGCTCGGCCTGGCCATGGCGGTGGTGGTGATCCCGGGGCTGATCGTCGCCCATGCCGTGGCCGGCGGCGCGTCGGCCACGGTCACCTGGACCGTCGTCGCCGTGCTGTTCGTCGGCGGCTGGGCGCTGCAGCTGGTCGGCCATGCCTATGAAGGCAAGCGGCCGGCCTTCCTGTCGAACCTGTTCCAGCTGCTGATCGGCCCGATGTTCCTGATGGCCGAGACCGCCTTCGCCCTCGGCCTCCGCTCCGGCCTGAAGCACCGGGTCGAGGCTGCGGCGGCGGCGTGGGGCCGGAGACCGTCGTAGGACTGCCCTGACGACCGGTGGCGGCTGTCTTCAGAAGCCGGGCCGCGACCCGGCTAAGGCCCGACCACGCCCGGCGGCTCGGCGCCGGCGGCGCAGGACTCCAAGCCCTGGATCGCCTGCCAGAGATTGCCTGCGGCGATGGTCAGGGTCTCCTCCGGCACCGGCTTGCCGCCGCGGATCGCGGTGAAGCGCAGCGTCGCCTCGTCGGCATCGAGCGTTTCCTGCAGCGCCGGCGTCTCCTCCAGCGTGAAGCGCCAGGTCGGCAGGCCGGGCGACGCGACCGGGACCGCGACGGTGTGAGTCCCCAGCCGCAACTCGGCCGTGCCCTCGGGCTCGAACCGTCCGCCGGCCTTCGCCAGCCCGGGGGCGGAGACCAGGATCTCGATCCGGTTCCGCTCGTCGCGCCGCACCCACTCCGTCTGGCCGGCCTGACCGCCGAGCCGGAGGAAGCAGACATTGCCGGGCAGCCGGTACAGGACCGGCCCGCCCGCTTCAGGCGCGTAGTCGATCAGCTTCTCGGCCTGGGGCAGGGCGGTCAGGCCGCGGAGCGCCGAGAGGGCGTTCGAGATCGCCTCGGGGACTCCGGGCACGGGGGCGCTGATCCCCATGAACAGGGAGACGATCACCCAGTGCCAGATCGAGAACGCGCCCATGAAGCCCTCCCGCCCGCGGGCCGGCAGGATTTCACGGGCACGCCCTGCAACTCAAGCGCCGGGGCGCCGCATCCCCGGCAGGACGCAGAGCCTTTTTGAGAATGCGCTGGCGTGAGTCGGCTGGCGGTGGTTTCGAGAACCGGAGCGCAGCGCACGTTTGGTGCGTGAGCACCGGAAGCTTCGAGTCCGCCGTCAGACGGCCTCGCCATAGCGTTCGCGAAAGGGCTCTCAGCCCTCGCCCAGCGCCGCCTTCTGGATCGCCGCCAACTCGGCCGTGCCCTGCTCGGCCAGCGCCAGCAGCGCCTCGAACTCGGCCCGGCTGAACGGGGTCTGCTCCGCCGTCGCCTGCACCTCGACCAGCCCGCCCTTGCCGGTGATGACGAAGTTGGCGTCGGCCTGGGCGCTCGAATCCTCGGCGTAGTCGAGGTCCAGCACCGCCTGGCCCTGATAGAGCCCGCAGGAGATGGCGGCGACGCTGTCAATCAGCGGCAGCGCCTTGATCTTGCGGATCTGCACCAGGTGGCGCAGCGCCAGCACCAGCGCGACATAGCCGCCGGTGATCGCGGCGGTGCGGGTGCCGCCATCGGCCTGCAGCACGTCGCAATCGACCTTGACCTGGATCTCGCCCAGCGCCTTCAGGTCGGTGACGGCGCGCAGCGACCGGCCGATCAGGCGCTGGATCTCCTGCGTCCGCCCGGTCTGCTTGCCGCGTGCCGCCTCGCGGTCGGTGCGTTGGTCGGTGGCGCGCGGCAGCATGCCGTATTCCGCCGTGACCCAGCCCTTGCCGCCGTTCTTCAGCCAGGACGGCACCCGCTCATCGACCGAGGCGGTGCACAGCACATGGGTGTCGCCGAACTTCACCAGGCACGAGCCCTCGGCGTATTTGTTGACGTCGGTCTCGAGGCTGATGGCGCGCAGGGCGTCGAAGGCGCGTCCGGACGGTCGCATGGGGTCGCTTTCTGTTCTCGGCGAAGGACGCGCACGCTATCCTCGCGGGTCCTGCCCGTAAAGCCCGGGATCGTTGATTCGGGTGGAACGGTGCCTACATAGCGTGGCGATGGCCATGAGCATGTTGAATGAACTTTCCAGCCGATCCGGCGGCCAAGCGTTCCGGGACCTCGACGAGCGATCGCGGGAGATCTTCCGCCTGATCGTCGATGCCTATGTCCAGTCGGGCGAGCCGGTGGGCAGCCGCACGCTGTCGCGCCGGCTCGGCATGTCGCTGTCGCCGGCGACGATCCGCAACGTCATGTCCGACCTCGAGGATGCCGGGCTGCTCTACGCCCCGCACACCTCGGCCGGGCGGTTGCCGACCGATGCGGGCTTGCGCCTGTTCGTGCATGGGCTGATGCAGCTCGGCGATGTCGGTGAGAGCGAGCGTGCCTCGATCGAGGCACTGTGCGCCCAGGCCGGGCGCGGCGTTTCGGAGATGCTGGAGGAGGCGACCTCCGCCCTCTCCGGCCTGTCGGCCTGCGCCGGGCTGGTGCTGGCGCCGAAGACCGACCGGCCGCTGAAGCATATCGAATTCGTCAACCTGTCGCCCGGCCGCGCCTTGGTGGTGCTGGTGACCGAGGACGGCATGGTCGAGAACCGGGTGCTGGAGGTGCCGCTGGGCCTGCCGGCCTCGACCTTCGTCCATGTCACGAACTATCTCAACGCCCGCATCGTCGGCCGCACCATCGGCGAGGCCCGGGCCGAGGTGCTGGGCGAGATCGAGGCGCAGAAGAGCCAGCTCGACAGCCTCGCCGCCAAGGTGGTGGCGGCCGGCCTCGCCACCTGGAGCGGCGGCGGGGGCGGCACGCTGATCGTCAAAGGCCAGTCGCGCCTGCTCAACGACGTCACCGCGCTGGAGGATCTGGAGCGCATCCGCGGCCTGTTCCAGGCGCTGGAGACCAAGGAGGCGCTGCTCAAGATGCTCGACGCGGCCAACGCCGCCGAGGGCGTGCAGATCTTCATCGGCGCCGAGAACGGGCTGTTCAGCCACACCGGCTGCTCGATGATCATCGCCCCGTACAAGGGCAGCGACCAGCGCGTGGTCGGCGCCGTCGGCGTGATCGGGCCGACCCGGCTGAACTATGCGCGCATCATCCCGATGGTGGATTACACCGCGAAGATGATAGGCCGTCTCCTCAGAACCAACGAGACCACGAACCAGGTAGCATGATGCACAACAAGACGATGTCCGCCGAGCCCCGCCCCGAGGCGACGGAGCCGGAGACCGGGGCCGCGAGGCCCGAGGTCGAGGGTGTCGCCGAATCCGAGGCCGCGGACGGCGGCGACGCGGCATTGACCGCGGCGCTGGAGCGGATCGCCGAGCTCGAGGCCGAGACCGCCAAGCTGAAGGACCAGACGCTGCGCGCCATGGCGGAGACCGAGAACATCCGCCGCCGGTCGGAGCGCGAGCGCGAGGACACGGCGAAATACGCCATCTCCGGCTTCGCCAAGTCGCTGCTCGACGCCGCCGACAACCTGCGCCGCGCCATCGACGCGGTGCCGGCCGAGGCGGTCGAGGCCGATGCGGCGCTGAAGACCCTGGTCGACGGCGTCGCCGCCACCGAGCGCCAGCTGCTCGCCGCCTTCGAGCGCCACGGCGTGACCCGGATCGAGCCGGTCGGCGAGACCTTCGACCCGAACTTCCACCAGGCCATGTTCGAGCTGCCGGGCACCGGCAAGCCGTCCGGCACCGTCGTCCAGGTGGTCCAGCCCGGCTATGTGCTGCAGGGCCGGTTGCTGCGCCCGGCGATGGTTGGCGTGGCGCGGGGCGAATGATGCGGCGCCTCGGCCTCCTGGCCCTGCTGCTGGCGGTGGCGGTCGGCGCCGCCGCCTGCGAGCGGTCGTCGGACAAGCCGGCCAAGGGCGTCTATATGGGCGCCGGTGCCGGCGTCTCGGTCCCCTCCTGACGCATGGCGGCACCCGCCGCCATGTGCGGCGGGCGACACGAAACCGTCATCGAGCGCGAGTAGCGTCGCCGCTTCCCGCATGATCGGGGTATTCTGAGGCTCGCTGCTCGAGGCGCGTTGGCATGGCCGGTCCGATCTATCGCCACCTGTTCGGCATCGGCGTGATCGCCGCTCTGGTGATCGCGCTGCTGCTCGTCTCGGCCGGGACCGGCGGGATCGGCGTCTGGCTGGCGGCGGGCGGCATGCTGATCGTGGTCGGCGTGGCCGGCCTGTTCGCCTGGCGCCTGCTGCGCGACCTCGACCTGCTGCGCCGGCACATCGAGGCCTCGACCGCCGAGGCGCCGGAGCGGCCGCCGCGGCCCGCGACCGAGATCGGCCAGATCCTGTTCCTGCACCTGCAGCGGCTGCAGCGCCATGCCCGCGGCCGCGAGCGCAGCCTGGCGGTCGAGCTGCAGACCGCGTCGGAGATCCTGGAGGCGCAGGACGACCCGATCCTGGTGCTGGCCGGCGACCGCAGCGTGCTGCGCGCCAACGGCGCCGCCGAGCGGCTGTTCGGCGAGGGGCTGCTGGGCCGCGACCTGGCCGAGGCGATCCGTCATCCGGAGATCATCGCCGCGGTCGACGCCGTCCTCGCCGGCGGTCCGATGCTGACCGTGCCGCTGAACCTGCCGGTGCCGATCGAGCGCGAATTCGAGGTGCGAATCCAGCGCTTCGAGCGGCGCGGCGACGCGGGCGAGCGCGAATCCGGCGACCGGCCCGAGCCGGCGCTGCTGGTCACCTTCTACGACCTCACCGCGTCCAAGCGGGTCGAGCAGATGCGGGCCGACTTCGTCGCCAATGCCAGCCATGAGCTGCGCACGCCGCTGTCGAGCCTGATGGGCTTCATCGAGACGCTGCGCGGCCCGGCGAAGGACGATGCGGCGGCGCGCGAGCGCTTCCTCGGCATCATGCAGCAGCAGGCCGAGCGCATGTCGCGGCTGGTCAACGACCTCTTGTCGCTGTCGCGGATCGAGCTGGACGAGCATGTGCCGCCGACCGGGCGGGTCACCGTCGGCCCGCTGCTGCAATCGGTGGCCGACGCGCTGGAGCTCAAGGCGCAGCGCAAGGCGCAGCGGCTCGAGCTCGACCTGGCGCCGGACCTGCCCCAGGTGGTCGGGGATTCCGACCAGCTGTATCAGGTGTTCCAGAACCTGGTGTCGAACGCCATCAACTACGGCCGCCAGGGCGGCGTCGTCGGCCTGTCCGCCCGCACCGTCGGGGAGGGGCGACGGACCAGCCTGGTGGTGAGCGTCAGCGATCAGGGCGAAGGCATCGCCCGCGAGCATCTGCCGCGCCTGACCGAACGCTTCTACCGGGTCGACCCGGCGCGCAGCCGCGCCGTCGGCGGCACCGGCCTGGGCCTCGCCATCGTCAAGCACATCGTCAGCCGCCACCGCGGCCGGCTGGAGATCGACAGCGAGGTCGGCCGCGGCAGCGTCTTCACCGTGCACCTGCCCGCGGCGCCGTCCGGCAAGGCCGCCGGCCAGGCGGTTCATAAAACTGTAACCGAACTGTCTTAAAAGCTTCGGTGGTGGCGACTTATAGCCTGCGCTCGGACACGGCACAGGCCGTCTGACCGTACGGCGCCTAAGGGGGGCGCCGCACCATCACAGGGAGATTCCCGTGAAGCTGTTTTCACGATCCATCCTCCGCGGCGCCGCGATCGGCGCGGCGCTCGCCCTCGTGGCGGGCGCGTCCCAGGCGGCCGACATCACCGGCGCCGGCGCAACCTTCCCGGCCCCGGTCTACGCCAAGTGGGCGGACACCTATAAGAAGGAAAGCGGCGTCGGCCTGAACTACCAGGCGATCGGCTCCGGCGGCGGCATCAACCAGATCAAGGCCAAGACCGTCACCTTCGGCGCTTCCGACATGCCGCTGAAGTCCGAAGACCTGGACGCCGCCGGGCTGGTGCAGTTCCCGATGGTCATGGGCGGGGTCGTGCCGGTCGTGAACATCCCCGGCGTCGAGCCGGGCAAGCTGGTGCTCGATGGCGAGACCATCGCCGAGATCTATCTGGGCGAGATCACCAAGTGGGATGACGCCAAGATCAAGAAGCTGAATCCCGACCTCAACCTGCCCAGCACCGACATCGCCCCGGCCTATCGCGCCGACGGCTCCGGCACCACCTTCCTGTTCACCAACTACCTGTCGGCCGTGAACGCCAAGTTCAAGGACAGCGTCGGTGCCAGCACCTCGGTGCAGTGGCCGACGGGCATCGGCGGCAAGGGCAATGCCGGCGTCGCCGGCGCCGTGCAGCAGACCGAGGGCGGCATCGGCTATGTCGAATACGCCTACGTCAAGCAGAACAAGCTGACCTATGCCAAGATGGTCAACCATGACGGCAAGGTGCTCGAGCCGAGCCTGAAGACCTTCCAGGCCGCCGCCGCCAACGCGGATTGGGCCAACGCCAAGAACTACTACCTGATCCTGACCAACCAGCCGGGTGCGGAGAGCTGGCCGATCACCGGCGCCAGCTTCATCCTGATGTACAAGCAGCCGCAGGATCCGGCGGCCGCCGCCACCGCGCTGCAGTTCTTCGCCTGGGCCTATGCCAAGGGCACCGCGGACGCCGAAGGCCTCGACTACGTGCCGATGCCGAAGGCGGTCGTCGACATGGTCGAGAAGACCTGGAACGACAACATCAAGGGCGCCGACGGCAAGCCGATCTGGACCGCGTCCAAGTGATCGCAGCCCGCCGTTGATCGATACGGCACCGTGCGGGTCGCGACCGACCGCACGGTGC
>NZ_JBCNNF010000013.1:0-36662 GCF_039594555.1 Inquilinus sp.
GGGCCTAGCTTAGGCCACGGACCACCGGGATGTCTAACTCGCGGATCTTCTTGCGCAAGGTGTTGCGGTTCAGGCCCAGCAGCTCGGCCGCGCGGATCTGGTTGCCGCGGGTGGCGGCCAGGCTCAGCGTGATCAGCGGCCGCTCGACCTCGCGCAGCACCCGGTCGTAGAGGCCGCTGGCCGGCAGGCTGCCGGCATGGGCGGCGAAATAGTCGCGCAGGTGGCGCTCGACCGCGGCCGACAGCCCCTCCCCGGCCGGCTCGACGCCGGGCTCGGCGATGCCGGGCTGCGGCAGCGCGTCGCTCAGCTCGGCCTCGACCACGTCGATGCCGATCGTCTCCTGCGAGTACAGGGCGCAGAGGCGCCGGGCCAGGTTCTCCAGCTCGCGCACATTGCCGGGCCAGCGGTGCCGCGTCAGCCGCTCCATCGCCCGCTTGTCCAGCGCCTTCTCGCTCATGCCTTCGGCGGCGGCGCGGCGCATGAAGTGGCTGACCAGGGCCGGAATGTCCTCCGACCGCTCGCGCAGCGGCGGCAGCCGGATCGGCACGACGTTCAGGCGGTAGAACAGGTCCTCGCGGAACAGCCCCTGCCGCACCATGCTGCGCAGGTCGCGATGGGTGGCGGCGATGATGCGGACATCGGCGCGGATCGGGGTGCGGCCGCCGACCGTGGTGTATTCGCCCTCCTGCAGCACCCGCAGCAGCCGGGTCTGCGCCTCCATCGGCATGTCGCCGATCTCGTCCAGGAACAGCGTGCCGCCCTGGGCCTGCTCGAACCGGCCGGTGGAGCGCGACAGCGCGCCGGTGAAGGCCCCCTTCTCATGCCCGAACAGCTCGGATTCGATCAGGTCGCGCGGGATCGCCGCCATGTTGATGGCGACGAAGGGGCCGGTGCGGCGGCGGCCGTAATCGTGCAGCGCCCTGGCCACCAGCTCCTTGCCGGTGCCGCTCTCGCCGGTGATCATCACGGTCAGGTCGGTCGCCATCAGCCGGGCCATCACCCGGTAGATCTCCTGCATCGCCGGCGACCGGCCGATCAGGGGCATCGCCTCCTCGCCGTCCTCGACGTCCCGGCGCTCGCCCTCGTCCTGGCGCGGCAGGGTCAGGCCGCGCTCGACCACCCCGACCAGCTCCTTCAGGTCGAACGGCTTGGGCAGGTACTCGAAGGCGCCGCGCTCGGTCGCCTTGACCGCGGTCAGCAGCGTGTTCTGCGCGCTCATGACGATGACGCGCAGCTCCGGCCGCAGCTTGCGGATCCGCGGCAGCAGGTCCAGCCCGTTCTCGTCCGGCATCATCACGTCGGTGATCACCAGGTCGCCGACGCCGTCCTGGACCCATTTGTACAGGGTCGAGGCGGTGCCGGTGCTGCGCACCTCATGGCCGAGCCTGGACAGGGCCTGGGTCAGCACCATGCGGATGGCGCGATCGTCATCCGCGACCAGAATGGTCCCGCTGGTCATACTTCGCTTCCGTTGTCGTCGCTGTCGCCGTTCGGCGCCGGTTCGGCGTGGATGGGCAGGGAGATCTTGAACACGGTGCGGCGCGGCTCGCTCTCGAAGCCGATCAGCCCGCCATGGTCGCCGATGATCTTCGCCACCAGCGACAGGCCGAGGCCGGAGCCTTCCGCCTTGGTGGTGACGAAGGGGTCGAACAGATGGTCCTTGAGGTCATCCGGGATGCCTGGGCCGTTGTCCTGGATCGACACCATCAGCGGCAGGTTCAGGCGCTGGCTGGTGCCCTGCACCGCGATCGCCACGCCGCGCTGATAGGCCGTGGTCAGGATGATCTCGCCATCCTCGGCCACCGCCTCGACCGCGTTCTTGATCAGGTTCAGGAACACCTGCACCAGCTGGTCGAACTGCCCCGGCACCGGCGGCAGCGACGGGTCGTAGCGCTCGATGAAGCGGACATGGCGGCCGAAGCCGGTCTGCGCCACCTGCCGCGCCCGCTCCAGCACTTCGTGGATGTTGACCGGCTCGCGGTTCAGTGGGCTGGGGTCCGAGAAGGCGTCCATGCGGTCGACCAGCCGGACGATGCGGTCGGTCTCCTCGCAGATCAGCCGGGTCAGGGCCCGGTCATCGTCGCCCACCGTCTGCTCCAGCAGCTGGGCGGCGCCGCGGATGCCGGAGAGCGGGTTCTTGATCTCATGCGCCAGCATCGCCGCCATCGCGGTCATCGACCGGGCGGCGTGGCGGCGGTTCAGCTGGGTGTCGATCCGCCGCGCCACCGATTCCTCGAACAGGCTGACCACGGCGAGGTCGGGCGGGTCGACCAGCGGCGCCACCGTCACCGACACGGTGCGGCGGCCGATCCGCGGGCTTTCCAGCAGCATGCCGTAATCGGCGACGCTGCGGTCCTGCTGGATCGCCTGGTCGATCAGGGTGAACAGCGGGCTGTCGCCCGGCACCAGCCCCGTCAACTCCTGCCCCAGCAGGGCGGATTCGCTGGCATCCAGCAGCTGCTGCGCCGCCAGGTTGACGAAGCGGATCACCCGGTCGTGGCCAACGGCCAGCACGGCGACCGGCAGCGAGGCCAGAAGGGCGAAGGGGTCCGGTTGCGGCGCGACCGCAGCGGTGGGGATCGGTTTCAGGTTCGGCATCGGCGGCGAGCAGGATTACGATGGTCACATCAGCCCATCGCCTAAATTTTGTCCAATGAAAGTTTTGCACAACCAATGAGCAGAAATGTGGTCGCCCCCCGATTCTTGGGGGGAAGAAGTTCCGTTCGGGCGGCGCTACATGTCACTCGGCCGGGGTCAGGGCGGTTTCCCGCCGGGCGAACGGCCGCGGTTAGAGTATTATGATGCCGCCGGGCTTCGGCCCGCTGGCGACGATGGAGCAGAAGCTCATGAAGTCGATGATCGGGACGTTCGGTCGCATCGCCGTCTTGGCATTCGCGTTGGCCGCCGCGGTGACGGCGCCGGCCGCGGCTGCCGACATCCCGGGGGCGAAGGACTATCCGGGGATCAAGCGCTACGAGGGCGCGTCGATCGTCGAATACAAGACCCAGAAATTCACCCACTACACCCTGCCGCTCGGCCCGGCCGACGAGGCCGATGCCGACAACAAGCCGGTCTTCGCTGCCTCGAAGCAGGTCAGCGGCGCGCTGACCCGCCTCAGCTACACGGTCCCGGCCGGCATCTCCTCCGCCGACGTGTTCGAGAACTACGGGAACGAGCTGGCGTCTAAGGGCTACCAGGTGCTGTTCAAGGCCGATGGCGGCGCGATCGGCAAGCGCCAGGACACCATCTTCGACGGGGTCGGGACCCAGCTGTTCAGCTACAGCCCGGACGCCGCGCATTTCCTGACCGCGGAGCTGACCAAGGACGGCGGCACCGTCAGCGTCGCCCTCTACGTCACCGAGTTCCAGGACGGCTACACCCGGGACATCGAGGTGGCGAAGGGCCAGGCCATCGTCCAGCTCGACGTCATCGAATCCGGCACGCTGCAGGATAAGATGGTGACGGTGACGGCGGCCGAGATCGAGAAGAGCCTGTCGGCGCAGGGCCACATCGCCCTCTACGGCATCTATTTCGACTTCGCCAAGGCCGACCTGAAGCCGGATTCGAAGCCGGCGCTGGACCAGATCGCGCAGTTCCTGAAGGACGAGCCGTCGCTGAAGATCCATGTCGTCGGCCACACCGACAATGTCGGCGGCATGGACACCAACATGGCGCTGTCGCGGGCCCGCGCCGGCTCCGTCGTGTCGGCGCTGGTCAAGCAGTACGGCATCTCGGCAAGCCGGCTGAACCCGGCCGGCGTCGGCCCGCTGGCGCCGGTGGCGCCGAACGACAGCGACGAGGGCCGGGCCAAGAACCGGCGGGTCGAACTGATCCCCCAGTGACCGGCCCGCTGTGAGGATACGGCCGGGCGGAGCCGCCGCCCGGCCGTATCGCTTGTCTCTCCCCCGGCGCCGCCCTATCGTGCGGCGCTTTTTCGTCGAGGGGAGCCCGAGCGGACCATGCCACGCCACGCCGCCGTCATCGTCGCTGCCGGAACCGGCGAGCGCTTCGGCGGCTCCCTGCCCAAGCAATACCGCCCGCTGGCCGGCAGCACCGTGCTGCGCCGGTCGGTCGAGGCCTTCCGCGCCACCGGCCGCTTCGACGATATCATCGTGGTGATCCGCGACGAGCACCGGGCGCTGTATGACGCCGCCGCGGCGGGCCTCGGCCTGCCCGACCCCGTCATCGGCGGCGCCACCCGGCAGGACAGCGTCCGCGCGGCGCTGGAATGGCTGGAGGCGCGCGCGCCGGACCGGGTGCTGGTGCATGACGCGGCGCGGCCGCTGGTCGACCGGGCGACGATCGACCGGGTGCTGGACGCCCTGGACGAGGCCGAGGCGGCCATTGCCGCGGTGCCCGTGGTCGACACGATCAAACGCGCCGAAGCCGGCATCGCCGCCGGCACGGTCGACCGCAGCGGGCTGTGGCAGGCGCAGACGCCGCAGGGCTTCCGCTTCCCGGCCCTGCTGGCCGCCCATCGCGCCGTGGCCGGCGAGGCGCTGACCGACGACGCCGCGGTGGCGGAGCGGCAGGGCATCGCCGTGCGCCTGGTCGAAGGCCATGTCGACAACTTCAAGATCACCACGGAGGCGGACCTGACCCGCGCGGAACGACTGCTCGGC
Organism: Inquilinus sp.; assembly: GCF_039594555.1. Classification (GTDB taxonomy): domain Bacteria; phylum Pseudomonadota; class Alphaproteobacteria; order DSM-16000; family Inquilinaceae; genus Inquilinus. The sequence continues at coordinate 4,623 of NZ_JBCNNF010000013.1, forward strand.
GGCGCTGCCGACATCCGGACCGGCACCGGCTTCGACGTGCATCGCCTGATCCCGGGCGACGCCGTCATCCTGTGCGGCATCCGCATTCCCCACGGCTTCAAGCTGGAGGGGCATTCCGACGCCGATGTCGGGCTGCACGCCCTGACCGACGCGCTGCTGGGCGCGATCGGCGCCGGCGATATCGGCCAGCATTTCCCGCCGTCGGACGAACGCTGGCGCGGTGCCGATTCCGCCGCCTTCCTGGCCCATGCCGGCGAGCTGGTGCGGGCCCGCGGCACCATCCTCAATGTCGACGTCACCCTGCTGTGCGAGCGGCCGAAGGTCGGCCCCCACCGCGCCGCCATGGTCGCCCGGATCGCCGAGATCCTGGGGCTCGATGCGGAGCGGGTCAGCGTCAAGGCCACCACGACCGAGCGGCTGGGCTTCACCGGCCGCGAGGAGGGCATCGCCGCGCAGGCGTCCGCGAACGTCCGGATCGAGCGCTGATGCCGTTCCGCCCGCTCCCGCCGGGCTGCACCTTCTGGCAACCGACGACGCTGCTGGCGACGGTGGGCGGGATCGGGCTGATCCGGGTGGCGTCGGGCACCTGGGGGTCGCTGGCCGCCCTGCCCCTCGCCTGGGTGCTGTGGTGGCTGGGCGGCCCGCTGGCCGTGGCGGTCGCCGGCGTGGCCATCGGCCTGATCGGGGTCTGGGCTTCGGGCGCCGTCTGCCGCGGCGGCGAGGCGGATTCGAGCGCGATCGTGATCGACGAGGTGGCCGGCCAGCTGCTGGCCCTGGTGCCGGTCGCCGGCATGCTGTGGCTTTACCCCTTCACCTTCGCCCTGTTCCGGCTGCTCGACATCGCCAAGCCCTGGCCGATCTCCTGGCTGGACCGGGAGCTGGGCGGCGGCTGGGGCGTGATGATGGACGACATCGCCGCCGGCGTGGCGGTTGCCGCGATTGGCGCGGCGATCCTGGCAGGAGGGCTGGCATGATCGAGGATGCGGACCTTGCACTGGCCACGCAGGTGCTGGATGCCTGCCGCGCCGCGGGGCTGATGCTGGCGACGGCGGAAAGCTGCACCGGCGGGCTGGTGGCGGCGGCGCTGACCGCCATCGCCGGCTCCTCCGACGTGGTGGAGCGTGGCTTCGTCACCTATTCCAATGCAGCGAAGTCCGAGCTGCTGGGCGTGCCGGCGCCATTGATCGCCGACAAGGGCGCCGTCAGCGCCGAGGTGGCGGCGGCGATGGCCGAGGGCGCCGTGGCCCGCGCCCGGGTCGGCCTGGCGGTCTCGATCACCGGCATCGCCGGGCCGGGCGGCGCCACGCCGGGCAAGCCGGTCGGGCTGGTGCATTTCGGCTTGGCCCGGCCGGGCACCGCGACCCGGACGGAGCAGCGCGTCTTCGCCGGCGACCGGGCCGCGGTCCGGGCCCAGGCGCTGCATCTGGCGCTGGAATTGCTGCTGGCCGGCGCGCAAGCCGCGAAAACCGCATCCCCCCACGCCGGCTGACGCGGGTTGCCCGGCGGCGGGGCGCACCGCATCATGGCCGCCAGGACTCACACGAAAGCACCGCGACAGTGCGCCTGAATTCGGCCTCGACTCTATGGCCCCTGCTCGCCTTCGGCGCCCTGCTCCTGTTCGCCTTCCCGGCTTCGGCGGCCCCCGGCTTCGAGAGCGCGCGCTGCGTCTTCGCCGTGCCACGCGGCGAGCGGGCGACCTGCGGCTTCGTCGCCGTGCCGGCGCATCGCGAGGGCGCGCACGGCCGTAACCTCCGCCTCTATGTCGCGGTGCTGCACAGCCAGGCCCCGTCGCCGCTGCCCGACCCGGTGATCTTTCTCAATGGCGGCCCGGGCGACACCGCCTTCGGCGACGATTCCGACAGCTGGTGGCAGATCAGCCGTCCGATCCGCCAGGCGCGGGATTTCATCGTCTTCGACCAGCGCGGCGTCGGCCAGTCCCGGCCCAATCTGGACTGCCCGGAGTTGGACCGCATTTCCGAGCGGAACTGGAAGCCGGGGCTGAGCCGGGCCGAGGTGCTGGCGCTGGAGCGGCCGGCGGCGCTGGCCTGCCACGACCGCCTGACCCGCGCCGGCAACGACCTGTCCGCCTTCACCACGGCCGAGGCGGCGGCCGATGTCGACGACATCGCCGCAGCACTGAACTACGAGAGCTACAACCTTGTCGGCGTGTCCTACGGCACCCGGGTGGCGCTGGCAGTGATGCGCGACTTCCCCGACCGGGTGCGCAGCGCCGTGCTGGACAGCGTCTATCCGCCGGGGATCTTCGACCTGGACACCCAGCCGGCGCTGATCGCGCGCGTGTTCCGCCGGCTGTTCAGCGAATGCCAGTCCACCCCCGACTGCGACAGCGCGTATCCGCTGCTGGAGGCCCGCTTCGACGGCATGCTGGCGCAGCTGCGCGCCAAGCCGGAGACGGTGCGCCAGAGCCGGCGCACCATCCGGGTCGATGACGGCATCGTGCTCGACGCGCTCTACGCCACCTTCTACGACCACATGACCCTGGCGGACCTGCCGGAGCTGATCGACAAGGTGGCCCGCGGCGACCTGACCGCCCTCGCCCCCTGGATCGGGCCGGTGTTCAGCGGCGGGCCGAACCGGTCCGACGGGCTGGCGTTGAGCGTCGCCTGCAGCGAGAGCTGGCCGTTCGCCACCCGCGACGCGCTGGCGGCCTCCGTTGCGGCGTCGGAGCCCTATGGCGGCGATGCCGCCTATGCGCTGGAGTGGCAGGTCTGCGATTCCTGGCATGTGCCGCCGATCTCGGCGGTCGACGCCGTGGCGGTGTCCAGCGCCACCCCGACCCTGCTGCTGACCGGTAGCTTCGACCCGATCACACCGCCGGAATACGCCTATATCGCGGCGCGAACGCTGACCAATGGCCGGGTGATCGAGTTCCGGTCCGGCAGCCATTCGATCCTGACCACGGAGAGCTGCGCGCCCGAGCTGGTGGCCCGCTTCATCGACATGCCGGCCAGCCCGCTCGACACGCTCTGCACCGACCGCACCCTGGCGCCGCGCTTCACCGTGGCGGCCGGCGGCGTGTCGGATCAGCCTTCGGCGGTCGCCGCGGGTGCCGAGGCGCGGTCGCCGTAAAGCGCCCGAGCCCGGGTCTCGAAGGCGCCGACCATGCGGCGGAAGGCCTCGTGGAACACCGCGCCGATCACTGTCTGCAGCACCCGCGACCGGAACTCGAAATCGACATGGAAGTCGATCTCGCAGCCGGCCGGGTGCGGCAGGAAACGCCAGCAATTGGTCAGCCGCTTCATCGGCCCGTCGACATAGGCGACGTCGATCTGCTGGCCCGGCGTCAGGGTCACACGGCTGGTATAGCGCTCACGGATCATTTTGAAGCCGATCACCAGATCGGCCGTCAGCACATTGCCCTCGCGCTTGCGGATGCGCGCGGCGAGGCACCAGGGCAGGAAGCTCGGGTAGCTCTCAATATCCGCCACCAGCTCATAAAGCTGCTGCGGGGTGTAGGGCAGGACGCGGCGCTCGGTGTGTGAGGGCATGATGGATCCGCGGGACGCTTAGAGGTCTAGATTAGACCCTCAAGAGCGTCCCGCCAGTGCGACGTTCAGGCGCCCTGCGTCAGCCCGGGGGACTCACACCCCTTGGGCCCTGCGTCGCCTTGCGGAGAGTCGAATGTGGGCGCGGGCCGCGAAGGGCGTATCAGGCCATACGGCCGAGCGGCCCGCGCCCGCAGGCGGCCGCCGCAAGGCGACCCTTCGGGCCATCGCCACAGGCCGGCAGGGTGCGTCGAACGGCTTGCCCGATGTCGCCGCATCGCGCCGCGCCGCTCTCCTGCCCTGCCGGCCTGTGGCGATGGCGCAGGGCTCAAGGGGTGTGAGTCCCCCGGGCTATGGCGACCAGATCGATGGATCCGGAAGCGGCGGCCAGCTTGGCCAGCCGGTTGGCCTTCAGCTTCTCGAAATCGGCGCCGGCATGGTACGAGGACCGGGTCAGCGGCGAGGCCGAGATCATCAGGAAGCCCTTGCCGCGGCCGATCCGCTCGTAGCTCTGGAACTCCTCCGGCGTCACGAACCGGTCGAGCTTGGCATGCTTCGGTGTCGGCTGCAGGTACTGGCCGATGGTCATGAAGTCGACATCGGCGGCACGCAGGTCGTCCATCACCTGCCCGACCTCCTCGGCCGTCTCGCCCAGCCCCACCATGATGCCGGATTTGGTGAAGATGGTCGGGTCCAGCTCCTTCACCCGCGACAGCAGCTGCAGCGAGGTGAAATAGCGTGCGCCGGGACGGATCGACGGGTACAGCCGAGGCGCGGTCTCGAGATTGTGGTTGAAGACATCCGGACGCGCTTCGACAACGATTTCAACAGCTCCCGGCTTGTTCTTGAAGTCGGGAGTGAGGATTTCGATGGTCGTGTCCGGCGACGCGGCGCGGACCGCGCGGATGGTCTCGGCGAAATGCCGGGCGCCGCCATCGTCCAGGTCGTCGCGGTCGACCGAGGTGATGACGATATGGCTCAGCCCCAGCCTTCCGGCGGCTTCGGCGACGTGCTGCGGCTCGTGCGGGTCCAGCTGGTCCGGGCGGCCGGTGGCGATGTTGCAGAAGGCGCAAGCTCGGGTGCAGACCGAACCCAGGATCATCACCGTGGCGTGGCCTTTGGCCCAGCACTCCCCGATATTCGGGCAGGCCGCCTCCTCGCACACCGTGTTCAGCTTGAGGTCCCGCATCAGCCGGCGGGTCTGGTTGTACTCGGCCGAGACCGGCGCCTTGACCCGGATCCAGGCCGGCTTGCGCGGCACCGGGTTGTCCGGGCGATGCGCCTTCTCGGGGTGGCGGAGATGGGGCTCTACAGCGGACATGGTCGTCCTTGCGGGTTGCGGCCGGGCTGCGGCGGCGCCTCCCCCAAAGATGGGGAAACGCCGCCGGAAGCCAAGCACGCTTTGCTCAATAGTGGATTGCGCGGCCGTAGGCGTCCAGGACGCTCTCATGCATCATCTCGCTCAGCGTCGGATGCGCGAAGATGGTGTGCATCAGCTCGGCCTCCGTCAGCTCGCCGGTCTTGGCGACGACATAGCCCTGGATCAGCTCGGTCACCTCGGCGCCGATCATATGGGCGCCCAGCAGCTCTCCGGTCTTGGCGTCGAACACGGTCTTTACCATGCCCTCGGGCTCGCCCAGCGCGATCGCCTTGCCGTTGCCGATATAAGGGAAGCGGCCGACCTTGACCTCGTGGCCGGCGGCCTTGGCCTTGGCCTCGGTCAGGCCGACCGACGCCACCTGCGGCGAGCAGTAGGTGCAGCCCGGGATGTTGCTGACATCCATCGGGTGCGGGTGCTGGCCGGCGATCTTCTCGACGCAGATCACGCCCTCATGGCTGGCCTTGTGCGCCAGCCAGGGCGCGCCGGCGACGTCGCCGATGGCGTAGACGCCCGGCTCGTCGGTCTCGAGATACGGGCCGACCACGATGTGGCCGCGATCGACCTTCACCTTGGTGTTCTCCAGCCCGATATTCTCGACATTGCCGGTGATGCCGATCGCCAGGATCACCCGGTCGGCGGTGATGGTCTCGGTCTTGCCGCCGACCTCGATGGTGGCGGTGACGCTGTCGGCGCCCTTCTCCAGCTTCTGGGTCTTGGCGCCGGTCAGGATGCGCATGCCCTGCTTCTCGAACTGCTTCTTGGCGAAGGCCGAGATCTCCTCATCCTCCACCGGCAGCACGCGGTCGAGCATCTCGACCACGGTCACCTCGGCGCCCATGTTGCGGTAGAAGCTGGCGAATTCGATGCCGATGGCGCCGGAGCCGATGACCAGCAGCGACTTCGGCATGGTCGGCGGGACCATCGCCTCCTTGTAGCTCCAGATCAGCTTGCCGTCGGCCTCGAGGCCCGGCAGGTTCCGCGCCCGCGCGCCGGTGGCGATGATGATGTGCTTGGCCGACAGCGTCTCCTTGCCGCCGGCCTTCAGCGCCACCTCGACCTTGCCGCCGCCGAGCAGCTTCGCGGTGCCGTCGAACACCGGCACCTTGTTCTTCTTCAGCAGGTGCTTGACACCGCCGGACAGCTGCGCCGCAACCTTGCGCGACCGCTCGACCACCTTCTTAAGATCGAAGCTGATGTCCTTGGCTGAAAAGCCGAATTGGTCGAGATGCTTCAGCAGGTGCGAGATCTCGGAGGAGCGCAGCAGCGCCTTGGTCGGGATGCAGCCCCAGTTCAGGCAGATGCCGCCCAGATGCTCGCGCTCGACCACCGCGGTCTTCAGCCCCAGCTGGGCCGCGCGGATCGCCGCGACATAGCCGCCGGGGCCGCCGCCGATCACCAGGACGTCGAAGCTGGTCTCAGCCACTGTCGTGTCTCCTTGCTGCCTCACGCGCCCCGGCGGAGGCGATCACGGGGTCAGGAGCCGGACGGCCCCAGTCCGAACCGGTCAAAGGTCGCTCGAGAATGCGCTGGCATGAGTCGGCTGGTGGCGGTTTCGAGAACCGGAGCGCAGCGGACATCGAGTCCGTGAGCACCGGAAGCGGAGAAACCGCCATCAGACGGCCATGCCAGTAGCATTATCGGGCGGCCTTTAGAGCATCATGCTGAGCGGGGCTTCCACCAGCGCCCGGAAGGCGGCCAGGTACTCGGCCCCGACCGCGCCGTCGACCGCGCGGTGGTCGACCGACAGGGTGCAGCTCATCACCGTGGCGATGGCCAGCGCGCCGTCCTTCACCACCGGCCGCTGGGTGCCGGCGCCGACCGCCAGGATGCAGGATTGCGGCGGGTTGATGATCGCCGCGAAGTCCTTGACCCCGAACATGCCGAGATTGGAGATCGAGAAGGTGCCGCCCTGGTACTCCTCGGGCTTCAGCTTGCCGTCGCGGGCGCGCGCCGCCAGGTCCTTCATCTCGCCGGAGATGGTGCCCAGGCCCTTGCGGTCGGCGTCCTTGATGATCGGGGTGATCAGGCCGCCCGGGGTCGCCACCGCGACCGAGACGTCGACCCGCTCGTAATTGATCATCGCGTCGTCGGTCCAGGAGGCGTTGGCCGCCGGGACCTTGCGCAACGCCAGCGCCGCCGCCTTGATGATCAGGTCGTTGACCGACAGCTTGACGTCGCCGCGGTCGTTCAGCTCCTTGCGCAGCTTGAGCAGCGCGTCGAGCTCGATGTCGACGGTCAGGTAGAAATGCGGGACGGTCTGCTTCGACTCCAGGAGCCGGCGCGCCACCGTCTTGCGCATGTTGCTGTGCTTCTGCTCGCTGTACGGGATGCCATAGGCATCGGCCAGCTGCTTGGCGTTCGGGCCGGCGGCGACCGCCGGCTTCGCGGCCGGGGCGGCGGCGGGAGCCGCGCTCGGCTTGGCCTCGGGCGCCGCGGCGGCCGGCTTGGCCGCGCGGGCGCTGCCGGACACGGCCGCGTCGATATCGGCCTTGACGATGCGGCCATGCGGGCCGCTGCCCTGCAGCGATGCCAGGTCGATGCCGGCCTGCTGCGCCATGCGGCGGGCCAGCGGGCTGGCGAAGACGCGGCCGTCGTCATGGCCGTTGCTCGCCGGCTTGGCGGCCGGGGCTGGCTGCGCGGCGGGAGCGGCCTCGGCCTTCGGCGCTGCGGCCGGAGCCTCGGCTGGCTTGGCCTCCGGTTTCGCGGCGGGCGCATCGCCCTTCAGCGCACCGGCATCCTCGCCATCCTCCAGCAGGATGGCGATGACCTCGTTCACCGGCACGTTCTCGGTGCCCTCGGCCACCAGGATCTTGCCGATGGTGCCCTCGTCGACCGCCTCGACCTCCATGGTCGCCTTGTCGGTCTCGATCTCGGCGATCACGTCGCCGGACTTGACCTTGTCGCCTTCCTTCTTGTGCCAGGTGGCGAGCGTGCCCTCGGTCATCGTCGGCGACAGCGCGGGCATCAGAATGTTGATCGTCATCGATCCCTCCCTTATCCGGCGCCGGGCCTAGCGGTAGCAGGCGGCCTTGGCCGCCTCGACGATGTGCGAGGCCTGGGGCAGCGCGAGATGCTCCAGGTTCGCGGCGTAGGGCAGCGGCACGTCGACCGAGCAGACGCGGCCGACCGGCGCGTCGAGATAGTCGAAGGCGTGCTCCATCATCAGCGCCGCCAGCTCCGAGCCGATGCCGGCGAAGGGCCAGCTCTCCTCGGCCGAGACCAGGCGGTTGGTCTTCTTCACCGAGTTGACGATGGTCTCGACATCCAGCGGCCGGATCGAGCGCAGGTCGATGACCTCGGCGTCGATGCCCTCGGCGGCCAGGGTCTCGGCCGCCTCCAGCGCCTTGCCGACCATGATCGAATAGGCGGTGATGGTGATGTCCTTGCCCGGGCGCACGATCTTGGCGCGGCCGATCGGGACGATGAAGTCGGGATCCTCCGGCACGTCGAAGCTCTGGCCGTAGAGGATCTCGTTCTCCAGGAAGATCACCGGGTTCGGGTCGCGGATCGCGGCCTTCAGCAGGCCCTTGGCGTCGGCCGCGGACCAGGGCGCCACGACCTTCATGCCCGGGCAGTGGGCGTACCAGCTGGCATAGTCCTGGCTGTGCTGGGCGGCGACGCGGGAGGCGGCGCCGTTCGGGCCGCGGAACACGATCGGGCTGCCCATCTGGCCGCCGGACATGTACAGCGTCTTGGCCGCCGAGTTGATGATCTGGTCGATCGCCTGCATGGCGAAGTTGAAGGTCATGAACTCGACGATCGGCCGCAGGCCCGAATAGGCGGCGCCGACGCCGAGGCCGGCGAAGCCGTGCTCGGTGATCGGGGTGTCGATCACGCGCTTGGCGCCGAACTCCTCCAGCAGGCCCTGGCTGACCTTGTAGGCGCCCTGGTACTCCGCGACCTCCTCGCCCATCAGGAACACGGTCGCGTCGCGCCGCATCTCCTCGGCCATGGCGTCGCGCAGCGCCTCGCGCACGGTGATGCGCTTGGTCTTGGCGAAGAACTTGTCCTCGTCGGTCGCGGGCGGCGCCTTGGTGGCCGGCGGAGTTGCCGGGGCGGCGGGCGCCCGGGCCTCGGCCTTCGGCGCCTCGGCGGCGGCCGGGGCCTCGCGCGGCGTCTCGGCCACCGGTGCGGCCTTGCCGTTGGCGGCGATGTCGCCGGCGCTCTCGCCGTCACCGAGCAGGATGGCAATCGGGGTGTTCACGGCCACGGCCTCGGTGCCTTCCGGCACCAGGATCTTGCCGATGGTGCCTTCGTCGACCGCCTCGACCTCCATGGTCGCCTTGTCGGTCTCGATCTCGGCGATGACGTCGCCCGACTTCACCGCGTCACCCTCGCGCTTCAGCCACTTCGCGAGCGTGCCCTCGGTCATGGTCGGCGACAGCGCCGGCATCAGGATTTCGGTGGGCATTGGGGAATTCTCCGGCAGCCGGCGGCGCCTCACGCGGGGCGCCCGCCGGGTCGTGTTGGCGTCAGGCTTCGATCAGAACGTCGGTGTAGAGCTCCGACGGATCGGGCTCCGGGCTCTGCTGGGCGAATTCCGCCGCATCGTTGACGATGCCCCGGATCTCCTTGTCGATCGCCTTGAAGTCGTCCTCGCTGACGCCGCCGATCGCGTCGATCTTCTTGCGCACCAGATCGATCGGGTCGTGCGTCTCGCGCATCTTCGCCACCTCCTCCTTGGTCCGGTACTTGGCCGGATCGGACATGGAGTGGCCGCGATAGCGGTAGGTCATCATCTCCAGGATGGTCGGCCCCTCGCCGGCCCGGGCGCGCTCCAGCGCCTCCTCGGCCGCGGCCTTAACCGCCAGCACGTCCATGCCGTCGACCTGGAAGCCCGGGATGCCGTAGGCCTGGCCGCGCAGATGCAGGTCGGCATTGGCCGAGGCGCGCTGCACCGAGGTGCCCATGCCGTATTTGTTGTTCTCGATCACGTAGACGATCGGGAGCTTCCAGAGAGCCGCCATGTTGAAGCTCTCATAGACCTGGCCCTGGTTGGTCGCGCCGTCGCCCATATAGGTGATGCTGGCGCCACCATCCTCCTTGTAGCGATGGGCGAAGCCGAGGCCGGTGCCGAGCGACACCTGGGCGCCGACGATGCCATGGCCGCCGAAGAACTTCTTCTCGCGGCTGAACATGTGCATCGAGCCGCCCTTGCCTTTGGAGTAGCCGCCGCGCCGTCCGGTCAGCTCCGCCATCACGCCGCGCGGGTCCATGCCGCAGGCCAGCATGTGGCCGTGGTCGCGATAGCCGGTGATGACGTCGTCGGCCGGCGTCTGGGCCGACTGCATGCCGACCACCACGGCCTCCTGGCCGATATAGAGGTGGCAGAAGCCGCCGATCAGGCCCATGCCGTACAGCTGCCCGGCCTTCTCCTCGAAGCGGCGGATCAGCAGCATGTCCCGGTAATACTGCAGCAGCTCATCCTTGCCGGCGGCAGCGGGAGCCACGGCTCCCGACGTCTTCTCCTGTGCAGGACGACGTTTCGTGGCGGCCAATGGATCCTCCCTGGTCGGATGGCATCGGGTTAGTAGGCGCGCATAGCTTCTTCGCCTGGCCCAGTGCTACCCCGCACGGACGGAATTTGCAAGACGCAGGACCGGGGCCGCGCCGTCATCGGCGCAAGGCAGACGCGCGGGTTTACTGGGCCGGCGCCGGGGCCGGAGCGGTCTTGGGAAAGAAGATGACGACATCGTCCGGCCTGGCGACATTCAGCATCGCGCGGGCCCGTTCGTCCAGCATGTCCGTGTCGATCTGCTTCGGATCGATCAGCGCGGCGCGCTTCTCCATCTCGGTGCGTTGCGCGGTCAGCGACTCCAGCGTCGCCTTGGCCTGCGCCACCTCGCCCTGCAGGGCATCGCGGGCGAAGATGCCGTGGTCGCCCTGAATCGCATGGTAGGTGAAATAGGCGATCAGGCAGACGCCGACCACCGGCCCGATGACGGGTCGCAGTTTCCGCCGCAGGAAGCGAAACATGCTCATGGCCCTAGGTCACCATAGGTCGGGGTCGGCGTCAATTGTTGCCACAAACGGTTGCGTGACAAATCCGGCGAGGGAAAGAGCGATGCAGCCCTTTCATTTTTCTGTCATTGCCGGGCTTGACCCGGCAATCCAGAAGATCTCGACAGTCTCTGGATGCCCGGGTCAAGCCCGGGCATGACACAATGTGGGTGATGTCTCTTCACCCGGTACCGCTCAGCGCTGGCGCAGCACCGAACGGCCGGCGTAGCTGGCGGCACGGCCCAGCTGCTCCTCGATCCGGATCAGCTGGTTGTACTTGGCCAGCCGGTCGGAACGGCTGAGCGAGCCGGTCTTGATCTGCCCGCAATTGGTGGCGACGGCGAGGTCGGCGATGGTCGAATCCTCGGTCTCGCCCGAGCGGTGCGACATCACCGCGGTGTAGCCGGCCTTGTGCGCCATCTCCACCGCCTGCAGCGTCTCGGTCAGGGTGCCGATCTGGTTGACCTTGACCAGGATCGAGTTGCCGATGCCGCGGGCGATGCCCTGCGACAGCCGCTCCGGATTGGTCACGAACAGGTCGTCGCCGACCAGCTGGACGCGGCCGCCGAGCGCGCTGGTGATGGCGGCCCAGCCCTCCCAGTCGTCCTCGGCCATGCCGTCCTCGATCGACACGATCGGGTAGCGCTTCACCAGATCCTCGTAATAGGCGACGAGGCCGGCGCTATCGAGGGTCTTGCCCTCGCCTTCCATATGGTAGCGGCCGTCCTTGAAGAACTCGGTCGAGGCGGCGTCGAGGCCCAGCACCACGTCGTCGCCCGGCTTGTAGCCGGCGGCCTCGATCGCCTGCATGATGAAGCTCAGCGCCTCGTCGGCCGAGGCCAGGTTCGGGGCGAAGCCGCCCTCGTCGCCGACATTGGTGCCGTGGCCGGCATCCTTCAGCTTCTTGCGCAGCGCGTGAAACACCTCGGAGCCGGTGCGCACCGCCTCGGCCAGGGTCGGCGCGCCGACCGGCAGGATCATGAACTCCTGGATGTCGATCGGGTTGTCGGCATGGGCGCCGCCATTGATGATGTTCATCAGCGGCACCGGCAGGGTGCTGGCATAGGCGCCGCCGACATAGCGGTACAGCGGCAGGCCGGCATCCTCCGCCGCGGCGCGGGCCACGGCCAGGCTGACGCCGAGGATGGCGTTGGCGCCGAGCCGGCCCTTGTTCGGGGTGCCGTCCAGCTCGATCATGGTGCGGTCGAGCTCGATCTGCTCCTCGGCGTCGAGGCCGGTCAGCGCGTCGAACAGCTCGCCGTTCACGGCGTCGACGGCCTTGATCACGCCCTTGCCGCCATAGACCGACTTGTCGCCGTCGCGCAGCTCGACCGCCTCATGGGCGCCGGTCGAGGCGCCGGACGGCACCGCGGCGCGGCCGAAGGCGCCGGATTCGAGGGTCACGTCGACCTCGACGGTCGGGTTGCCCCGGCTGTCGAGGATCTGGCGGGCGTGGATGTCGACGATCGCGGTCATGAAGCGGCCTCTCGCTGGCATCAGGAGTGGTGGGGCGGGAATCGGCGCGGCCAGACTGTGCCGCGGACCGGAAAATGCAAGGACTTTCGCCTCTGCGCCTGGGACAGGTCTCGCATCCGGCGATTATGGCGGCGCCATGTTGAAACTGCGTCAATTTGGGGAGTAGCCTCGCGACAAAAGTGCGCAACTCAGGGTACCGAAATGCGGCTTCTCTCTCATATGCTGTCGCGCTTCGTGCAGGCAGGACGCCTGCGCGTGACCGATGCCGGCGGCGTGGCTCACGACTTCGCCGGCAAGCAGCCCGGCCCCTTCGCCTCCGTCCGCCTGCACGATCCGGCCCTGCACCGCAAGCTGTTCACGGCTCCGGCCCTGGCGGTCGGCGAGGCCTATATGGACGGCACGCTGACGCTGGAGGACGGCACGACGCTGCGCGACCTGTTCGCGCTGTACGGCCACAACTTCCAGGCGCTGGACGGCTATCCGCTGCAGGCGCTGCTGAACTCGGTCGGCCGCCGGCTGCGCCGGCTGCAACAGTACAACCCGGTGGGCAAGGCGCAGGAGCACGTCGCCCACCATTACGACCTGTCGCGCGAGCTGTTCGAGCTCTTCCTCGACGAGGACATGCAGTATTCTTGCGCCTATTTCGGCGAGGGGGTGCGGTCGATCGAAGAGGCGCAGATCGCCAAGAAGCGGCACATCGCCGCCAAGCTGCTGCTCGACGACGCCAAGAGCGTGCTCGACATCGGCAGCGGCTGGGGCGGCATGGCCATGACCCTGGCCGAGCTTGCGCCGGTCGAGGTGACCGGCGTGACGCTCTCGGTCGAGCAGCAGAAGCTGGCCGAGGAGCGTGCGGCCAAGCGCGGGCTGGGCAACCGGGTGAAGTTCGAGCTGCTGGACTACCGCAAGCTCGACCGGCGCTTCGACCGGATCGTCTCGGTCGGCATGTTCGAGCATGTCGGCGCCGCCTACTATGACGAGTTCTTCGCCAAGGTCCGGAACCTGCTGGCCGAGGACGGCGTCATGCTGCTGCATTCGATCGGGCGGATGACCCCGCCGGGCAACACCGGCGCCTGGCTGCGGAAATACATCTTCCCGGGCGGCTATGTGCCGGCCCTGTCTGAGGTGATGGCCGCGGTCGAGCGCCAGGGCCTGTGGGTCACCGACATCGAGATCCTGCGGGTGCATTACGCCGACACGCTGGCCGCCTGGAACGAGCGGTTCCAGGAGCAGCGCGAGCGCATCGCCAAGCTGTATGACGAGCGCTTCTGCCGGATGTGGGAGTTCTACCTGCTGGGCTGCGAGAACGAGTTCCGGATGGGCACCTGCATGGTGTTCCAGATGCAGCTGGCCCGGAAGCGCGACGCCGCCCCCCTCACCCGCGACTACATCACCGACACCGAACGCCGCTACGCGACGCTCGCCGCGGCGGCGGAGTGAAGAGGCCGGCCCGGGCTCGTCTTCGCGGACCCGGGCCGGTCTCTACAAAGTGGCAGGCCAGCGCTACGCCCCGTGGAAGACCGCCAAGATCGCGATCTGCTGGCCACGGATGCGATACGCCACGAGATAAGGCGTACCAATCACCACGAGCTCGCGGGTTCCTGCCACCCGACCGGCACGGCCGAGATGTGGATGCGTAGCCAAGGCTTCGACCTTCTGTCCGATGGTGGCAACGACCCGAGATGCAGCGGCCGGGTTATCCGAGCTGATATGGTCGCCGATCTCCTCGAGCCGCTGAAGGGCGCAACGGGTCCAGCGGACCTTCATGCACGGCCGAACTTCTTCAGCACGCGCGCCACATCGGCATCGCTGGCGAAATCGCCGGCATCCGCCTGCACCAAACCAGCTTCGATCTCGGCCCGCTGCCAAGCCTGCAAGGCGACATACTCGCGGATCGCCTGAGCGGCAACATCGTCTGGCGAACGGTCCAGGCTTTCGGCCAGCCGATCGAGGGCGTTCGCGGTGTCGTCGTCAAGGCGCACGGTGACGGCGGACATGGTGTTCTCCAGGCAGGCGGCCACCAGAAATATAGTGCGTCGCGCTCCGCAGCGCCAAGGACCAGCCGGCTATCGTGAAGCTACCGCCGGCGGGCCATCTCGATGAAGGCCCTCAGCCCGGCCGAAAGGTGCCGGCGGCTGGGGTAGTAGAGGAAGAAGCCGGCGAATTCCGGCGTCCAGTCGGCCAGGGCCCGGACCAGCCGTCCCTCCGCCAGATGGGCCGCGACCTCGTCCTCGTAGAGCAGCGCCAAGCCGGCATCATGCAGCGCCGACCGCAGGATGACCTCGTGGTTGTTCAGCACCAGCGGACCGTCGACGTCGACCTCGATCGCCTCCCCGTCCTTCTCGAAGTTCCAGCGGCACAGGCTGCCGCTCGGGAAGCGGTACAGGATGCAGCCATGCTGCTTGAGGTCGCGCGGATGCCGCGGCAGGCCGTGCGCGGCGGCATAGGCCGGCGAGGCGACCACCGCCAGGCGCTGCCGCGGCCCGATCGGCACCGCCACCATGTCGCGCTCGATCCGCTCGCCGAAGCGGATGCCGGCGTCGAAGCCCTCGGCCACGATATCCACCAGCGCGTCATCGTCGATGATCTCCAGTCGCATCTGCGGATGGGCGCGAAGGAAGGCCGGGATCAGCGGCGCCAGCACCAGCCCGGTGACCGGGCGCGGCGAGCTGATTCGCAGCACGCCGGCGGGCGTCTCCCGCAGCGCGTTCAGGTCCTCGATCGCCTCCGCGATCTCGCCGAAGGCCGGTTGAAGCCGGCCCATCAGTCGCGTGCCCGCCTCGGTCAGGGCGACGCTGCGCGTGGTCCGGTGCAGCAGCCGCATCCCCAGCCCCTCCTCCAGCAAGCGCACGGAATGGCTGAGCGCCGAGCGGGACACGCCGAGATCCACCGCGGCCTGGCGGAAGCTGCGGTTCCTGGCCACCGACAGGAAAGCGGCGAGGCCGGTGAAGTCGGGCCGGTTCATTGGTGAAATATCCTCAACAAGTCATCCGTCAGCATGCCGCTTGTTGAGCCACGGCGCACCCCGCATATCCCCGAGACAGCATTCCGGAGGACCCATGCGCGCCATCGTAGTCGACCTCGCCAGCCCGTCCCGCCTGGTCCTGGGCGAGGCTCCCGATCCCGTGCCCCTGCCGCACCAGGCCCTGGTCCGGGTCGAGGCGGTCTCGCTGAACCAGGGCGAGGTCCGGCGCGCCCTGGATGACGCGCCGGCCGGCTGGATCCCGGGCTGGGATTTCGCCGGGACGGTCGAGCGCGCGGCCGCGGACGGCGCCGGCCCGGCTGCCGGCGCCCGCGTCGTCGGCTTCCTGTTGGAAGGCGCCTGGTGCGAACGGGTGGCCGTCGACACGCGCTCCCTGACCGCCCTGCCCGACGGAGTCTCGGCCGCGATGGCCTCGACCTTCCCGGTCGCCGGCCTGACCGCGCTCTATGCCCTGGCCGAGGGTGGGCTGCTGGTCGGCAGGAGGGTGCTGGTCAACGGCGCGTCCGGCGGGGTCGGCCATTTCGCGGTGCAGCTGGCCCGCGCCTCCGGCGCCGTCGTCGTGGCCGCGGTCCGGCGCGAGTCCCAGCGGCGGCTGGCCGAGGCCGACGGCGCCGACCGGGTGATCGTCAGCGAGACGCTGGCGGAGGCACGGGAGGCCGGGCCGTTCGACCTGGTGGTCGAATCGGCCGGCGGCGAGGCCCTGGCCAATGCGCTACGGTCGCTGGCGAGCGGCGGTCTCTGCGTCACCTGCGGCAATTCCAGCCGGTCGCCGATGACGATCGACCCGTTCGAGTTCTTCTACCCGCAGGGCCAGACGCGGCTAGTCGGGCTCTACCTGCCGCCGCTGCTGGAGCGCGTGCCGCCGAGCGAGGGGCTGGGCCGCCTCGCCGGGCTGGCCGAACGCGGCCTGCTGCGGCCGCGGATCGAGGTGGAGGCACCATGGCAGGAAATCGGCGTGATCGCCGGACGCTTCCGGCGCCGCGAGATCACCGGCAAGGCGGTGCTGCGGGTGTCCTAACCCGGTCAGATCCGGACCGGGTCGGCCTTGGCGATGCGGTCGAGCGCGACCAGGGTGGTCAGCAGCGCCTCGAGCTTGTTGATCGGCACCATGTTGGGGCCGTCGCTCGGGGCGTGGTCCGGGTCCTGGTGCGTCTCGATGAACACGGCGGCGACGCCGATCGAGACCGCCGCCCGGGCCAGCACCGGCACGAATTCGCGCTGGCCGCCGGAGCTGGTGCCCTGCCCGCCCGGCTGCTGCACCGAATGGGTGGCGTCGAACACCACCGGATATCCCGTCTGCGCCATCACCGGCAGCGAGCGCATATCGCTGACCAGGGTGTTGTAGCCGAAGCTGACGCCGCGCTCGGTCAGCAGCACCTTGTCGTTGCCGGTCGAGGCGATCTTGGCCGCCACGTTCTTCATGTCCCAGGGCGCCAGGAACTGGCCCTTCTTGACGTTGATCGCCCGGCCGGTGGCACCGGCGGCCAGCAGCAGGTCGGTCTGGCGGCACAGGAAGGCCGGGATCTGCAGGATGTCAACCGCCTCCGCCACCGGCGCACACTGCGCCGCGTCGTGGATGTCGGTCAGCACCGGGCAGCCGAATTTCTCGCGGATCTCGGCCATGATCGGCAGGCTCTTCTCCATCCCCAGGCCGCGCTGGGCCGAGGCGGAGGTGCGGTTCGCCTTGTCGAAGGAGGTCTTGTAGACGAGGCCGAGGCCCAGCCGGCCAGTGATCTCGACCAGCGCCTGGCTCATCTCCAGCGCGTGCTCACGGCTTTCCAGCTGGCACGGGCCGGCGATGATGGTCAGCGGCCGGTCGTTGGCGAAGGTGACGGGGCCGACGGTGACGGCACGGGCAGCGGTCATGGTCATGGTCCTCAGACGAGCCGGCTCTGCTCGATCGCGGCGCGGATGAAGTCGGTGAACAGCGGGTGCGGGTCGAAGGGCTTCGACTTCAGCTCCGGATGGTACTGCACGCCGATGAACCAGGGATGGTCCGGCAGCTCCACGATCTCCGGCAGCACGCCGTCGGGCGACAGGCCCGAGAAGAACAGCCCGGCCTGCTCCAGCCGTTCGCGATAGTTGATGTTGACCTCGTAGCGGTGGCGGTGCCGCTCGCTGATCTCGGTCGACCCGTAGATCCCCGCCACCCGGCTGCCGGGCACCAGCGCCGCCGGATAGGCGCCGAGGCGCATGGTGCCGCCGAGATCGCCGTCGGTCTTGCGCGTCTCCAGCGCGTTGCCGCGGATCCATTCGGTCATCAGGCCGACCACCGGCTCGTTGGTCGGGCCGAATTCGGTCGAGTTGGCGGCCGGCAGCCCGGCCATGTGGCGCGCCGCCTCGATCACCGCCATCTGCATGCCGAAGCAGATGCCGAAATACGGCACCTTGCGCTCGCGCGCGAACTGGGCAGCGCGGATCTTGCCCTCGGCCCCGCGCTCGCCGAAGCCGCCCGGCACCAGGATGCCGTGGACATGCTCGAGATGGCTGACCGCATCCTCCGACTCGAAGATCTGCGAATCCATCCAGTCGAGCTTGACCTTGATGTTGTTGGCGATGCCGCCATGGGTCAGCGCCTCGGCCAGGCTCTTGTAGCTGTCGATCAGCGAGGTGTACTTGCCGACCACGCCGATGGTGACCTCGCCCTCCGGCTGGCGCACCCGCTGGACGATGCCGGTCCAGCGCGACAGGTCCGGCGCCTTGTCCTGGCCGATGCCGAAATAGGCCAGCACCTGATCGTCGAAGCCTTCCTCGTGATACGAGATCGGCACGTTGTAGATGGTGTCGACGTCCAGCGCGGCGATCACCCGTTCCGGCCGGATGTTGCAGAACAGCGCGATCTTGCGCCGCTCATTGTCCGGGATCGGCCGGTCGGCGCGGCACAGCAGCATCGCCGGCTGGATCCCGACCGACAGCAGCTCCTTCACCGAATGCTGGGTCGGCTTGGTCTTCAGCTCGCCCGCCGCTGGGATGTAGGGCAGCAGCGTGACGTGCAGGAAGAGCGCGTTCTCGATCCCGACCTCGTTGCCGAACTGGCGGATCGCCTCGAGGAAGGGCAGGCTCTCGATGTCGCCGACCGTGCCGCCGACCTCGCAGACGATGAAATCCTCGTCGGTGACGTCGGAGCGGATGAATTCCTTGATCGCGTCGGTGATGTGCGGAATCACCTGCACCGTGGCGCCGAGATAGTCGCCGCGGCGCTCGCGCGCGATCACGTTGGAGTAGATCCGCCCGGTGGTGACGTTGTCGCTCCTGCGGGCCGAGACGCCGGTGAAGCGCTCGTAATGGCCCAGATCCAGGTCGGTCTCGGCCCCGTCATCGGTGACGAAGACCTCGCCGTGCTGGGTCGGGCTCATCGTGCCCGGGTCGACGTTGAGATAGGGGTCGAGCTTCCGGAGCCGGACCTTGAAGCCCCGCGCCTGAAGAAGTGCCCCGAGTGCTGCTGCGCCCAGTCCCTTGCCAAGCGAGGAGACCACGCCGCCGGTAATGAAGATGTACCGCGTCATGGAATTCTACCCTACCTCAGATTCGTCCAGCCAAAAACAGCGGGGCGGCCCAAACCGGGGCCGCCCCGAACATGACAGTCATGCCGATGCGTTATTCCGTCGTCGGAACGCTCGGCCCGGCCGGCGCGGTGCTGGCGGGGGCGCTTTGCGCCGGCGCCGACGGCACCTCGTTGACGATCGCGGAGCCGCTGCGATGGGCGCCGGCCATGATCGCCAGGACGATGCTGGTGACCATGAAGGCCCCGGCCAGGATCGCGGTGATTCGGGTCAACAGGTTCGCCTGGCCGCGGATCGAGACCAGCCCGCCGCCGCCACCGCCGCCGATGCCAAGGCCGCCGCCCTCGCTGCGCTGGATCAGGATGACCCCGATCAGGCCGATGGCGATCAGGACGTGGATGACGAGCAAGACCTGCTGCACTGGACACCTGTCGACAAACAAAAACGGCCGGCTGCGCCCGGCAGCCGGCGATGGCGCTTATGTAGCGAAGACCAGCCCCCAATACCAGCCCCTCGCTGCGCCAGCGGACGATCCGCGCCCGCATCCCGGCGCGGATATTGTCCGACATGGCATTGACGCCCGCGGCGCCACGGCCGATCCTACCCCGATTCAAAGCCCGGGAGGAGCAGATCGTGGCGACGAAGTTCGGCATCGGCCAGCCTATGCGCCGCAGCGAAGACCCCCGCCTGCTGAAGGGCAGCGGCCGCTACACCGACGATGTCTCCGCCCCCGGCCAGGCGCAGGCCTGGTTCCTGCGGTCGCCCTTCGCCCATGCCGAGATCCGCGGCATCGACACCAAGGCGGCCGCGGCGATGCCGGGCGTGATCGGCATCGTCACCATCGCCGATCTCGACGCCGACGGGATCGCCGACCTGAAATGCTACGCCCCGGTGAAGAACCGCGACGGCTCCGACCAGGTGCTGCCGCCGCGGCCGATCCTGGCGCGCGGCCGGGTGCGCCATGTCGGCGAGGCGGTTGCCCTGGTCGTGGCCGAGACCATGGAGCAGGCCAAGGACGCCGCCGAGGCGATCGAGGTCGACTACGAGTCGCTACCCTCGGCGACCGACCTGGCCGAGACGCTAAACGGCCCGGCGATCTGGGACCAGGCCCCGGCCAATCTCTGCTTCGACTGGGAGTTCGGCGAGAAGGACAAGGTCGACGCGCTGTTCGCCCAGGCCGACCGGATCGTCAAGGTCGACCTGGTCAACAACCGGGTCGTCGCCTCGCCGATGGAGCCGCGCTGTTGCCACGCCGACTGGGACGCGACCGAGGGCCGCTTCGTGCTCTACGTCTCCTGCCAGGGCGTGCACATGCTGCGCGACATGCTGGCGAACGACATCTTCAAGCTGCCGCCGGAGCGGTTCCTGGTGCGCAGCACCGATGTCGGCGGCGGCTTCGGCATGAAGCTGTTCATGTATCCGGAATATCCGGCGACCCTCTACGCCGCCCGCAAGTTCGGCCGGCCGGTGAAATGGACGTCG
Source organism: Inquilinus sp. (assembly GCF_039594555.1). Taxonomy (GTDB): domain Bacteria; phylum Pseudomonadota; class Alphaproteobacteria; order DSM-16000; family Inquilinaceae; genus Inquilinus. The sequence goes on from NZ_JBCNNF010000013.1 coordinate 24,951, forward strand.
GAGCGGACCGAGGCTTTCATCAGCGACGATCACGGTCGCGACAACGTCACCACGGTCGAGCTGGCGGTCGACAAGGACGCCCGCTTCCTGGCGCTGCGGGTCGACCTGATCGCCAATATGGGCGCCTATCTGTCGAACTTCGCGCCCTTCATCCCGACCATGGCCGGCGGCGCCCAGATGCTGAACGGCCTGTACACGCTGCAGGGCGTCTACGAGCGGGTCCGCGGCGTGTTCACCAACACCCAGCCGGTCGACGCCTATCGCGGCGCCGGGCGGCCGGAGGCGGCGTATAATGTCGAGCGCATCGTCGACCACGCCTCCCGCGTGCTCGGCATCGACCCGGTCGAGCTGCGGCGGCGCAACTACATCCCGCCCTCGGCCATGCCCTACGACACCGTCACCGGCGTGACCTATGACAGCGGCGAGTTCACCCGCAACCTCGAGGAGGCGGCGCAGATCGCCGATGTCGCCGGCTTCGAGGCGCGCCGCCGCGACTCGGCCCAGAAGGGCAAGTATCGCGGCCTCGGCATCGCCACCTATGTCGAGGCCTGCGCCGGCGGCGAGGACGAGAATGCCGATGTCCGGGTCAGCCGCGACGGCAAGGTGACGATCTATGTCGGCACCCAGACCAACGGCCAGGGCCACGAGACCGCCTACAAGCAGATTATCGCCGAGCATCTCGGCGTCCACCCCGACCAGGTGACTCTGGTGCAGGGCGACACCGACCTGGTGCGCACCGGCAACGGCACCGGCGGCTCCCGCTCGGTGCCTGTGGGCGGCGCCGCGATCCGCGACGGATCGCTGAAGATCCAGGACAAGGCCAAGCTGCGGGCGGCCGACCTGATGGAGACCGCGGCGGTCGACATCGCCTTCGTCGACGGCCGCTTCACCGTGGTCGGCACCGACCGGGCGCTGACCCTGGCCGAGATCGCGGCGCAGACCGACGCGGCCAGCGACAGCGAGATCGTGTTCGAGGAGCGCGGCAGCTTCACCCCGCCCTCGGCCACCTTCCCGAACGGCGCCCATGTGGTCGAGCTGGAGGTCGACGGCGACACCGGCGAGGTCGAGATCCTGCGCTACACCGTGGTCGATGATTTCGGCCGGGTGCTGAACCCGCTGATGGTGGCCGGCCAGGTGCATGGCGGCATCGCCCAGGGCCTCGGCCAGGCGCTGCTGGAGCAGGCGGTGTTCGACCCGGAGAGCGGCCAGCTGCTGTCCGGCTCCTTCATGGACTATGCCATGCCGCGGGCGGTCGACCTGCCGCTGGTCAACTTCAAATACAACGAGATTCCCTGCACCACCAACCCGCTCGGGGTGAAGGGCGCCGGCGAGGCCGGGGCGATCGGCGCGCCGCCGGCGATCATCAACGCCATCGTCGACGCGCTGTCGCCGCTCGGGGTCGAGCATGTCGACATGCCGGCGACGCCGCAGAAGCTGTGGCAGATCATCCACAGCCGGCAGGACCGGCAGGCGGCGGAGTAGTTCGCCGAGAGCGAATAGCGCCAATTTCCTAACCGTCATGGCGAGGCGCGTAGCGCCGTGGCCATCCAGGGGCCGGTGCGAGCTGCCCTGGATGGCCACGCCCCTGCGGGGCTCGCCATGACGACTTGCTTTAGCCGCGCCGCATGCCTTCAAGCGCCTGCCGCTGGCGGCGGAACAGGGCAGCCAGGGCCTCGGCCACGGCGCGGACGGCGGCGTCGCGGCGCAGGTCGCCATGCAGCATCAGGTGGATGTCCTCGGCCAGCTCCGGCACCGGATTGCCGAGGCGCAGCAGGCGGCCGTCGGCATCGCCCAGGAAGCAGGGCAGCAGCGCCACGCCGAGGCCATCGGCCGCCGCGCGGTGGCGCAGATACACCTCGCCCAGCCGGCAGCGCAGGACACCCTGCGCCGCCACCGCGTCGAACCAGGCGGATTGCGACGGCGTCCGCTCCGGCTCCGGCAGGCCGATGAAGTCGAGGCCGGCCAGGCTGGCGTCACCGCCCAGCCCGCGCGGCTCCAGATAGGCCCGGGCGGCGTAGAGGGCGAAGCCGATGCGGCCGATCCGGCGGGCGGCGAGATCCCCCTCCTCCGGCACCCGGCGCATGCGCAGCGCGATATCGGCCTCGCGCCAGGCCAGGTTGGCCCGGGCGCGGGAATTGCCGATCGTGATCGCCTGGCCGCTCCCGGCCAACAGATCCTGCAGACGAGCGGTCAGGAACAGCGCGACCGAGCTGGTGGCCGAAATCTGCACCGGCTCGGTCTCGGCGGAGGCCTGCTGCAATTCCCGCAACAAGGCGCCCGCCCCCTCCTCCATCCCGCCGGCCGCCTGCAGCAGCGCCCGGCCGCGCGCTGTCAGCTCCAGCCGGTTCGGCAGGCGATCGAACAGCCGGGCGCCGGCTAGATCTTCCAGCGATCGCAGGTGCCGGCCGATGGTGGGCTGGCTCAGCCCCAGCCGCCGCGCGGCCTCGGTCAGGCTGCCGGTCCGGGCGACGGCGAGGAAGATGCGGATGTCGTCCCAGTTCGGCTCGCCCGTGGTCACGCTCGGTCCAGCAATCGATGCAGCTGGGCGTATTGCAGCAGGAGAATGGTCTTGCCGTCCATGATCTCGCCGCGTTCGACCATCGCCAGCGCCTCGGCCAGGGTCGGCTCCAGCGTCTCGATATCCTCGCCCTCGGCCTGTACTCCGCCGCCATCCGACGCCCGGTCGGCCGGGCTGTATTCGGCGACGAAGAACACCAGCCGCTCGGTCACCGATCCGGGGCTCATGAAGGCCTCGAACACCCGGCGCGGCGCCGCCACGCGGTAACCCGTCTCCTCCTCCGCCTCCTGGCGGATCGCGGTCTCCGGGTCGCGGTCGTCCAAGAGGCCGGCGCAGGCCTCGATCAGCGGCTCCGGATGGCCGTTGACATAGGCCGGGAAGCGGAACTGCCGGGTCAGCAGCACCCGGCCGCGCGCCGGGTCGTACAGCAGGATCGCCGCGCCGTTGCCGCGGTCATAGGTCTCGCGGCTGACGGTCTGCCAGCTGCCGTCCTGGCGCCGATAGTCGAAGGTGGTCTTCTTCAGCACGTACCAGTCGTCGGACAGGGTCTCGACCGACTTGATCCGGATCCGCTCCTGCATCAGGCGCATCCCGGCACATCGGACAGGCTGCGATAGACCGGGCGTCCGGCCTGCTCGAAGATCGCCACCATCGCCTCGGCCCCGACGGACGGGCCGCCGATCCGTAGGCAGGCGTCGCAGCGCCGCGCGACCCGCTCGCCGATCGGGTGGAAGATCTCGTCGAACACCGCGTCGCCGAGGCCGGTCGAACCGGCGGTCTCGACCAGCGGCAGGGCCAGGGCCTCGCCGGTGATCGGCAGGTGGCCGGCGCGGAACAGGCGTAGCGCGGCCTCGTTCATCGCCCGCATATTGGCCGCGATCAGCCGGGGATCGTCGCCGGTGCCCGAGCGATACGGCCCGGCCACCAGGATCATGAGGGGAACTGCCAAGATACCTCCATCTGTCCTATCGATGACGGAGGTATCCTGACGACCGCCCGGATGGCTGGGAGCGCCCCAGACCTGAACGATGGGTATTCAGAATTGAGGGGCTGCGTCCCGCCCCCTAGGTCAGCCTCTCCCACAGGAAGGCGTGGATCAGCGCCTGATTGAAGGCAGTCTGGGCATTGTTGGCGGCGGCGCCGTGGCCGCCCTCGATGTTCTCGTAGTAGCGGACGTCCTTGCCCATCGCGATCATCTTCGCCGCCATCTTGCGGGCATGGCCCGGATGCACCCGGTCGTCGCGGGTCGAGGTCAGGAACAGCACCGGCGGGTACGCCGTCTCCTGCCGCAGGTTCTGGTAGGGCGAGAAGGTCTGCAGGAACGCCCAGTCCTCCGGCTTGTCCGGGTCGCCGTATTCCGCGGCCCAGGAGGCGCCGGCCAGCAGCTTGGTGTAGCGCTTCATGTCCAGCAGCGGCACGGCGCAGACGATGGCGCCGAACAGCTCCGGATAGGTCGTCAGCATGTTGCCGACCAAGAGGCCGCCATTGCTGCCGCCCTCGATGCCGAGGCGCGGGACCGAGCTGATGCCGCGGGCCACAAGGTCGCGCGCCACGGCGGCGAAATCCTCATAGGCGCGCGGCCGGTTCTCGCGCAGCGCCGCCTGGTGCCAGCGCGGGCCGTATTCGCCGCCGCCGCGGATGTTGGCCACGGCATAGACGCCGCCGCGGTCAAGCCACAGCCGCCCCTCGCCCGGAATGTAGTGCGGCAGCAGCGGCACCTCGAAGCCGCCATAGCCGGTCAGCAGCACCGGGGCCGTGCCGTCTAGCGGCAGGTCCTTCCGGGCGATGACGAAATACGGCACGCGGGTGCCGTCGGCCGAGGCGACGAAATGCTGCTCCACCGCATAGGGCGAGGCGTCGAAGAAGGCCGGCGCCTGCTTCAGCGTCTCGAAGCCGGGCTGGCCGGCGGTGCCGCGGTACAGTGTGTCCGGCTCGAGGAAGCCGGAGGCCAGGACCAGGATGTCGTCGTCCTGGTGCGGCGCGGTGCCGACATAGGCGATGGTCGCGGCCTCGGGCAGGCCCTCCAGCGCTTGGCGCCGCCAGCCGCCCTCGCCCGGCGTCAGCACCTCGACCCGGCTCTTCACGTCATCGAGGATCTGCAGCACCAGGTGGTTGCGGGTGCCGGAATAGCTCGACAGCGCCGTGGTCTCGCTCGGCTCGAACAGGGCGACGGGCTCGCGCTTGCCGGCCAGCCAGTCGTCGAACGGAGCGGCCAGGAGCGAACCGCCGGCATAGCTGCGGCCGCCGACCGTCCAGTCCGTGCGCGGCGACACCAGCAGCCAGGGGCCGTGGGTGCCGGCCTCGGCGTCACGCGGCACGTCGATCAGGGTCAGGCTGCCGTCGTCGCCCAGCAGGTAGAGCTCGCTGGTGTAGAAATCGATGCGGCGGGAGACGAAATCCCGCTCGAAGCCGGGGAACTCGTCGCGGACGGCGTCGACCGCGAGATCGTCCTCCTGCCCCTCATAGACGGTGGTCGCCGCCTCCAGCGGCTGGCCGCGCCGCCACAGCTTGGCGATGCGCGGATAGCCGGAGCGGGTCAGCGACCCCGGGCCGAAATCGGTGCCGATATAGATCGAATCGGCGTCCTTCCAGCCGAAGCGGCTCTTGGCCTCGGGCAGGAAGAAGCCGTCGGGCACGAAGCTGCGGCTCTCCAGGTCGAATTCGCGGACGACATGGGCATCGGCGCCCCCGCGCGACAGGGCGATCAGCGCCCGTTTGTAGTCCGGCTCCAGCACGTCGGAGCCGTGCCAGACCCAGTTCTCGCCCTCGGCTTCGGCCAGCGCGTCGAGGTCCAGCAGCACCTCCCACACCGGCTCGGCGGTGCGGAAGGAGGCGAGCGTGGTGCGCCGCCACAGGCCGCGCGGATGGGCGGCGTCGCGCCAGAAATTGTAGCAGCGGTCGCCGCGGCGGACGATATGCGGCAGCTTCTCCTCGGAATCGAGGATCTCCAGCATCTGCCGGCGCATCCGCTCGAACTCCGCCGTCTCGGCGAGGCGGCCGGTGCTCTCGGCATTGCGCGCCCGGACCCAGTCGAGGGCCTTTTCGCCCTCGATGTCCTCGAGCCACAGATAGGGATCGTCGGAAGCGTCCATGGTGCCCGTGCCGGTTGCAGCGTTGGCCGGCCAGAATAGGGACGGCTGCCGGAACGGGCCAGCCTTACGGGCAGGCTGCGACAGAGAAGGCCCTATCCCCTCACTGTCATGCCCGGGCTTGACCCGGGCATCCAGAAGGTGTCGACGCCCTCTGGATTGCCGGGTCAAGCCCGGCAATGACAGAAGGGTTGGAGCGTCGAACGCCCCTTACAGCCCCGGCCGGTAGTTTGGGGCCTCGTGGGTCACGGTGATGTCGTGCACATGGCTCTCGCGCAGGCCGGCATTGGTGATGCGCACGAACTCGGCCCGCTGGTGCAGGTCCTCGATGGTGCGGCTGCCGGTGTAGCCCATCGCCGCCTTCAGCCCGCCCACCAGCTGGTGGATGACATTGGCGATCGGGCCCTTGTACGGCACCCGGCCCTCGACGCCCTCCGGCACCAGCTTCAGCGTGTCCGACACCTCCTGCTGGAAGTAACGGTCGGCCGAGCCGCGCGCCATGGCGCCCAGCGAGCCCATGCCGCGATAGCTCTTGTAGGAGCGGCCCTGGTACAGGATCACCTCCCCCGGCGCCTCGTCGGTGCCGGCGAAGAGCGAGCCCAGCATCACCACGTCGGCGCCGGCGGCGATGGCTTTGGCCAGGTCGCCGGAATATTTGATGCCGCCGTCGGAGATCACCGGGATGCCGGCCTTGCGGCAGGCCTCGACGCAATCCATCACCGCGGTCAGCTGCGGCACGCCGACGCCGGCGACCATGCGGGTGGTGCAGATGGACCCCGGCCCGATGCCGACCTTGACCGCGTCCGCCCCGGCATCGATCAGCGCCTTGGCGGCGTCGGCGGTGGCGACGTTGCCGGCCACCAACTGGGTCGAGTTGGTCAGGCGGCGCGCCCGCTCCACGCTCTTCAGCACGCCCTCGGAATGGCCGTGCGCGGTGTCCAGCACCAGCACGTCGACCCCGGCGTCGAACAGCGCCTCGGCGCGGGAGATGCCCTTGTCGCCAGTGCCGGTGGCGGCGGCGACGCGCAGCCGCCCCTGCTCGTCCTTGCAAGCGTTGGGGTGCAGCTGCGCCTTGACGATGTCCTTGACCGTGACCAGCCCGATGCAGCGGTAGTCCTGGTCGACCACCAGCAGCTTCTCGATCCGGTTCTGGTGCAGCAGGCGCTTGGCCTCGTCCTTGCCGACGCCCTCGCGCACCGTGACCAGGTTGTCCTTGGTCATCAGCTCGCGCACCGGCTGGGCCGGGTTGCTGGCGAAGCGGACGTCGCGGTTGGTCAGGATGCCGACCAGCATGCCGCTCTTCTCCACCACCGGGAAGCCGGAGATGCCGTGCCGGTCCATCAGCGCCAGGGCCTCGGCCATGCTGGCATCGGGGCCGATGGTGATCGGGTTCACCACCATGCCGCTCTCGAAGCGCTTGACCTTGCGCACCTCCTCGGCCTGGCGGTCGATGTCGAGGTTGCGGTGGATCACGCCGATGCCGCCGGCCTGGGCCATGGCGATGGCCAGCGGCGCCTCGGTGACGGTGTCCATGGCGGCGGAGAGCAGCGGGATGCCCAGCTCGATCCGCTTGGTCAGCCTGGTCCGCGTGTCCGCTTCGGCGGGCAGGATCGACGAGGCCTGCGGGACCAGCAGGACGTCATCGAAGGTCAGGGCGTCGCGGAACTGCATGTGAGGGCTCCCAGAGCTTGGAAGCGCCGCAATATAACCCCCCTCCGGGCGTTGTGAAGCGCAGATCTAGGGGGCCAGCCTTGCGTGGGGCGGATCTTGAGAGCCGGACGGGACGTACCGGCGCGGCCTATCCGCCGGACTCCCGCCCCTTGAACTCCGTCGCCACGACATAGACCTCGGAGCTGTCCTGCCGGCTGGCCGCCGGCTTGACGTGGCGGACCTTGGCGAAGTTGCGCTTCAGGATGTCGAGCAAGTCCTTCTCCGCCCCGCCCTGGAACAGCTTGGCGACGAAGGCGCCGCCCGGCACCAGCACGTCGAGGGCGAAGTCGGCCGCGGTCTCGGCCAGCGCCATGATGCGCAGATGGTCGGTCGCCGGGTGGCCGACGGTCGGGGCCGCCATGTCGCTGAGCACGATGTCGGCCGGGCCGGCCAGCGCCTCCTTCAGCCGGTCCGGCGCCGTCGGGTCGAGGAAGTCCAGCTCCAGGATGGTCGCGCCGGGCACCGGGTCCATGCCGAGATAGTCGATGCCGACCACCTTGCCGCCCGGCCCCACCCGCTCCAGCGCCACCTGCACCCAGCCGCCCGGGGCGCAGCCGAGATCGACCACGCGCATGCCGCGGCGCAGCAGCTGCAGCTTCTCATCGAGTTGCAGCAGCTTGAAGGCCGCGCGCGAGCGGTAGCCCAGGCGCTTGGCCTCGGCGACATAGGGGTCGTTGAGCTGGCGCTCCAGCCAGCGGGTCGAGGATGGGGTGCGCTGCTTGGCGGTCTTCACCCGCACGGTCAGGCCGCGGCTGCCGCGGCCGCTCGGCCCCCCTGCCCTGGCGCTGCCCGCGGATCCAGGCTTCTTCGGTGTCTTCATCGGTCCCGGATATGGTCAGGCGCGGCGCGTCTGCGCCTCGGCCAGCAGGTCGAACAGGATGCCCTCGCGCACGCCGCGGTCGCCGACCCGCAGCTTGCCGACCGGCCAGGTGTCGCAGATCGCCTCGAGGATGGCGCAGCCGGCCAGCACCAGGTCGGCGCGGTCGCGGCCGATGCAGGGATAGGACGACCGCCCGGCATAGTCGAGGCCCAGCAGCATCCGGCTGGCGCGCCGCGCCTCCTCGAAGCTCAGGGTGCAGCCATCGACCTCGGAGCGAATGTAGCGCGGCAGGCCGAGATGCACACCGGCCAGGGTGGTGACGGTGCCGGAGGAGCCGATCATCTGCACCCGGCCCTGGGCGATCAGCCCGCGCAGGTTGTTGCGCGCCTCGAATCCGGCCAGGGCGGCGGCGGTGGTGGCGCTCATCGCCGCGTAGGTCTCCGGCGAGACCTCGTGGCCGCCATGCAGCTCGGCCAGCGAGACGACGCCGAGCGGAATGCTGAGCGCGTCGAGCGTCACCGGATGGCCGTCGGAATCGATCTTCAGCCAGGTCAGCTCGGTCGACCCGCCGCCGATGTCGAAGATGATGGCATGCGGGATCGCGGGGTCCAGCAGCGGGGCGCAGCCGGCCGCGGCCAGGCGCGCCTCCTCCGCCGCCGGGATCATCTCCAGCCTCAGCCCGGTCTCGCGCCGCACCCGGTCGCGGAAGGCCGGGAAATTGTCGGCCTGGCGACAGGCCTCGGTCGCCACCGCGCGCGACAGGATCACGTTCTGCCGACGGATCTTGGCGGCGCAGATACGCAGCGCCGACAGGGTGCGCTGCATCGCCTCCGGCTGCAGCCGCCCGGTCGCGCCGACGCCCTCGCCCAGCCGGACGATGCGGCTGAAGGCGTCGACCACCTGGAAACCGCCGATCGCGGCGCGCGCGATCAGCAGCCGGCAGTTGTTGGTGCCGAGATCCACCGCGGCGTAAAGAGGTTCGGGCCGCGCCGCCCGACGTCGATCGCCGGCCGCGGTGGCCTCCGAGATCGCGATCGACTCCACCACTGACATTCCTTCCATGGCCGTCCGTCCCTTTTCGAACGGCGCCTCCGTCCCTTCATCGAACTGTAGCGCAGGCACGGCCAAAGAGGAAATGGGCCGGGAGTCGCATCCGGTATCGGCATGGCTGCCGTTCGTTCACACAGGCCTTTACACGGGCAGATCGGTGGGGTAGACACCCTCCCGCCGGCCGCTGGGGGATCGTCTAGTGGTAGGACAGCGGACTCTGACTCCGCCAGCCTAGGTTCGAATCCTAGTCCCCCAGCCAACTCCGGCCCTTCCGGACAGTTTGGCCTCCTGCGCGGCTTTCGCGAAGCCTCCGGCATTGCCTTGCGACAATCCCGGTCTGGCCTTCGGACAGCCCCGGCGTGTACGGTCGGGCCCTCCCGAAACCGACCGGCGAGGCCGAGCATGCGATCGGCAGTGATCATCTTCGCAGCGGCGATCGTGGCCCGGGCGGCCATCACGCCGGTCTACTACCTGATCGAGGACAACGGCGACGACGCGGCCCCGGCACCGGTGGCGATTCTGGCCGGCAGCCTGGAACGCTGCGAGCAGGCGCTGGCAGCCTCGCCGGCGCCGCGCGTCCGCTGCGAGAGCATCTCGGGCTTCCGCCATCTGCTGGCCTCGGCCGATTCGGCGCTCGCCGCCCTACGGCAGGCCGCCGAAGCCACGCTGCAGCCGGTCAGCGATCTCCAGGACTCGACGATCGACGCCATGCAGGACGCGGCCACTTCCGTCGTACAGGACGCCGCCGTCGATGCCGTCCAGGATGCGATCGGCGGAGAGGATGACTCGCCCGTGGAGTGAGCCGGCAGCCATCCGCCACAGCCGGGAATTGCGGGTCGACACGGCCGTCATAATTCCGTAACACCAGGGCCGAGGGGCATCGGTTCTTGGAGTTTTCATTGGTTACCTTTGCCCCGTCCCGCACGCGGGCGGCCGATGATCTGCCCTTCGGCATCACCGTCATCCTGCCGCTCGTCCTGTTCCTGGCCTTCAGCCTCGCCCTCACTCTCCGTCCCGATCTGCGCATCACCGTGCTCGAAGGCGAGCTCGGCGTGCTCGAGAACTCCCAGGCGGCCATCCTGCTGCTGTCGCTGATCGCCGGGCTGGTCCTGTTCGGGCGCGCCCGCGCCGCGCGGGATCGCGGCCTGACGATCTGGGCGGCTCTCCTGGCGCTGGGGTCGTTCTACATGCTCGGCGAGGAGATCAGCTGGGGCCAGCACTATATCGGCTGGGCCGCCGAGGGCTGGTTCGCCCAGGCCAACGACCAGCAGGAGACCAACCTGCACAACACCTCCGCCTGGTTCGATCAGAAGCCGCGGGCGCTGCTGGAGACCGCGATCTATGTCGGCGGCATGCTCTATCCGCTGGTGACGGCCCTGACCGGCCGGCTGCGCATCGCCCGTCCCTGGTGGCTGATGCCGACCTTCGCCGGCTTCACCGCGGCGGTGCTGGTGCTGGTGACGATCCTGCCGGAATGGCTGCACCTGTTCGGCTTCGGCCAGGGCCCTAAGCCCTATCGTGCCGCCGAGCAGCAGGAGCTGTTCATCTACCTGTTCGTCCTGCTCTACACCCTGTCGCTGCTGCGCCGGCTGCGCGATCGGACCGCGTGAGGGCTGCCGGTCCGAGGCCTAAGGCTCCCCGGACCGGTCGGCGCCTTAAGCCTCGCTCTGCGAATCGCCCTTCAGCACGGCCGCCACCTCGGGATGACCGAAATGCTCGGCCCAGCCGAACGGCGTGCTGTTGTAGGTCCGGTCGCGGACGGCCGGGTCCGCTCCGTGCTGCAGCAGCAGCCGGGCCGCGCGGGGATCGTTGGCCCAGCCGGCCGCCATGTGCAGCGGCGTGACGTCGGCGGTGTCGCCCCAGATGGCGCGCCGGTCGACATCCGCTCCCTGCGCCAGCAGCCACTCCACCGCCTCGGCGCGATGGCACAGCAGTGCCCAGTGCAGCGCCGCCCCGTTGTGCGGCACGCCGTTGATATCGGCGCCGCGAGCCAGCAGCGCTGCCATCGCCTCGATCCGCCCGCCGCGGGCCGCCCAGGTCAGCGCCTCGTCCAGCACCTCCTGCGCTGCGCCGGTCATGTGCCATTCCGGGAAGCCGCTATGCGGCCGGTAGAAGCCGCGATGGTATCCCGCCTCCGGCCGCAGAGTGCCATCGGCCGCGAAGAACAGCCCGACTAGGTCCATCCGCCCGAGGCCGGCGGCGATGCGCAGGTTCAGCGGCGCCACCACCTCCGCCGCCAGCCGTTCCGCCATCGCCGCGTGGCCCCAGAACAGCGCCACCGCCAGCGGCGTGCCGCCGTCCCAGTAAGCCTCTGCTTCGACTGACCCGCCGGCCGCGATCAACCGGTCGAGCAGGGCCAGCCGCGCCTCACGGTCGCCACGACCACCACCATAGGCGATGTCGTGCAGCGGCCCCCAGCCCTTGTCGTTGGTGAGGGCCGGGTCGGCCCCGGCGTCGAGCAGGTCGTCGGCCAGGACCAGCCGGTTCATCGAGATCGCCAGCATCAGCAGCCGGTTGCCATTGGT
>NZ_JBCNNF010000130.1:0-16392 GCF_039594555.1 Inquilinus sp.
TGTCCGGCAGGTCCAGCAGGAAGGCGACGATTCGTGCCACGTCCTGCGGCTGGGTCATCGCCTCGGGCGGCCGGTTGGTCAGCCCCGCCGCCATGTCGGTGGCGACGAAGCCGGGGCAGATCGCGGTGGCGCGCACGCCCTCGTCCCAGCCGGCATGGCGGATGGCGTGGGTCATTGCCAGCGCCGCGAACTTGCTGACGGCGTAGAGGCCCGAGGTCGCCGACTTCACCCGCTTGCCCGACAGCGAGGCGATGGTGACGACCCGGCCATGGCCGGAGGCGACGAGATGCGGCCAGGCGGCCCGCACCAGCCGCAGCGGCGACTTGACGTTGACCTGGATCAGGTCGTCGAGGTCGGCATCGTCGGCCGCGATCACCGTCTTCGGGATCATGATGCCGGCATTGGCGATGATCGCATCGATCCGGCCGAAGCGCTCGGCCGTGGCCTCGGCCCACAGCCGCTCGGAGTCCGGGTCGCGGGCGTCGAAGCGATGGACCAGCGCGTCGACCCCCGCCGGCGGGGTCAGGGAGGCCGGGTCGCGCACGCCGAGGCTGAGCCGCCAGCCGGCGCTGGCCAGGGCCGCCGCGATCTCGGCCCCGATGCCCCGGCCGGCGCCGGAGATCATGGCCACGCGGGCGTCAGTCATGGCGGCCTCCGTCAATATCGGCCGTCAGAGGCTCCCACCCCCCAGCCCACCCCCAACGAGTCCCCCCTCCCCTCGCGGGAGGGGGATAGGGGGAGGGGGTTGTCGCAGCGGGCTCCGGCCCAGAACACCGGCGGAGGTCCTGGGTGGAGAGGCCCGCTCCATGCGCATTCGCGCGCGGACGCGCGCAGACCCCTCCCCCTGCCCCCCTCCCGCAAGGGGAGGGGGGACTCAAAGGAAGCGAGTGCGGGGTGCGCACGCTCACTCCACCACCGGCGCCTGCTCGACATAGCCGGCATAGATCTTGCGCAGGATCCGCAGCAGGTCGGCCTGCTCCGCCGCGCTCAGCATCGAGAAGAACTCGGCGGATTGGCGGCGGGCGACGGCGCGCACCTGCTCGGCCAGGCGGCGGCCCTTGCCGGTCAGGTACAGCTCGCGCGCCCGGCGCTCCTCCGGCGAGATCTTCTGCTCGACCAGTCCGGCCTGCTGCATCTGGTCCAGCAGCCGGCCCATCGCCGAGCGGTCCTTGAGGATGAAATGCGCCAGCACCGAGGGCCGGATGCCGGGATTGCGGCCGACCAGCAGCAGCGTCGAGATCTTGCCGGTGCCGCCCGCCACCTGCAGCGGCTCCATCTGTTCGTCCAGGTCGCGGCTGACCAGCAGGTTCACCGTGCGGACATAGAAGCTGAGCAGGTCGGTGAAGATGTCGAAGTCGATGTCCGAGAAGTCGATCGTCTTCGGGATCTGCGGATTGCTCCGTGGGCGGGTCCGCCCATCGCTCGTGGCGGGCATGGCCGTCCTTGGTTCCGGTGGGGTGGTTCACGTCACAGGTCCACATGGTCAGAAGGGCGGCGGATCGAGGCCGTCGCGGCGGGCCGCGCGCTGGTCGCGGATCCGCGACCAGGCCAGCATGGCGCGGGGCATGAAGCGCATATAGGCGGGCGCGCGCTGCAGCGTCTCGACCGGCAAGGCGAGGTCCTGCGGCTTCGTGCCGGTCGCCCACTCCGCCAGCACCGTGCCCATCATCGTGCCGGTCGGCACGCCGCGGCCGGAATAGCCGAGCGAGGCGACCACGCCCGGCGCCAGACCGTAGAGCCGCGGGAAGGTGCGCGGCTGCATGTCGAGCGCGCCGGTCCAGCTGTACTGGAAGTCGATGTCGCCGAGCTGAGGCAGCAGCCATTGCAGCTTCCGCCGCATCAGTTCCTGGGTGTAGGCCGGGTCGGTGCCGCGCCGTCCCTCGACGAACAGCGAGGTCACCAGCCGCCCGTCCTTGTCGTATTTCCAGATCGAGATGTCGCGCCGGCTGTCGACCACGGTGTTGTTCTCCGGCGCGATGGTGCGGCGGACGTTATCGCCGAGCGGCTGGGTCGCCAGAACGGCGACGCCGAGGCGGGCGAAGCTCTGCTCCAGCCCCGGCCAGTAGCCGTCGGTATAGGCGCCGGTGCCGCACACCACCTTGTCGGCGAGGACCGCGCCGGTCGGCGTCTCCACCCGCCAGCGCCCGCCCTGCGGCCGGATGGCGGTGACCGGCGAGCGGGTGAAGACCCGGGCGCCGCGCGACATCGCCGCCCGCGCCAGGCCGCGGGCATAGCCGAGCGGGTTGAGATGCCCGCCTTCCGGATGGATCCAGCCGCCGCAGAAGCGCGGCGACCCGGTCAGCCGCTGGGCCTCCTCGCGGTCCAGCATCCGCGTGGCCTTGCCGACTTCGGCATACTCCCGGCAGCGCCGCTCCAGCTTCGCCAGGGCGGCGGTGGCGTGGGCGGCGTGGATATAGCCGGTCTGCACCGCCTCGCAGTCGATGCCGTAGCGGCGGATGATGTCGAAGACCAAGTTGGCGGCGTTGGTCTGCCGCTCGATCAGCCGTTCGGCGAAAGGCTCGCCCAGGATGCGCCGGACAGTCGCGATCTCATGGACATGGAAGGTCGGGGTGCAGTGGCCGGCGTTGCGGCCGGAGCCGCCATGGCCGATCTGCTGCGCCTCCAGCACCACCGCGCCGATGCCGCGCTCACCGAGATGCAGCGCGGTGGACAGGCCGGTGTAGCCGGCGCCGATGACGCAGACCGGCGCGTCGACGGTGCCGTCCAGCGCGGTGGTTTCGGGGGCCGGGGCCGCCGTGGCGTACCACAGCGACGGTTCGAGCGGCGTCTTGTGTATCATTTCCTTCCTGTTCTGGAAGAACTGACACAATTCCGGCGAGAGAAGGTGCTGTGCCTATTTTCGGCACATCATGCCTTCTTTTTCACCGATCCATGCTCACGTTGCACACTATCGGATGATGTCGAGCCGTGGACCGGCCCGACATTCGAACGTTTCTTGGAAACTGAGATTTTGATTGTGGTCGTCCACTATGGACGGAGTCAAGCGTCAAGTCGGGCAAAACCACGCGACGGATGGCGGGCCCATTGCGATCGACCGCGGCCGGGGGTGTGGCCTCCCGGCAACGGATCCGGCCTGAGATCAAAATATACATTTTTGTATGTATGTGACGATCCGAGGCGAGGCCTACGGTTCCGGGCGTCGCAAGGACCCGGCTGGCCCGTTTCCAGGCCAGCCCGGCCTGTCTCCGGCGACATGGACCCCGGGAGGGAAAAACATGAAGCAGGTCCTGCTGGGCGGAACGGCGCTGGCCGCTGCCGCCTTGATCGGCGCGATGCCGGCCTCGGCTGCCGACCAGAATGTGACGTCCGGTCTGCAGCTGAAGATCAGCGGCTTCATCGCCGCGCAGTCCGCGTTGGTGCTGACCGATACTCAGCACTCGCAATTCGACCGCGACTACGACTTCCAGACCAATGCGCGGCTGATCTTCGACATCAAGAACGTCACCGATTCCGGCCTCGAATACGGCGGCCGCATCCGCTTCGACTCGGTCAACCGGCGCGACAATGTCGAGGTCTCACGCGTCTACGCTTATGTGAAGGGCAGCTTCGGCACCATCACCTTCGGTGACGCGCCGACCATCGCCGACGATTTCGGCTATGTCTACGCGCATGACGAGCTGGCCGGCGACATCGGCGCCGGCGGCGGCGATTTCGGCGACCTGCTGGACGGCGACTTCCCGCTCGGCGGCGGCAACTTCTACTCGATCGACCCGACCTATCTCGGCGGCCTGACCAACCAGGACACCCGGATCAAATACACCTCGCCGACGATCAGCGGCTTCAGCTTCGGCGTCGACTTCACGCCCGTCGTGGGCGGCGCGACCCATGCCGGCAATGGCGGCCGCAACGACCTGATCAACGACGCCAGCACGCTGTACGAGAACGTCGTCACCGGCGGCGCGAACTGGGAGGGCGACATCGGCGGCGGCGTCGACCTGCGGGTTGCCGCCACGGCGGCCTACGGCAACGGCGTCTCCACCGACAACAATCCGGAGCATCACGACCTCGAGGCCTACACCCTGGGCGGCCGGGTCAAGTCGGGCGGGATTGCCGCCAGCGTCGACTGGACCCACTATTCCACCCTGTACCTGACCGACAAGTCGGTGGATTCGATCGTCGGCGACGTCAGCTACGCCTGGGGGCCGTTCCTGGCCTCGGTGTCCTACGCCTACACCTGGGCCGGCAACGACAACGGCCTGACGCAGCCGAACACGGGTGCGACCGACCTCAAGGACAACCACATCGCCGGCGCGAACCTGACCTACACCATCGCCCCGGGGCTCAACACCTATGCGGAGCTGATTTACGAGAAGCAGAACTTCCGCGAGGGCAAGGATTTCGAGAACGCCAACCTGCTGACCGGCATCAACCTGGCCTTCTGAGGCCGGCCGGCGGGGCACGGATGACCGGATGCGACGGATCGCAGGCCTTCATCTTCCCTCCTGGCTGACATCGCGCCCGGCCGACGGGGATGCGCGGACTGCCCACCGCGCATCCCCGTTTTCCTAGGCGCTGGCGCGGACCACCAGGCTGAGGTCCACCAGCTCGATGCCCCTCTCGGGCGTCCCGCCGCCGAGGCGGGTCAGCAGCATCTGCCCGGCGCGGCGGCCGATGTCGTCGCTGTCGATGCGCACTGTGGTCAGCCCCGGCTCCAGCGCCTCCGCCAGCTCGATGTCGCCGAAGCCGGCGACGGCCAGGTCGCCCGGCACGGCCAGGCCGCGGCGCCGCGCCTCGACCATCGCACCGATCGCCAGCAAATCGTTGCCGAAGAAGGCGGCGTCGGGCGCGTCATCCTGTTCCAGCAGCGCGGCCATGGCCTTGCGGCCCTCGGCCAGCCCGGCCGGGCCTTCGACCGGCAGTTCCAGCGCCGGCCGCAGCCCGTGCTTGGCCAGGCCTTCCTTGAAGCCCTGCAGCCGCAGCACGCCGCGCCCGCCGCCGCGGCCGACATAGGCGACACGGCGATAGCCACGCTCGCCGAAATGCTCGCCGACCAGCCGCCCGCCGTCGAAATTCGAGAAGCCGACCAGCATGTCGATCGGATCCTGCGGATAGGCCCAGGTCTCCATCACCGGCACGCCCAGAGCGCGCAGCGCCTCGCGGTTCTCCTCCAGCTCGATCACGCCGGTGAACAGCACCGCGGCCGGCCGCAGGTCGCGCAGCGACTGGATCAGCGCCGTCTCGCGGGCATAGGAATAGGCCGTCTCGCCCACCATCAGCCGGTAGCCCGCCGGCTCCAGCACCTCGGCGCAGGCCCGCACGGCGCGGGAAAATTGCGGATTGGCGATGTTGGAGACGAAAGCGGTCACCAGGGTCGACGCCGCGGCCGCCGGCCGGCCGCCGGAGCGTAGGCGGATCGCGTCCTGGTTGGGCTCGTAGCCGGTCTGCTCGATCGCGGCCTGGATGCGGCGGCGTTTCTCCTCCGCCACCTTCTCCGGCTGGCGCAGGGCGCGGGACACGGTGATCGGCGACACCCCGGCGATGCGCGCGACCTCGTCGATGCGGGGTGGCCGCTTCTCCGACTCCGTCATCCGCACCCCTCCTCTACCGGCCAGCGTCCAGCACCTCGGCCACCTGGATCAGACAGTCGCCCGGTTCGCACCGGCTGTGCAACCGGTGCGAGATCACCACCCCGGCCTCGGCGAAGCGCAGCGGCTGCTCCGTCACCTCCAGCCGGTCAAGATCGTGGTACCAGCCGGCCAGGTCCCCGACCTCGACCTCGGCCCCGACTTCGACCGCCGGCTCGAACCAGCCCGGCGCGGTGGCGTAGATCGCCTGGCTGTGCCGGGCGAGCGAGAGCAGGCGCATCGGCCCGGCCACCGGCGCCGGGCCCAGCAGCGGCGCGTCGGTGACGCCGAGCGCCAGCAGGAGGGCGTCGATCGCGGCCGAGGCGCCGCGCATCGTCGCCGGGGTCACCGTGCCGCCGCCGCCGAACTCGCCGGACAGGCCGATGATGCCGGCCCGGGCCGCGGCGCCCATCGAGGTCGGGGCCGCCGGCCCGTTATCGGCGATGAAGCCCCAGGGCAGGCCCAGCGCCCGCATCAGCGCCACCGCCCGCTCCTGCCGCGCCGGATCGGCTTGGCGCTCGATCAGGGCGCAGGGCAGATGCGCCATCGAGGTGCCGCCGGAATGCAGGTCGAACACCACGTCGTGGCGCGGGAACAGCTCCTGCTCCAGGAAATGGGCGATGCGCTGGGTCGGGGTGCCGTCCGGATCGCCCGGGAAGGCGCGGTTGAGGTTGCCGCCGTCGAGCGGCGAGCAGCGCCTGGACGCCCGCACCGCCGGCGCGTTGGTCATCGGCAGGATGGTCACCGCCCCCTTGATCCGGGCGGGGTCCAGCCGGCGGATCAGCCGGGCCAGGGCGAATTCGCCCTCGTATTCGTCGCCGTGGTTGCCGGCCAGCAGCAGCACCCGCGGCCCGTCGCCGTTCTTGACCCGCGCGACCGGGACCTTGACGTGGAAATAGGGCGACCGGTCGACCGAGAAGGGCAGCCCCAGATGGTCCAGGACCTTGCCGTCGGCGTCGAAATCGATGGTGTGGAACAGACCCGTATGCATGTCAGCCGAAGCAGGTGGGATAGGCGGCCTGGACGCGGCCCTGGCCGTCGATGCCCCAGATCACCCGCCAGCGGTCGAGGCAGGTGCAGGGGTGGGAGATGCCGAACTCGATCACGTCGCCGACCGCGACCGGGCTGTCGGCGCCGAGCGCCAGGAAGGCGTGCTGGTCGTTCAGCTTCATCACCCGCGCCTCCTCCGGCCGGGCGAAGGCGGCCAGCGGGCGGCCGCCGCGGTGCAGGCGCAGCGGCGTCGGCAAATCCTGGTCGAAGGAGACGTCGCGCATGCCCATGCCGCAGATGGCCAGGCCCGGCGCCGGGCGCGACAGCACCTCGGCCCAGATCCGCAGCGCCGGGCGGAAGCCGTCCGACGCGCTCGCCACCGCGCCGCCCAGGCGGAAACCCTGGCGGGCGTCGAGCGCCGCCAGGCCGCGGGTGTAGACGCCGTGGTCGTGGAAGAAGATCGCGCCGCTGCGCAGCACCAGCCGGGCCTTCCCGTCGGCCGCGGCCACCGGGCCGAGATGCTGCACGACCATGTCGAAATAGGTGGAGCCGCCGGCGGTCAGGATCAGCGGCGCCTGCGGCCCGACCGCGGCGCGGACCTTGCGGAACGCCTCCGCCGCCAGCGCGGCGAGATCGGTGATTGCCGCCTTCGTCCGCTCCGCATCCGCGGTCGCCGCCGCGCCCTCATAGGCGCCGATGCCGGCCAGGCGCAGCCGGCCGTCGCTGGCCTTGACCGCGGCGATCACCCGCTCCGCCGCCGCCAGGTCGCGGGCGCCGGCGCGGCCGGCCCCGACCTCGACCAGCACCGGCAGCGGCGACAGCCGCGCCTCGTCCCAGGCGGCGTCCAGCGCCGCCCCGGCCTCGGGGGAATCGACGAAGGCGTAGAGCTCGGCCCGGGGATAGGCCTCGTGCAGCCGGGCCAGGCGGCGGGCGCCGCCGGGGCCGCCGACCTGGTTTGCCAGGAGCAGCCGGTTCAGCCCGGCGCGCAGCATCACCGCGGCCTGGCGGATATCGGCCACCGTGGTGCCCCAGGCCCCGGCCGCGACCAGCGAGGCCGCCAGGGCCGGCGCCATCGGCGTCTTGGCATGCGGGGCGATCGCCGCCCCCTGCTCCGCCGCGTAGCGCAGCATCAGCGCCCGGTTGCCGGCGAAGGCCTCCTCGTCCAGGGTCAGCACCGGCAGCGACATGGCGCCTTCGGCCGGGTGCCAGCCCTGCGCCGCCACGGCGTCGAGCGGGATCGGCCCGGCGCCGGGGGGCACGCCCCGGATCCCGTCATGCAGCATCTCCGCATCCCGCGTGATCATCGCGTCGGCCACGACCCCCGCCCCTTCCCTGTCCTGGTCCCCGTCATTGGACTTCCATAGACGGCAGCGGCGGGCTATCTGTCAAGACAACGTTGTCATCGATCCGGCACAGGCTGGACGCCCTGCAGGAGAGGCCTCGTGACCCAGCCCTATGACGGCCCGATCATCGACGCGCACCACCATCTCTGGGACCTGTCGATGGACCGCCATCCCTGGCTGCGCCCGGCGCGGGGCGAGATGGTGTTCGGCGACAACGCGCCGCTGCGCCGCAACTACCTGCCGGCGGATTACCGGGCCGATGCGCGCAACCAGCGGGTGGTCGCGACCGTGCATATCGAGGCCAGTTGGGACCCGGCCGACCCGGTGGCGGAGACGGAGTGGCTGGAGACGCTGGACGACCGCCGCGGCATCGCCGCGCGCTACGTCGCCCATGTGCCGCTCGACTCCCCGGACGCGCCGGCGCTGCTGGAGCGGCAGGCGGCCTTCCCGCGCGTCGTCGGCATCCGCGACATCCTGAGCTGGCACCCGGACCCGGCGCGCAGCTTCGTCACCAGGCCGGACCGGATGGACGACCCGGCCTGGCGCCGCGGCCTGGCGCGGCTGGAGGGGCATGGCCTGTCCTTCGACCTGATGATCTATCCCGGACAGATGGCGGATGCGCTGCGGCTGGTGCGCGACTTCCCGGGCCAGACCTTCATCCTGAACCATTGCGGCAGCCCGGCCGACCGCGACCCGGAGGGCATGGCCCGGTGGCGCGCCGGCCTGGCGGCGCTGGGGCGCGAGCCGAACGTCCATCTCAAGATCTCGGACCTGGTGGCCTATGACCACGACTGGACGCCGGAGAGCCTGCGCGCGGTGGTGCTGACCTGCCTCGACGCCTTCGGCCCCGGCCGGTCGCTGTTCGCCAGCGACTTCCCGGTGGCCGGGCTGCACGCCGCCTTCGACCATGTCTGGGACGGCTTCAAGGCCTTCACCGCCGACCTGCCCCCGGCCGAGCAGCGGGCCCTGTTCCACGACAACGCCCGCCGGCTTTATCGGATCTAGGCTCTTTCGGCCGGATCCCGCTGAAGCTCGCCTCTCCTCACCGTCATTGCGAGGAGGCGAAGCCGACGAAGCAATCCATGGTCCCGCTCGTGCTGCTGCATGGATTGCTTCGCTGCGCTCGCAATGACGGTGTCGGTAAGCGAGAGGGGCGATACTTCACCAGGGGACGGTGCGGCCCAGATAGTCGAGATATTCCAGGCCCGGCCTGCCCCGCTTCGCCAGCAGGACCTGCACCAGCTTCGGCACGCTCTCTTCGATCGACAGCCTTCCGTCGGGGCCGCCCATGTCGGTGCGGACCCAGCCCGGCGCCATCAGCACCATGGCGCGGCGATCGGCGGCGCGGCGGGCCGCATAGCTGCGCATGAACATGTTCAGCGCCGCCTTGCTGCCGCGATACACCTCGCGCATCCCGGTCTCGTTGCCGCCGACGCTGCCCTGCCCCGACGACATCACGCCGATCAGCCCCGCCGGGGACACCAGGTCCTGCAGCGCCTCGATCACCCGCAGCGGGCTCAGCGCGTTGGTCACCATGACGCGGATGAACTCCTCTGTCGTCACCTCCGCGATCGTCTCCCGCAGGTCGTTGGTGACTCCGGCGTTGACGAACAGGATGTCGAAGGCCCGGCCCGCCAGCCGGGCGCGGAGCGCCGCGACCTGGTCCGGCTCGCAGATGTCGACGGTCTCGATCGCGACACGACCCTCATGCGCGTCGGCGAGGTCGTGCAGCCGGGTCCGGCCCGAGCCGGCCCGGACCGTGCCGACGACGGTCCATCCATGGGCCAGGAATTCGGCGGCCATGGCGAGGCCGAGGCCGCGCGACGCGCCGATGAGCAGGATGGCGGGGGTGTGATCGATGGGCATGGGCGTGCTTTCGCTGCTGCGGTCAGCCGGCGATATGATCGCCCACCCGGTCTTGCACCAGACGCATAGGGCTCAATGAACGATTGCATCAGGCGCCTTGCCTGCAGGCCATGCCCGGCTATCCTGCGCCGATGCAAGGCGTGGATCTGAACCTGCTGGTGGCGCTGGACGCGCTGCTGGCGGAGCGCAGCGTGACCGGGGCGGCCCGCCGCCTCGGACTCAGCCCCTCGGCGATGAGCCGCACGCTGGCCCGGCTGCGGTCAGCGACCGGCGACCAGTTGCTGGTGCAGGCCGGCCGCGCCCTGGTGCCCACGCCCTATGCGGAGGAACTGGCCGGGCGCGTCCCGGCGCTGGCGCGGGATGCGCAGGCGGTGCTGCGGCCGCCGGCCGGCCGGCTGGACCTCGCCTCCCTCGACCGGACCTTCACCCTGCGCGCCGGCGAGGGGTTCGTCGATCTCCTCTCCGCGCCGCTGGCGGCCGCGCTTCTCAAGGCTGCGCCGGGCGTCCGGCTGCGCTTCGCGCCGAAGCCCGACAAGGACGCGCAACCGCTGCGCGACGGGTCGATCGACCTGGAGATCGGGGTGGTCGGCCGTTCGGCGCCGGAGGTGCGGACCCAGCTGCTGTTCCGCGACCGCTTCATCGGCGTCTGCCGCGCCGGGCATCCGCTTCTGGCCGGCGAGGGCCCGACGGCGGAGCGCTATGCCGCCTGCCGCCATGTCGTCGCCTCGCGCCGGGGCCAGGCCCACGGCCCGGTCGACGACGCGCTGGCGCGGCTGGGCCTGAAACGGGCCGTGGTCCTGGTGGTGCCCGCCTACACCAATGCGCTGCAGGTCTCGTACACGTCGGACCTGGTCGCGCTGGCGCCACGGCTGAGCCTGGGCAATGCCCTGACCCGCCATCGCGCCGATGCCGGCCTGCAGGGCTTCGACCTGCCGGTGCCGACGCCGGAGATCGCGATCTGCGCCCAGTGGCATCCGCGCCTGGACGGCGACCCCGCCCATCGCTGGCTGCGCCAGACCGTCGCCGCGGTGTGCCGGGACGCCTACCCCGCCGCCTAGCGCCGCGCCTCGCGCCCCGAGAGCAGCAGCAGGCCGAGGATCAGCCCGCCGAACAGGATGCTGCGCCAGCCGGGCGAGGCGTTCACCACGGTGATCAGCGCGGTGATGGTGACCAGCAGGATCGCGCCGGGGATGGTGCCGGCATAGGTGCCGCGCCCGCCCAGGATCGAGGTGCCGCCCAGCACCACCGCGGCGATCGAGGTCAGGAGATACGGGTCGCCGATGCCGACATAGCCCTGCCGGTTCATGCCCAGCACCAGCACCCCGGCGATGCCCGCCATCAGCCCGCTCAGCGTATAGAGCAGCACTGTGGTCCGCCCGATATCGACGCCGGACAGCCGCGCCGCCAGCGGGCTGGTGCCGAGGGCAAAGACCCGGGCGCCCGCCGCGGTGCGGTGCAGCAGCACCAGCACCCCGGCCGAGACCGCGAGCCACAGCAGGATGCCGACCGGCACCCCGGCCGGGCGGGCGGAGCCGAGCCATTCCACCACCGGGTTGCGCACGGTGATGGCGCTGCCGCCGGCGACGATCACCAGAAGGCCCTGCAGCAGCGTCGCCATCGCCAGGGTCATGATCAGCGGATGGACCCTGAGGGCCGCGATGCCCAGGCCGTTGAGGAAGCCGATCCCGGCCGCCACCAGCAGCGTCGCCGCCACCCCGACCAGGCCGGTCGAGTCCCAGGCCACAGACAGCAGCGGCAGCAGGATCGCCGTCACCGTGATCACCGCGCCGACGGCGAGGTCGATGCCGCCGCCGATCACCACCAGCGTCTGCCCGGCGGCGACGAGGCCGATCACGGCCGCGAGCTCCAGCAGGTAGCGCAGATGGCCATAGGCGCCGAAGCCGCGGGTCAGCAGGCTGGCGGCGACCCAGACCACGGCCACCACCAGCCAGGCCAGCACCACCTTGTGCCGCAGGATCGCGGGCAGCCTGGTCGCGATCGCGGTCATGCCCGCCTCCAGCGCTGATGGATCTGCGGCAGCGCCACGGCGCCGACGATGATCAACCCCTGGGCGATGTATTGCGCCACGGGCGGAAAGCCGAGGAAGAACATGACGTTGATCATGACGCTGAGCAGCAGGCTGCCGGCGATGGCGCCGCGCATGGTGCCGGCCCCGCCGAGGAAGCCGACCCCGCCCAGCACCGCCGCGGCGATGGAGTTGAGAGTGAAGGGCGTGCCGATCACCGGGTCGCCCGACCCGGTCTGCGCCGCCACGAACAGCCCGGCCAGCGCGGCCAGCATGAAGCTGACGGCATAGGCCACGACCTTGGCTAGGTCGACCGGCACGCCGGAGCGGTAGGCGCCGACCGGGTTGTCGCCGGCGGCGTAGAGGCCGAGGCCGATCGGCGTCGCCAGATACAGCTTCCAGGCGACGGCCAGCAGCACCAGCAGCAGCGCCGCCACCGGCTGGTGGCCCGCCAGCCGCTCCGACAGCCAGTCCGGCACGTCGCCGCCCGGCCGCGGCAGCACCAGCAGCGCCGCGCCGCCGAGGATGAAGGACCCGGCCAGGGTGACGATGATCGCCGGCAGCCGGAAGACCGCCACGATCCCCCCCGCCCCGGCCCCGACCGCGAGGCCGATCGCGGCCACGGCCAGAACCCCGCCGGGCACGCCGAGCAGCCCGTCGAAGCTGGTGGCGGCGACCACGGCGCCGAGGCTGACCATGGCGCCGACGGCGAGGTTGATGCCGCCGGTCAGCATGATCATCGCCTGGGCCATCGCCACCAGCGCCAGCGGGAACCAGTTTTGGGTGAATTTGGCGACGCCCTCGACGCTGACCAGCCCGGGGAACAGCGCGACATACAGCGCCAGGAACAGCGCCACGATCAGGTACAACCCTCGCAGCCCCTGGTGCCGGCGGCCCTGGATCGACCGATAGAGGCTCGCGCTCATGCCGCCAGCCCCGGCGCGGCGACGCCCATGGCGGCGCCGACGATCGCCTCCTCGCTGATGCCGGCCCGCTCCAGCGTCGCCACGGTGCGGCCGGCGAACATCACCGCCACCCGGTCGCAGAGATGCACCAGCTCCGGCGTGTCGGAGCTGAGCAGCACCACCGCCTTCCCTTGCGCCGCCAGCGCCCGCAGCATGACGTAGATCTCCCGCTTGGTCTCGACATCGACGCCGCGCGTCGGGTCGTTCAGCAGCAGGATGCGCGGCGCCAGCGGCAGCCACTTGGCCAGCGCCACCTTCTGCTGGTTGCCGCCGGACAGCGCCTGCACCGGCCGCGCCGTGTCGCCCTTGATGGTCAGGCGCTTGGCGAGGTCGGCGACGGTCGCCGCCTCCGCCGCCCGGTCGCGCAGGCCGCGTGCCGGCCGCGCCAGGGTCGGCAGCAGCAGGTTGAAGGCGATGCTGTGCGGCAGCAGCAGCCCCTCCTTCTTGCGGTCGGCGGGGATGTAGGCGAGGCCTGCCGCCGTCGCCTCCGTCACCTTGCCGAAGGGCCGGCCGGCGCCGCCGATGCGCGCGGTATCGGCCGCCGCCGGCAGGGCGCCGATCAAGCCGAGCAGCAGATCCTCCTGCCCCTGCCCCACCAGCCCGCCGATGCCGACCACCTCGCCGTAGCGCACGGTCAGGTCGACCTCCCGCGCCGCCCCGGCCCGGAAGCCCTTGATCTCGATCGCCGTCTCCGCCTGCGCGCTCGGCTGCCAGGCCGGGAACAGGTCGCCGGGATCGCGCCCGACCATCAGCCGCACCAGCCCTTCCGGGTCGACTCCCGCGAGCGGCCGGTCGGCGGTGCGGCTGCCGTCCTTCAGCACGGTGGCGTGGTCGCAGAGGTCCAGCACCTCGTTCAGCCGGTGGGAGATGTAGAGGACGGCGACACCCTCGTCGCGCAGCCGCCGCACCAGCCGGGCCAGGGTCTGCGCCTCATGCGCCGACAGCGAGGAGGTCGGCTCGTCCAGGATCAGCACGCGCGGCTTGCGGTAGAGGGCCTTGGCGATCTCGACCATCTGCCGGCGGCCCAGCGCCAGGGCGTCGACCGGCAGATCCAGCGGCTCGTCCAGACCGACCAGGTCGCAGGCCGCCCGCGCCCGCTCCGCCAGGGCGCCGTAATCGATCAGCCCGAGCCGCCGCGGATAGGCGCCGAGGCCGATATTCTCGGCGATCGACAGGTGCGGCGCCAGGCTCAGCTCCTGCTGCACCACGGCGATGCCGGCGCGCTGCGCCTCGCGCGGAGTCAGGTGGCCGGCGCTGCGGCCATCCACCTTCAGCGACCCGCCATCCGGCCGCAGCGCCCCGGACAGGATGTTGATCAGCGTCGACTTGCCGGCCCCGTTCTCGCCCAGCAGGGCATGGACGCGGCCGGGATGCAGCGCGATCGAGACGCCACGCAGCACCGGGTTGCCGAAGAAGGCCTTCGACACCCCCTCCGCCGCCAGGACAGGCGCGGCCTGAATGGGCGGCGCCGTCACGGCGCCGCCCCCGCCTGTCATGCTCACTTCGCCGCCAGCAGCTTGTCGAACAGCGCCGTGTCGTATTCCGAGAAGATGTAGCCGTCGGTCGGGAACTGGTCGGCCCGCGCCAGATAGCCGTCGATGCTGGCGTCGTCGATCACCGGCAGCGGCACCTTGACGAAGGCCGGCACGTCCTTGCCCGACAGCGCCTGCACCGCGGTGTAGACCGCCAGCGCGCCGAGCCAGTTCGGCTGCATCGTCGCCCAGCCCTTCATGTGGTGCTGCTTCCACAGTTCGAGGAACTGGCGGTAGTTCTCGCCGGTGGTCGGCACGAAGTCGCGGCCCTGCCGGTCCATCGCCAGGATCGCGCCGGCCGACAGCGCGCCGCCCAGCGACAGGATGCCGTCGATCTCAGGATTGGCGAACAGCAGGCTGGTCACCGCCTCCTGCGCCGGAGCGACATTGTAGTCGGTGTTGGTCTCGGCCAGGACCTCGACCCCCGGATTGGCCTGCAGCACCGGCGTGGCGCCCTTGCGCCGGTCGTCGCTGACCGAGATGCCGGCCGGGCCGTTCAGGACGATGATCTTGCCCTTGCCGCCGATCTGCTTCACCAGCCATTCGGCGGCCTGCTTCCCCCAATCCGCCGAGTCGGTGTTCAGCTTGGCGGTCACCTTGTCGGTCTGCACCAGGCTGTCGAAGTTGATCACCGCGATGCCCTTGTCGCAGGCATCGGCGATCACCCGGTCCAGCGCCGTGGCCGACCCGGCGATCAGGATGATCGCGTCGACATCGGCGTCGATCATCGACTGGACCTGCTGGATCTGGGTGTTGGCGTTGCCCTGGGCGTCGGTGATCACCAGCTTGTCGACCAGCCCCTTGGCCTTCAGCGCGTCCACCTCCTTGCTGATCGTGCCTTCGGTCTGCTTCATCCAGGTGGGGACGGAGTAGATGTTGGCCCAGCCGATGGTGAAGGGCGGCTTGCGATCGCCCTTGATGCAGGTCGCGGCGGCGTCGGCCGCGCCGGTGGCGGCCACCAGGGCCGCGATCGCGACAGCGGCGCAGCAGGCGGCGCGGCCGACCAGAGTCTTCGTCATCATCTTCTCCCTGTCTGACCCGGCCCTGCCTGACCCGGACGGCCCGGTGCGTTGTCGGTTTGGCGGGGCGAGGCCATCGGCATCGTCCCCGTGCCAAGGAGAAGCGGGCAGCGATGAGTCTGTCAAGACAACGTTGTCATCGGGGCGCACGAGCGATGCCCCCTTGCCGTTCCGGCCAGGGATGCCCATCACTTGGGGCCACATCCGAGGGACAGGACCATGCCCGCCCCAACCTTGCCCGCCAATGACCGCGATGACGAGCTGCGCTACGCCATGAACCAGCTGGAGGCGTGGCTGGCGCGCTGGCGCAACGGCCAGGCCCCGAACGGGCTGCAGCTGGCCGCGATCAAGCGGGCGGTGGGCGAGCTGCACATCGACGAGGGCGAGACCCATGCCGATGCCGAGCCTTCGGCGCATGAGGAGATCGCCGACCTGCTGGCCGCCGCGGACCCGGAGCATGCGCCCCTGATCGAGGGCGGCGACGCCGCCGCCGTCGACTACGCCCTGCCGGAGTTCGAGCGCGACATGGAGCTGCTGCGCCCGAAATACGAGTATCTGAGCTGGCTCGGCGGGCGGCCGGTCGGGCACGCGTAGAGTCGGTTCGGCCAATCTGGTTGGAGGCGGATGGGGGAAAAAGGGTCGCCTGTCGGTGGCCCTTTCCCACCGTGAACCCAAGAGCGAATTGGCGATCCGGCAGCGCGTTCCGCCATCGGGCCGGACACGCACCCTCTCTCCCTTCCAAGTCACCAAACACAAAGTCCGTTGCGCTCGCGCCCCATTTCGTTCATGATATGTTCCATGAGGGAGATCGCTGCCGATTTCGATGTCCAGGCCTATGGCCGCGGCTGCGCGCTGCAGCAATGCGAGATGCTCACGCGCCTGGCCGAGATCGGCATGCAGCTGGCCGAGGCGGCGGGCGCCCGCGCCCTCGCCGCCCAGGCGGCCGCGGACCAGCCCCCGGCCGAGGCCGCTGAGGACCAGCCCCCCGCCGCGGATCCCGGCCTCGCCTTCGTCCGCTACGCCCATCTGGTGCGCCAGGCCCTGGCCCAGCGCGCCCGTGCCGTAC
>NZ_JBCNNF010000131.1:0-16358 GCF_039594555.1 Inquilinus sp.
GCTGATGTGCAGTTTCTTCCAGCATCCGCTGTACCCGTTCTCGGGCGTCGATCACCAGGCGCCGAACATGGTCAACCTGCCCGCGGGCGAGCAGCAGCAGCAGCGGCGCGGTGAAGACGATGACCAGCGCCGCCCCCAGCGGCAGCAGCGCCAGGGCCCACAGCAGGCACAGCGAGGAGGCGAATTGCGCGCATCCCCGCAGCAGCTGCAGCCGGGTGGGGCGCAGCGCCGCCAGGCCGCCCTCGGCGGCGACGGCCGCGCCGCCCGCGAGCACGGCGTGGACGGCGAACCGCATCCAGGCGATCTGCACCGCGGCATAGGCGGCGACCAGGTCCTTGCCGGCGGCATCGGCCAGGGGGGCCAGCGCCGCGCTGGCGGCCATCAGCAGCACCGCGCCTGCGGCGGGGGGGATCGGGAGGGGGCGTGTCATCCGGCCGAGTCAGGTTGCGATCCAGTCATCCATTAATCATCATCGATAAGCAGTAAATAGGCCGAATATATTTCGCATATTCTTCTTAAATATTTTGACAGTTTAATTACAGTAACCTCTAGATCATTCGACGGGAGCAATTGCGGTGCAATATTTGCGCAAAATGCTTTCGATTTATTCTGAATAATACTGATCTGGAGAAGACGATGCTGCTCAAGGATGATGCGAGTTCCGCCGCGCTGGCTTATGCCCGGCCGGGAGCACCTTCGGCGAAGGCGCAACTGGCGGCGTTCGGCGGCCAGCGGGCGGTGCCGGAGGACCTGGTCGTGTCCTGGCCGGCCTCTCATAGCGGCCATCTGGCGGCGCTCAACCGGGTGATCCGCAGCGGCAAGTACCATCGGGTCAACCATCCGGTGGTGACCGCCCTGGAGCAGGATTTCGCGGCCTGGACCGGCCATTGGACGGTGCGCGCGGTGTCGACCGGGACCGCGGCGATCCATGTGGCGCTGGATTATGCGCGGGAGCAGGGAGCGCGGCAGCAGGCGACGAAGGTGATCGCCGCCGCGCTGAACTGGCCCGGTGCGATCGGCCCGATCGCATTCGCCGGGCTGGAGCCGGTCTTCGTCGACGTGTCTCTGGCCGATGCGGCGATCGACCAGGCGGCGGCGGCCCGGGCCCTCTCCGGCGACACCGCTGCGGTGCTGATCACCCATCTGTTCGGCAATCCCATCCCGGCGCCGGAGCTGCGGGCCGCGGTCCGGGCCACCGGCCGGGTCCGGCTGGTCGACGACTCCGCCCAGTCGATCGCGGTGACGTGCAGCCGCGACGGCGGGGCGCCGCTCGACAGCGACGCCCTGGCCCTGTCGGGCAACGGCGCGAAGCATCTCGGCGCCGGCGAACTCGGCCTGCTCTGCACCGCCGATCCCGGGCTGATCGAGCATGTCGACCGGGTGTCGCTGACCAGCTCGGCCCGGAATGGCGAACGCGTGTTCTCGCCGATGACCGCCGGCTACAACTACCGGCCCAACGTGTTCTCGGCCTCGGTCGCGCTCAGCCGGCTGCCGGAGCTGGACGAGCAGCTGGCCCAGCGCCGCCAGAACGCGGCCGTGCTTACCGACCGCCTGGCCGGCCTGCTGCCACTGTACGACATCGGCCGGCCGCGCAACTCCTTCCTCAACGTCCCGCTGCGGATCGATCCGGCCCGGCTGGGCCTGCCGCCGGGGCCGGCGGCGCGCGACCTGATCGTCGAGCTGCTGCAGGCCGAGGGCGTGCCGGTCTGGGTGTGGCTGCGCAAGCCGGTATGGGAGCATCTGCCGTTCTGGCGCGACCGCTGGTCGCTGGCCGATTTCCCGAACACCCGGACGCTGCTGGACACGATGTTCTACTTGTCCGAGGTGGCGCCGCCGAACGATGACACCGCCATGCATGCCTATGCCGACGCCTTCGAGAAGGTGTGGAGCGCGCTGCCCGAGCTGCGGGCCGAGGCCGCGCGGCACGGCACGGCGACGAATTGAGGGAGGCGGCGATGCGGACCCAGACGATCAAGGGCTTCGTCGATTACGGCGTCGACATCGTGCTGAAATTCGGCGGCAGCCTGACCCGCGACCTGGAGCGGTGCCAGGCGCTGATCGGGGCGATCGCCGTCCTCGCCGCGGAGGGGCAGAGGATCCTGATCCTCCCCGGCGGCGGCCGCACCGACAAGGTGATCGAGGCGATCGACCGGGAGCGGCCGCTGGCGGCGGAGACGGCGCATCGCGCCTGCGCCCTGGCCCAGGACCAGACCGGGCTGATCCTGGCCGACCCGGCCTTCTCCGACCGGCTGGTGGCCTGCGAGACGCTGGCAGCCTGCCGCGCGGCGCTGGCGCAGGGCAAGGTCGCGGTGCTGCTGCCGTCACGGCTGCTGTTCGATATCGACCCGGTCGAGCAGACCTTCGAGATCACCTCGGACGCGGTCGGGGTCTGGCTGGCCTGGCTGACCGGCGCCCGCCGCGTCGCCATCCTGACCGATGTCGACGGCGTGTTCGAAGCCGGGCGGATCGGCGACCCCGACCACCTGATCCCTGCCATCTCCGCCGCCGAGCTGCTGCGCATGGGCCACACCTCGATCGACGCCTGCGCCGTGGCCTTCCTGCAGGCGCGCGGCATGGACTGCGCCGTGCTGAACGGCCTGCATCCGGACCGTGTCGCCGCCTGGGGCCGGGGGCAGGGCGCGACCGGCACGGCGATCACCGGCGCCGCCATGGCAGCCGATGGCGCGCGCCGCGCCGCCGCCTGACCCGGAGCATCGACCATGCGCATCGTCCCGCCGCCCGACCGGGCGCTGACCGTCTATTCCCCCGACGCGGTGCTGTCCGGCCTCGTCGGGGCGCTCGACCGCTTCATCGCCGGGGCCACCGGGCTGGTCCCGGCCGGCCGCGGCACCGTGGTCCACGACGTCCGCTCGATCGAGGCCTTCTACGGCCTGTCCGGCGGCACCGGTGGCCGGCACTGGCCGCTGGTGGTGGACCTGTTCGACGGCCGCGCCTCCTGCGTCACCGAATGGCGCGGCGCCGACCCGCTGGCCCGGCTGCAGCGGATCAAAGGCGCGACCCAGCCCGCCCGGGCCGAGGCCGGGACCGTGCGCAGCCGCTTCTGGTGCGACAACCCGGTCTGCAATCTGATCCATGTCAGCGACAGCTATCCGATGATGGCCGAGGAGGCGGAGATCCTGCGGTCGCGCCGGACCGCCACGGCTTTCGCCATGCCGGGGGAGAGGGGGCCGGAGGAGGGAGGCCACGGCATCCGGCATTCCGGGCTGCTGGCCTTCGCCCGGCTCGCGGCCCGGCGCTGGCCGGGGCAGGACCTGCCGGACCTGCCGGCCGATGGCGACGCGCGGGAGACCGGCCGCAGGCTGGTCGCCTGGCTCCTGGCCCTGGGCGGGCGTGAGCCGGCGGCGCGCGACCTGGTCGATGCGTTCCTGGCGGGGCAGGAGCCGATGCTGCCGCGGATCCGGCAGGCCTTCGGCCGGATCGGCGCCTGGGACGCCCTGCAGCTCGAATGCGCCCAGCATTCCAATCCGCTCTGGGCCGCCCTGGTCGCGATGCCGCCGGCCCGCGCCGCGGCGGCGGGGGGCTGACCATGCGGTTTCCGGCCTTGCACCGGCGGGTCGTCGGCCTGCTGCGCCCGCACCGCTCCTCGGTCAGCTACTGGGCGGGCAGCCTGGTGCTGGCGGACATGCTGGGCAGGCCGCCCGGCGATTTCGACATTCATCATCGCTGCTGGCCGGACGCGTCGCGGGCCATGGCCAGTGATCATGCGGCGCTGGTCGCAGCCGGCTTCGCCCGCCTCGATCTCCACGCCGACGGCGACGAATGCGAGGCGACCTACGCCACGGCCGGCGATGCCCCCATCGTGCTGAACTGGGTGGTGGACCAGGCGCCGGCGGGGCGGGGCGCCTTCCCCGATCGGCGGCTGGGCTTCGCCGCGCACCGGCTCGACGTCGCCGCGCGCAAGCTCGCCATGGCGGTGGAGACCGGGGACGGCAAACACGTGACCGACTTGGCGGCGCTGCAGCGGCACGGCATCGCCGTTTCATCCCTGGTCGGACAGGCGGCGGCGCTGCAATCGGTGCTGTCGCCGGAAGCGTTCCGCGCGGCCTGCGCCCGGCTGGGCTTCTCGGCCCCGCCGGGACCGCTCCCGCAGCGCGTCAGCCCCCGATCAGAACCCATTCCAGCTGCCTGAGGCTGGCGGCGACGCGGTCGGCGATCTCGTCGACATCGGCTTCGTCGACGATCAGCGGCGGCGAGAAGCCGAGCACGTCGCCCATGCAGCGCGCGATCAGCCCGTTGCCATAGGCCAGCCGGTCGAAGGTCGGGCCAGCCTGGCGGGTCGGGGCGAAGGGCCGCCGGGTCGCCTTGTCCTGCACCAGCTCGATGCCCAGCATCAGCCCGGCGCCGCGCACCTCGCCGACGATGGGAGAGGCCCGGCCGATCTCCTCGAAATGGGCGCGCAGCCGGGCGCCCATGCGGCGGACATGACCGATCACGTCCATCTCGCGATAGATCCGGATCGCCTCGGCGGCGACGGCGACGCCGACCGGGTGGCCGGAATTGGTGAAGCCGTGGCCGAAGGCGCCGCCGCTGCGGTTGAACTCGCGCAACGCGTCATAGACCGCCGGCGCCACGATGACGGCGGAGATCGGGAAATAGGCGGAGGACAGGCCCTTGGCCAGGGCCATCATGTCCGGCCGCATGCCCACCGTTTCGCGGCCGAACCAGTTCCCGGTGCGGCCGAAGCCGCAGACGATCTCGTCGTCCAGGCACAGGATGTCGTAGCGCCGCAGCACCTCCTGGATACGGGCGAAATAGTGCTCGGGCGGCACGATGATGCCGCCGCCGGCATGGATCGGCTCGGCGATGAAGGCGGCGATCGTGTCCGGCCCCTCGGCCAGGATCACTCGCTCCAGCTCCCCCGCCAGCCGCTCGACGAAGGCCGCCTCGTCCTCGCCGGGCCGCATACCGCGATAGCGGTCGGGGCACAGCGTGTGCAGGAAGCCCGGCAGCGGCAGGCCGAATTCACGGTGCATGAAGGGCAGGCCGCACATCGACGCGGCGGCAATGGTCGACCCGTGGAAGGCGCGGTCGCGCGCGATCACCTTGCGCTTGGTCGGCTTGCCGCGGGCTGCATGGTAGACCCAGGCCAGCTTGACCATGGTCTCGTTCGCCTCCGACCCGGAGGTCGCGAAATACGCCTTGCCGCCGTCCATGCCGGTCAGCGCCACCAGCGTCTCCGCCAGCTCGGCCACGGCCTCGGACGTCCGGTGGAAGAAGGTGTGATAGAAGCCCAGCTCGGCATATTGCCGGGCGGCGGCGGCCGCCAGCCGCGGGTTGGCGAAGCCCAGCGAGGCGCACCACAGCCCGGCCATGGCATCGATATAGGCCTTGCCGCCGCCGTCGTAGATTCGGGCGCCCTCGCCGCGCGCGACCACCAGCGGCCCCTGCTCCTCGAACAGCGCCGGATTGGTCTGCGAATGGATGTGGAAGGCGACATCGCGCCGGGCGACGGGATCCGTCAAGGTGGACATGATGCTCGCTTCCCATCCGAGAGATTGTCCGGCGGGTGCAGTGGAACTGATTTTGGAATGGAGTGTCAATCCATACGAAACTCTTATTCAGAGTAATGCTCCATAACGCATGTCCGGGTGCGGTGCCCTCCCTGTGGGGTGACGGGGCGCCGCAGCGCCGTGAGGGCTTCGGTCCGGTGACCGAAGCCCTCGCGCTCAAGCGTTTAAGGTCTCAAACCTGTGCCAGGCCGCCATCGACGAAGACCTCGGACCCGGTCATGAAGCTGCTGTCCGAGGATGCCAGGAACGCGGCCACCGCCCCCGTCTCCGCCGGGTCGCCGATGCGCCCCACGGGCGTGGTGCTCCCGAGCGCATCCATGGCGTCCTCGCCCACGATCTCCAGAGCCAGCTCGGTCTTGACCGGCCCCGGGGACAGCACGTTGACGCGAATGCCTGTGCCGCGCAGGTCCAGCGCCCAGCTGCGCGCCAGGTTGCGGATCGCCGCCTTGGTCGCGCTGTAGATGCTGAATTCCTGCGTGCCCATGACCCCCGTGCTCGACCCGGTCAGGATGATCGATGACCCGGCCGACATCAGCGGCAAGGCCTTCTGCACCGTGAACACCAGCCCCTTCACATTGACGTCGAAGATCTGGTCGTAGTGCTCGGGCGTTATTTCGCCGAGCGGCGCGAACGCTCCGGTCCCGGCATTGGCGAACAGGATGTCGAGCCCGCCCCGTTCGGCCTTGACCGCCCGGTACAGCCGGTCGAGGTCGGACAGATCCGTGACCGAGCCTCTGACAGCCCGCGCAGACGAACCCAGATCCGCCAAGGCGGCGTCGAGCGCCTCCTGCCGCCGCCCGAAGATGTAGACGAAGGCACCCTCGTCGACGAACCGTCTGGCGGCGCCGAGGCCGATGCCGCTGCCGCCGCCCGTCACCACCGCCGTCTTGCCCTGTAGCCTGCTCATGAATCGCTCCTTCATTGAGGTTGCACTGAGCTGGCGACGTGCCCACCTAGGGACAAGTATGCACCTTTTGGTAAGTACCCAGAATGCCGTCAGATCCTTCAGCCTCGGTCCGGAATTGCACCCCGACGCTGCCCGGCTTCACCTGCGGCCTTGACGCGACGTTGCGGGTCATCGCCGGAAAGTGGAAGCCGCTGATCCTGTACTTCCTCGCCCAAGGCGGCACGACCCGTTACGGCGAACTGCGGCGGGCTGTGCGGGATGTCAGCGACAAGGTGCTGATCCAGCAGCTCAAGGAGCTTGAGGCCGACGGCCTCGTGAAGCGGACCGACCACAAGGAGGTCCCGCCGCGGGTGGATTACAGCCTCAGCCCCCTGGGCCGCAGCCTGGCCGAAGCCCTTGTGCCGCTCTGCTCCTGGGGCACGGAGCATATGGCGGAGGTGACCCGGGTCTTCGCCCAGCGGGAAGCCTGGAATACCAGGACACGGCAAACTGATCGTCCCGACTAGCGGCCGTTCATGATCACGATCAGTTTCCCATGGCGGCGTTCCGCTGACCGGAAACCGGGCCCGGGGGAACGGCATCCCCGGGCTCAACTCTGCTACAGAACGAAGTCCGCCGCGGTCAGCGGGTGATCGGAGATGACATTGATGGCGAAATCAGGGGCCTTGTCGCCGTTGACGTCGACATAAACCACCTGAATCGGGCCTGCCGTCACCACCCGCAGCTCCCCGGCCTGGCGGGTGAAGTCGCCGGTGCCGAAGGTGAAGGCCGTGTCCCCGTTGGATGAGTTGCCGTCGGCGTCGATACCGGACAGATCGATACGGTCGCCGGCCGTGAAGTCGGCGATCGTGTCCTTGCCCGTCGAAGCCACGGTGCTGTCGGCGAGGGCGGCGTAGACGAAGGTGTCGTTGCCCGTTCCTCCCTTCAACAGGTCGGCACCTCCGCCGCCATTGATCCGGTCATCGCCGGCCATGCCCCACAGCGTGTTGGCGCCCGTGTCGCCGATCAGCAGGTCGTCATGGGCGGAGCCCAGCAGCTGCTCGATATTCACCAGGATGTCGCCGCTGACATCGCCGCCGGTACCGATCCCAAGGGCAAGCGACACCTGCACCGCCGTGGCAGAGCCGGCATAGCTGGCGGTGTCGATGCCGTCCCCGCCGTTGATGACGTCGCTGTCGCCCCCCGCTTCGATGAAGTCGTTGCCGTCGCCGCCGTCGATCTGGTCGCCGCCCTGGCCGCCATAGATGGAATCGTTGCCAGCCCCGCCGATGATCGTATCGTTGCCGGCGCCGGCATCGATGGAATCGTCGCCGGCGCCGCCCTGGAGGTTGTCGATACCGTCGCCGCCGACGAGCCGGTCGTTGCCGTCGCCGCCTTCGAGCCGGTCATCGCCGGCCTCACCCGACAGGGAATCGTCCCCGCCATTGCCGATGAGGATGTCATTGCCGAGCTCGCCACCGAGGACATTGCGAGCATGGTCGCCGGTGAGCTGGTCGTCGAAGCTCGACCCGTAGAGATTCTCGATGCTGGTCAGCGTGTCGCCTTGCGCGTCGCCCCCCGAGGCGGTGCCGGCCAGCAGGTTCACGGCCACGGCCGCTGCCGAGCCCTGGTAGTTGGCGAAATCCGAGCCGTCGCCGCCATCGAGGATATCCGCGCCGGCGCCGCCGCGGAGCGTGTCGTCGCCCGCTCCGCCGGTGAGCGCATTCGCGCCGGCGTCGCCGTAAAGGCGGTCGCTGAAGCTGGAGCCGATGACGTTCTCGATCGCTGCCAGCGTGTCGCCCTGGGCGTCGCCGCCGACGCCGGTTCCCGCCGCCAGGTCGACGGTGACCCCGGCGCCCGAGGTCGAATAGTCGGCAGTGTCGACGCCGTCCTGGCCGATCAGCTGGTCCGCCCCGGCGCCGCCGGCCAGAGTGTCGTCGCCGCCATGGCCGTTGAGGATGTCGTCGCCGCTGCCGCCGGTCAGGCGATTGGCGGTGGCGTCGCCGTGCAGCGTGTCGGCGAAACTGGAGCCAATCAAATTCTCGATCCCGGTCAGGGCGTCGCCGGCGGCCATCCCTCCCGATAGCTGGGCGCCTGCCAGACGCAGGTCGACCGTCACCGCCGCCGGAGAATTGGCGTAGCTGACCGTGTCCGTGCCGGTGCCGCCGTCCAGCGTCTCGGCATTGGCGCCGGCGATGATGGTGTCGTCGCCGGCGCCGCCGTGCAGCGAGATGCCGTCGCCCACCGAATGGATGGTGTCGTCGAAAGCCGTGCCGCGGATCTCCTCGAAGCTGGTGCCGGCCACCGTCCAGTAGAAGGCGATGCGGACGCCGTCGGATTGCCGCAGGATGCTGCTGTAGCCGCCAACATCATCGCTGTCGAAGATCAGGCCCTGGCCGAAGGCGGAATAATCCAGGAGGTCGTAGCCGCCATAGCCGACGTAGACATTGTTGTTGCCGGCGCCGATGACGATGTCGTCGCCGGCGAAGGCGAAGACGGAGTCCCCCGGATTGTAGGTGATGTCGTTGTAGCCGGCCGGGGCGGTCCTGCCATCTCCGGCCGCGTGAAAAAAGTCCTTCGCATCGGTGCCGAGCACGTCCGCCATCGAATGCTCCGTGGAAATGAATGTGGAACGCGAATCCGGGTCAAACACTGCCTTCATACGAGATTCGCGCGTTCGCCGCATAGATCGAATTCGGCGA
Source organism: Inquilinus sp. (assembly GCF_039594555.1). Classification (GTDB taxonomy): domain Bacteria; phylum Pseudomonadota; class Alphaproteobacteria; order DSM-16000; family Inquilinaceae; genus Inquilinus. Next base: position 9,120 of record NZ_JBCNNF010000131.1, read on the forward strand.
ATTTCCGATCATTTTCTACAATCCCGGCGCACAGCCGGCCGTTCCATCGCGACGCGGCGCAGGGTCTCGAACTCTGCAGGATCGAAGAGGGCCTGCGAGCCTGCTTCGGGAACCAACCAACGCTCCGCTCCGTCTCTTCGGCGAAGGAGATTGGCACGTCTGTCTTGCGTGATGGGCGAGACGCCTGCGGCGGCGCCCGCAGGCGTGTTGACCGGATGAGGAGCACGCCTAGGCGGCGCGGCATGCGAATGACCACCACGACATCCCCACCCGTGACGCCGCGGACGCGTGGCTGGCTCGCGAAGCTCGGCCCCGGCCTCGTCACCGGCGCCTCGGACGACGATCCGAGCGGAATCGCCACCTACTCCCAGGCAGGAGCACAGTTCGGATACACGCTCGGCTGGACGCTGCTGCTCAGCTTTCCCCTGATGGTTGCAATCCAGGAGGCCTGCGCGAGGCTTGGCCGGATTTCCGGCAAAGGGCTGGCGACCAACATTGCGGAGAATTTCCCGCGCCCCGTCGCCTACGTCATCGCGCTGCTCCTGCTCGCCGCCAACGTGATCAATCTCGGCGCCGATCTCGGCGCGATGGCGGCGGCGATGCAGCTGCTCGTCGGCGGTCCGCACGAGCCTTACGTGGTGGGATTCGGCCTGGTGTCCACCGGTCTGATGATCTTCGTCTCCTACGAGCGCTACTCGGCCTATCTCAAATGGCTGTGCCTCTCGCTCTTCGCCTATGTCGCGACGGTCTTCGCGGTCCAGGTGCCCTGGGGGGAGGTCGCCCGACAGCTGGTGTGGCCCGGTCTGCAGGCGGACACAGATTACGTCACCGCGGCTGTGGCCATCTTCGGCACCACGATCAGCCCCTACTTGTTCTTCTGGCAGGCGTCGCAGGAGGCTGAACGCCAAGCCGAAAGCCCCCGGATGAAGCCGCTGACCGAGGCGCCGCGCCAGGCACCGGCCGAGTTCCGTCGCATCCGGATCGACACCTGGCTGGGCATGGGCTTGTCGAACCTGATTGGCCTTTTCATTGTCATCACCACGGCGGCCACGCTTCATGCCTCTGGCAAGCTCGACATCCAGACCTCGGCGGATGCCGCGTCGGCGCTTCGCCCGGTGGCGGGGGATTTCGCCTTTGCGATCTTCGCCGCAGGCATCGTCGGCACGGGCATGCTCGGGGTGCCAGTGCTCGCCGGTGCCGCGGCCTTCGGTGTCTGTGGCACGCTTGGTCGCCCCGCCGGGTTGGCCTGCCGGCCCGTCGAGGCGAAGACATTCTATGGGACGATTTTCTGGGCGATGGTCGTGGGTGTCGGCCTCAACACCGTCGCCATCGATCCGATCAGGGCCCTGTTCTGGAGTGCGGTTGTCAACGGTCTGGTCGCCGTTCCGATCATGACGCTGATCATGATCATGAGCGGACGGCCGGCAATCGTCAGGGAATTCCAGCTGCCACGGCCGCTCAGCCTGCTCGGCTGGGCGACGACGGTCTTCATGGCGGCGATCGCCGCTGTCATGGTCTGGAGCTGGCTTGCCTGAGAGGCCACCTCGCTCAGTTGTGCAAGCGATTCTGCATCACGGAACACCTTGCCGTGCGCCCGGCCCGACGATCACCAAGCCGTCGCTGTAATCGATGGTGACAACGGCTGCGGTTAGGACGGCGCCCGGGAAGCCGCAGGAAGGGTCTTGTACCGTCCGGAGTCGCGGTTCTTCTTCAGGAACACGTCCATCAGCCCGGCGATCTCGTCCGCCGCGGTGTCGAGCGCGAAATGACCGCCATCCAGGATATGGACCTCCGCCGCGGGGACGTCGCGCCTGTAGGCCTCGGCCTCCGAAAGCTCGAAGGACGGGTCGTATCGTCCCCACAGCACCAGCAGCGGCGGCTGGGTCTCGCGCAGCCATGCCTGCCAGGCCGGGTAGGAGGCGACGTTGGTGCGGTAGTCGAAGAACAGCTCCGTCTGGATGTCGGCCTGGCCGTCCCGGTTCAGAAAAGCGAACTCGTCGGTCCAGAGGTCCGGGTCGTAGCGGTCGGTCCGCGGGTCGCTGCCGACATGGCGGGCGCGCGTCGTCTCGAGTGACAGGAGATTGGCACGCAAGGCTGCTTCATGCGCCATCCGGTCCGTCCAGAAGGCGCGCCGGGTCGCCCAGATCTGGCCGAGGCCCTCGTCATGCGCCACGGCGTTCTGGACGAGGAGGCTTTCGATGCGGTCCGGATGGGTAAGCGCGATCCGGAAGCCGACCGGACCGCCATAGTCCTGCATGTACAAGCTGTAGCGGGAGAGGCCCAGTTTCTCGGTGAAGCGAGTGATGACCTCGGCTAGGCGGTCGAAGGTGTAGGAAAAATCCTTCGGCACCGGCGCATCGCTATGGCCGAAGCCCGGGTAGTCCGGCGCGACCAGCCGATAGCGATCCGAGAGCCGCTGCAGCAGCGGCTCGAACATCCGCGACGACGACGGCAGGCCGTGCAGCAGCAGGATCGCCGGCGCGTCCGCCGGGCCGGCCTCCCGGTAGAAGATCGACAGGCCGTCGATTTCGACGGTGCGGTAATGGACCGGGTGCTTCATGCGGGGCTCCGGGGCAGGCGTCTCGGGTTCAGTCGCCGACCTGCAGGACGATCTCGATTTCGACCGGCATGCCGAGCGGCAGGCTGGCGACGCCCAGGACGATGCGCGGCGACAGCATCCCGATGCCGAAGGCCTTGACCAGGATCTCCGACGCACCGTCGGCAACCTTCGGGTGATCGCGAAAATCGCCTGCGGTGGCGATGTAGACCCCGAGCTTAGCGACGCCGGCCACCTTGTCGAGCGTGCCGAGATGCGCCCTGGCCGCGGACAGCGCGTTGAGGCATGCGATCCGTGCAGCCTCCCGCCCCGCCTCGACCGACAGCTCGGCACCGAGCCGCCCGATCGATTGCGGAGTCCGGCCGACGACCGGAAGCATCCCGCTGAGGAAGAGCAGATCGCCGATCTCCACGGCTTCGACATAGGCGCCGAGCGGGATCGGCGGTGGCGGCAGCTCGATGCCCAGGGTCTTCAGCCGCTGTTCCGCGCCGGCGGCCGGCATCGTGCCGAGCATCACCATCTGCCCAGATGTGCGCCGCCGTCGACGTGCAGCACCTCCCCGGTGATGTGCGGGGCCTCGGTCAGGAAGACGACGGCTTCGACGATATCCTGGACGGTGGAGATAACGCCCATCGGCGACAGCGTCCTGAGGACATCCTTCGGATCGTCCTTGTGGAGCGGCGTGTCGACGATGCCGGGCGCCACCGTGTTCACGCGGATTCCCGCCTTCGCGTATTCCATCGCGATATTCTTCGACGCGGCTTCGATGCCGCCCTTGGTGATCATCGCGACCGCGACATCGACGCCCGCGATCGGATGGTCGACCAGGGGCGTGGTGATGCTGACGATGCTGCCGCCGGATTGCTGCGCCAGCATCCGGCGGACGACGAGCTGGGTGAGGTGAAGGAAGCCTTCGGTGTTGGTCGATGCGAGCTTGCGGTAGTCGTCGACCGTGGTATCGATGAACGGCTTGGTGAAGAAGATGCCGGCATTGTTGACCAGGGCGTCGATCGCGCCGAACCGGGCCACGGCGATCTCGGCGACATTCCGGGCCGTCGCCGGATTGGCAATGTCGCCGTCGACGCGGGCCACGCGATCGGAGTCGGGGATCTCCGCCGACCGGCTGACCTGCCGCGATGTCGCGACGACATTGTAGCCGCGCGCGAGGAAGGCGTTGGTGACGCCCGCACCGATGCCCTGCGAGGCACCGGTGACGATCACCGTCTTCTGAGCGTTCATGGTCATCTCCAAAACTATGGGGCGCTCGGGTACGAAGCCGTGGGTGCGGTCAGATCGTCTGGCGCAGGGGCCGGAAGGCGGCGCGCAGCTCGGCGCTGAACACGGCCGGCTGCTCCCAGGCGGCGAAGTGCCCGCCCTTGTCGGGCCGGTTGTAGTGGATCAGCTTCGGATAGGCCTTCTCCGCCCAGCTCTTCGGCGCCTGGTAGATCTCGTCCGGGAAGGCGCTGACGGCGACCGGGATCTTGATCCCGCGCGGGTCGAAGAAGCCGCCCGATGGAAAATGCGCATTGTCCCAGTACAGCCGCGCCGAGGAGATCGCGGTGTTGGTCAGCCAGTACAGGGTGACGTTGTCGAGGATGTCGTCCCGCGTCAGGCCTTCGGTGGCGCCGTCGAAGACCCGGGCGATCAGCCGGCAGCTGCGGATGTCGTGGTCCAGCATCCACGCGGCCAGGCCGATCGGCGAGTCGACGATGCCGTACAGCGTCTGCGGCCGGTTGTTCATCTCGATCGCGTAGCCCAGCCCGTTCTTGTAGAAGTCGTCGAGCTGGTCCCAGGCACGCGTCTCGTCCGGCGCGAGGCCGGCGGGCGGCGGGCCGCCGGCGGCGAGCGCCTTCGAGATATCGGCCGGAACGGTGGCCGCCATGTTGGTGTGGATGCCGAGCAGCCCGGGCGGCTGCTGCAGGGCCATCTGCTCCGAGACGGCATTGCCCCAGTCGCCGCCCTGGGCGACGTATTTGGCGTAGCCGAGGCGCTGCATCAGCACAGCCCAGGCCTTGGCGATCCGCACCGGGGTCCAGCCCGGCGCGGTGGGCTTGCCGGAGAAGCCGTAGCCGGGCAGCGACGGGATCACCACATGGAAGGCGTCCGCCGCGCTGCCGCCATGCGCCGTCGGGTCGGTCAGCGGCCCGATGATCTTGAGCTGCTCGATGATCGAGCCGGGCCAGCCATGGGTGACGATCACCGGCAGGGCATTCTCGTGCTGCGAACGGACATGGATGAAGTGGATGTCCAGCCCGTCGATCTCGGTGACGAAGTTCGGCAGGGCCTTGAGCCGCGCCTCCATCCAGCTCCAGTCGTAATCCGTCGCCCAGTACTGCGCGAGCTTGCGGATCGTCGCCAGCTGCACGCCCTGGGTGTCGTCCGGCACGGTCTCCCGGTCTGGCCAGCGCGTTGCCGCCACCCGGCGGCGCAGGTCATCGAGCTGCTCCTGCGGGAAGCCGATGCTGAAGGGGCGGATGGCATCGCCCGTGGCCGCACCGACCGCCATCGGCATCATCATGGCGACGCTGGTCAGTGCCGACGCCACCAGGACGTCGCGGCGCGTGGGCGTGAAATCTTCCGACATGGCAATCTCCTCTGGGCTGATCTCGTGACCGCCGAATGCCATGACAGTGCCGCGCGGCCGGCGCCCGGTGCGATTGCACGTTGGTATCGCCGACACCTTGGTATCGGTGCGGCGATGTTTGGGAAGGTCTTGGGATTCGAGCGAGCGTGCGCCTCGTTCAATGGCGGACTATTTTCCAGGGCCGGATGATACCAAGGTATCGCCGATACCTTCGTTTGATGGATCGGCGTTCTGCGCGCTGGCATCGATGTCGCCGGAATATCCCCTGCGACCATCGGAGACAGACTATGGACATCAGCGCAGAGGTCGGCCGGATCCGCGTCGATCGCCGCTCGGCGGCCTATTGGCGCGTCACGTTCGACCTGCCGCCCCTGAACATCTTCGGGCCGGCGAACATGTCGCAGCTCAACGCCGTCGTCGCGGCGCTCGAAAGCGACCGGCAGGTGAAGGTCGTCGTCTTCGATAGCGCCGTCGAGGGCTTCTTCCTGACCCATTACGATTTCATGGCGGATCCGGACGAGACGCTCGGCCTGCCGCCGGGGCCGACCGGGCTGCAGCAGCTGCCCGATATGCTGGTGCGGCTGAGCCGCGCCTCCGTGGTGTCGATCGCATCGATCCGGGGCCGCGCGACCGGCGTCGGCAGCGAGCTGGCCCTCGCCAGCGACATGCGCTTCGCCAGCCGCGAGAAAGCGATCCTGTCGCAATGGGAGGTCGGCGCCGCCCTGGTGCCCGGCGGCGGCCCGATGGCAAGGCTGCCCCGCCTCATCGGCCGCGGCCGCGCGCTGGAGGTGCTGCTCGGGGCGGACGACATCCCGGGCGACCTCGCGGAGCGCTACGGCTATGTCAACCGCGCCCTGCCGGATGCGGAGCTCGACGGCTTCGTCGACGCGCTGGCGCAGCGGATCGCGTCTTTCGACAAGCAGGCGATCGCGGAGACGAAGCGCCTGGTCAATGTGGCGAGCCTGCCGCCCGATGCCGAGATCGCGCCGGAATGGGACGCGTTCATCGCAGCCCTGAACCGGCCCGCCGCCCGGTCGCGGATCAAGACGCTGATGGAGCGCGGCTTCCACGCACCGGGCGATGTCGAGACGCGGCTCGGATACCACGTCGGCCAGCTCGGCCGCTGACGACTTCCGCTGCCGGCCCGTGCCGGCGGGCGCTTCCAGACTCAGGAGATCCACCATGGCCACTCCCCAGCTGCGCAGTGATGCCGCCGTGGCGCAGGCGATCGACACCAAGCTCGAGGTGATCGTGATCCCGGTCTCGGATGTCGAACGCGCCAAGCGCTTCTACGCCGGCCTCGGCTGGCGGCTCGACGGCGATTTCACCACGGGCGACGGGTTCCGCGTGATGCAGTTCACCCCGCCGGGCTCGCCCTGCTCGATCATCTTCGGCACGGGCGTGACATCGGCCACGCCGGGATCGGCCCAGGGGCTTCACCTCATCGTCCCGGACGTCGAAGCGGCACGGGTCGCTTTCGCCAGCCGTGGGGTGGCGGTGAGCGAGGTGTTCCACGATGCCGGTGGCATCTTCCACCATGCCGATCAGGAAGGACGGGTGGCCGGGCCTGATCCGCAACGGCGCAGCTACGCCTCATTCGCCTCGTTCAGCGATCCCGACGGCAATGGCTGGGTGTTCCAGGAGGTCACGGCGCGCCTGCCGGGACGGGTGGATGGCGACACCACTTTCACCTCGCAGGCCGATCTGGCGGCTGCACTGCGGCGCGCAGCGGCCGCCCATGGCGAGCACGAGAAGCGGAACGGCGGGGTGCACGACGTGAACTGGCCGGACTGGTACGCCGATTACATCGTCCGCGAGCAGGCCGGCCAGGTGCCGCCCACCTAGGCACCGACCGCCCCGCGCGGCGACTTCCGGACACGGAGCTCTCAAGTACCAAGTTCAGAATCTCCAAGGAGAATGGCATGGGCAACTTCGAAATGCGGAGCGACACCGTGGTCGAGGCCTCGCGTGCATCGAGGGTCGACATGCGGCTCGAGGTCGTCATCATCCCGGTCTCGGATGCGGAGCGCGCCAAACGCTTCTATGGCAACCTGGGCTGGCGGCTCGACATCGACCACGCGGCCGGGGACGGCTATCG
>NZ_JBCNNF010000132.1:0-16346 GCF_039594555.1 Inquilinus sp.
GCTTTGGCAATGGAAGCTTCTTTTGAGTTTGGTTTTTTGTTGTCGGCCATCCATGTTGCTTTCAACATAAGTAACCGTGCTGCTTCCCATTCGGCCTGGTCCCAGCTGGTCGGCCAGCACCGCCTCCTCGACCACGTTCCGCAGCACCTGGCCATGCGGCAGCAGGGCGCCGTCCGGCCCGGCGGTCACGTCGCCGAAAGTGTCGAGTCCGAGTTCGAGAGGCTGGGCCATGGCAATCCCTGGGTCAGGAAGCAAAGTCACCGCAGAGATGGCCACCGCGCCCGGCCGGTCAATCGTCTGATTGGAAACAGACTGTTCTATCCGCGGACCTTCTCGTCCTCTCCGCCCGGCCGGAACCGCCATTTCCGTTCCACCGCCCCGGCCAGGTCGATCCCGTTCGCCCGGGCGAACAGCAGGATGTGGCCCAGCACATCGGCGGTCTCGTCGGCCAGCGCCTGCCGCAGCTCCCCATCAGGCCGGCCATGCATGCGGCCGCGGCCGGTGAGCTTGTTCCAGACCTGGGTCAGCTCGCCCAGCTCCTCCTGCAACTTGAGCAGGAACCAGTCGGGGTCGCGCCGCACGCCGTTGGCCTCGGCATAACGGCGGGACGCGTCCTCGAACTGATCCTTCAGGCGGTCGAGCATGGGAGGCCCCTCAGTGTCGTGCCCGGGCTCGATCCCACGGGTGTCCGGTTCAGCGAAGATAGCAACCGAAGCGCGCTTAATCCGGGCTTCTTCTATTTTATTGTCATCCTCGGGCTTGACCCGAGGATCCAGGGGCTTTCAAGAACCGCTCTCGGTGGCCCCTGGATTGCCGGGTCAAGCCCGGCAATGACAATAAAAATTGAGATCAGAGACTCTCTCCACAGCCCAGAAAAGCTCAACCGGGCAGCCGCGGGTCAAGCTCGGCAATGACAGGAAGGGGAAGCGGCGACCGCCCCGTCACACCCGGAACTTGTACTCCTTGCCCGGCTGCCGCTCGATGTCGGGCGGGAAGTTGGCGCGCTTCTCGGCGAAATACCGCTCGCGGTGGTCGCCATCGGCCAGGCGGTTGTAGGTCAGGTACAGGATGCGCCGGGCCTTGTCGGTGAGGTTCGGCTTCGACGCATGCGGGGCGTAGCTGTCGAAGAACAGCACGTCGCCCGGCTCGGTCGGCACCGGCACCAGCTTGAAGCTGGCCATCTGCTCGTCGGTCAGCGGCTTCCACTCCTCGCCGATCAGCCCGGTGAGGCGCGGCATGTCCGCCATCTCGAGGCAGCCATTCTCGACCGTGGCGCGGTCGACCGAGACCATCACGGTCAGGAAAATGGGCGCGTAGCGCGACCAGCCGGCCTGCTGATCCTGGTGCGGCTCGAAGCCGGCGCCGCCCGCCATCTTGAAGTTGATCTTCTCCTTGTAGAGGCAGGACGGTGCCTCCAGCAGCTGCTCCACCGCCTGGAACAGCCGGCCGTGCCGGACCAGCCCGTCGAATTGGGCATGGTAGGGGCAGAAATTCTCGATCCGCTGCACCACCCGCTTGGACGGGTCGAGCAGGCTCGGCTCGTAATAGACCATGTGCTTGCCCGGCTCCTCGGGCATGGCGCTGAGCTCCTCGGTCCAGCGCGTGATCGCCGCGGTCTCGGCGGCGTCGAAGAAGCCGCGGGCGGCGACCCAGCCGGTGCGCGCATAGGCCGCGAGGTCCTCGGCAGACAGCGGGCCGGCGACGCCGGGGTTCACGGAATCGGGCATTCTCACTGCTCCAGCTGCGGCAGGATCTCCCGCTGCGCGCGGGCCACATCCACGTCGAAATCGATCTCGGTCCAGGGTAGGTCGCTGATATCCGCCACGCCGAACCGGCTTGGATGCGCCAGGATCAGGTCGCGGATCGCTTCCTCGTACTCAACAGTGGTGATGCCCTCGTGGACATACCAGTCGGTGCGGTCGCCGAGCGCACGCGCCATGTCGGGCGAGAAGCGGAAGAAGCCGACCGACTCGCCGTGCCAGTCATGCGCGTGCTCGGGCTTCTTGCGGAAATCGACGATGGTGTCGCCGCGGAAGCAGATCTTCACCGGCTCGTCGCCCGGCTCGATCTCGCGGTCGACCAGCAGCACGTTCTCTGCCGCACCGTCCAGGAGGCGGCCGATCATCGGCGCCGGGTACAGCACGTCGCCATCCATCAGCACCACCGGCGCGCCTGTGGCCAGCCGCTCGCGCTGGACCCACAGCGAGACCAGACTGCCCTCGCGGTAGCGCGGGTTCTCGACGAAGCTGACGCGGCCGCCGAGGCCGAGCCGGTCGATCTCGCGCCGGATCGAGTCGCCCTCATGGCCGATGGTGATCGAGATGTCCTCGACCCCGTTGGCGTGGAGCGCGGCAATATGCCGTTCCAGCAGCGACTTTCCACCGAACTGGAGCAGGATCTTCGGCCCGCCGGCGGCCGTTCCCAGGCGCCGGCCGACCCCGGCCGCGAGGATGATCGCGGTGGCTGCCCGCCTATCGGAGTATGACAAGGCCGTGATGCTCCGGTTGCATTTTTCTGAAGTCGAACGAAGATACAGGCCGAATTGCCGGCCCGGCAAGGCGTCGGGCGGCCGAGATTCCGCAACCCGGACATCCGGTTTCATGAGTGAAGAAGCGATGAAGGCCTTGGAAGACACCGCCGCGGCGGGCTCGACCGGCAGCGGTTCCTCGGCCAAGGCCGACCGCCCGAAGACGGTGTTCGCGGCGCTGCGCGAGGAGATCTTCTCCCCCACCCTCTCCTTCCTGATGGAGGCGCATAACGGCCTCTCCGCCAAGATCGTCGAGGAGGCCGGGTTCCGCGGCATCTGGGCCTCCGGCCTGACCAACTCGGCCAGCCTGGGCCTGCGCGACAGCAACGAGGCGTCGTGGACGCAGGTGCTGGACGTGCTCGAATACATGGCCGATGCGACCACGCTGCCGATCCTGGTTGACGGCGACACCGGCTACGGCAACTTCAACAATGTCCGCCGCCTGGTGCGCAAGCTGTGCGAGCGGCGGATCGCCGGCGTCTGCATCGAGGACAAGCTGTTCCCGAAGACCAACTCCTTCATCGGCGAGGCGCAGCCTCTGGCCGAGATCGAGGAGTTCTGCGGCCGCATCAAGGCCGGCAAGGACAGCCAGACCGATGACGACTTCGTGCTGGTGGCGCGGATCGAGGCGCTGATCTCCGGCCGCGGCATGGAGGAGGCGCTGCGCCGGGCCGAGGCCTACCACGCCGCCGGCGCCGACGCCGTGCTGATCCACTCCAAGAAGTCGACCGCCAACGAGATCTTCGAGTTCACCGAGCGCTGGGCCAACCGGTCGCCGGTGGTGATCGTGCCGACCATGTATTACGCCACCTCGACCGACCTGTTCCGCCAGGCCGGCATCTCGACGGTGATCTGGGCCAACCACCTGCTGCGCTCCTCGATCACGGCGATGCGCGAGACCGCCAAGCAGATCTTCGAGGACCAGTCGCTGCGCGAGGTCGAGGGCCGGGTGGCCAGCGTCCGCGACATCTTCGCCCTGGTCGGCAATGCCGAGCTGGAGGCGGCGGAGCGGCGCTATCTGCCGGGCAAGGCGGCGCCGAAGGCCGTGGTGCTGGCCGCGTCGCGCGGCGACCTGGGCGACGAGCTGACCCGCGACCAGCCGAAATGCATGATCGACGTGCGCGGCCAGTCGCTGCTGCAGCGCCTGGTCTCGACCCTCGGCGGCAGCGGGCTGAAGGACGTCACCGTGGTGCGCGGCTACCGCAAGGAAGCCGTGGTGGTGCCGGGTATCAAGACGGTGGACAACGACCGCTATGACGAGACCGGCGAGGTCTACTCCCTGGCCCAGGCGCGCAAGGCGCTGGAGGGCGAGACGGTGGTGGCCTATGGCGACGTGCTGTTCCGCCGCTACATCCTGGACGGGCTGATGTCGAGCGAGGGCGACATCGTCCTGGCGGTCGACGCCATGAGCCTGTCGGTCAAGCAGGCCAAGAAGACCCTGCGCGACCTGGTCGCCGCCGACCGCCCTTATTCCGGCAGCTACCTGGACGACACGCCGGTGCATCTGAAGTCGATGTCCGAGTCGATCCCGGCCGGCGAGGTCAGCGGCGAATGGATCGGCCTGGCCCGGTTCAGCGCCCAGGGCTCGGTCTGGCTGCGCGAGGAGATCGACCGGATCGAGGCCGAGGGGCTGCTGGAGACGGCCGACCTGCCGCTGCTGCTGACCCGCCTGGCCGCCCGGCATCCGGTGGTGGTGCAGTACTTCACCGCCCATTGGCTGGATGTCGACACGCTGAGCGATCTGGCCGACGCGCGCAATTTTACCTAGTCGGAACCGCGGCGCGCGACCCTGCCATGCGTCTGCGCGCCGCTTCCCTCCCGGGCCGTCGCATTCTACAAGAACCGGCATGATCACCGCAGACGAGTTCATCGCAGCGGCGAAGGCGCGCGGCCACGACTTCTACACCGGGGTCCCGTGCAGCTTCCTGACCCCGCTGATCAACGGCGTGCTGTCGAGCAGGGCCCTGACCTATGTCGGCGCCGCCAGCGAGGGCGAGGCGGTGGCGATCGCCGCCGGCGCCTGGCTGGCCGGGCGCAAGACGGTCGTCATGTGCCAAAACTCCGGCCTGGGCAACGCGGTCAACCCGCTGACCTCGCTGAACGCGCCGTTCCGCATCCCGACCCTGTTCGTCACCACCTGGCGCGGCCAGCCCGGCCAGCCGGACGAGCCGCAGCACGAGGTGATGGGCCGCATCACCCAGGACCTGCTGGAGCTGATCGAGGTGCCGCAGGCGGAGTTCCCGGCCGTGCCCGAGGCGCTGGGCCCGGCGCTGGACTGGGCCGCGGCCCGGATGGACGAGACCGGCCTGCCCTATGCCTTCGTGATGAAGAAGGGCGATGTCCGGGACGAGGATTTGCAGGCGGCCCCGGCCCCCTTGCCCCGCCCCGGCCGCCGCGCCGACTGGCCCGAGGCCGGGCCGCGCCCGACCCGAGCCGCGGTGCTGGAGCGGTTCCTGGCCCTGACCGACGAGCGCACCGCCGTGGTCGCCACCACCGGCAAGGCCGGACGCGAGCTGTTCACCCTGGCCGACCGGAAGCAGCACATCTATCAGGTCGGGTCGATGGGCGGCGCCTCGGGCATGGCGCTGGGCGTGGCGCTGAACACCCAGGCGCCGGTCGTGGTGCTGGATGGCGACGGCGCGGCGCTGATGAAGCTGGGCACCTTCGCCACCATCGGCGCCCAGGCGCCGGGCAACCTGATCCACATCCTGCTCGACAACGGCGTGCATGACTCGACCGGCGGCCAGGCCACGGTCTCCGCCTCGGTCGACTTCGCCGCGGTGGCCCTGGCCTGCGGCTATCAGTTCGCCGCCTCCTGCGCCAGCCTGGACGGGTTCGAGGCCGCGTTCCGCGCCGCGTCCGAGGCGCCGCGTCCGGCGCTGATCCATGTCCGCATCGCGCCGGGCTCGATGGACAAGCTGGGCCGGCCGACCGTCGGCCCGGCCGATGTCGCCCGCCGCTTCCGGGATTTCCTCGTCGGCCTGCGCCCGGCCGCAATGGACGCCGTCGCCGCATCATGAAATGGCCCGCCTGCATCGGGATTGCCGTCGGCCTGGCGGTCGCGGTCGTGCTGGTCTGGCTGACCGGCGCCGCCGAGATCTGGGCCGCCCTGACCGGCGCCGGCTGGGGCATCCTGGCCGTCATCGCCCTGCACTTCCCGCAGTTCCTGTTCTCCTCGCTCGGCTGGCGCGTGCTGGTGCCGGAGCGGCCGGTGCCGCCTTTGACCTTCTTCATCCGGCTGCGCTGGATCCGCGAGGCGATCAACTCGCTGCTGCCGGTGGCGCAGATCGGCGGCGAGCTGATCACCGCCCGGCTGCTGGCGATGCGCGGCGTGCCGCTGAACCGGTCCGGCGCCGCCATCGTCGTCGACCTGACGACGCAGATGGCCAGCCAGGTGGTGTTCACCGTCTTCGGCCTGGTGCTGCTGTTCCTCGGCGCCCATGACGGCGCCATGACGCCCTGGATCATCGCCGGGGCCGGCGTCGGCCTGGTACTGGTGGTGCTGTTCATCGGCGCCCAGCGTTTCGGCATGTTCAAGGTGCTGGAGCGCGGGCTGATCCGCCTGGCCGACAAGTTCGGCTGGGAGTCGCTGGGCGAGGTCTCCGGCCTGCACGATTCGATCGTGTCGCTGTACGGCGACCATGCCCGCCGGGTCTGGACCTCGGGCGGCCACCACCTGGTCTCCTGGCTGCTGGGCTGCCTGGAGATCTGGGCGACGCTGTGGGCGCTGGGCCTCGAGCCCAGCCTGCGCGACGCGGTGATCATCGAGAGCCTGGCCCAGGCCGTCCGCATCGCCGGCGTGCTGGTGCCCGGCGCGCTGGGCGTCCAGGAGGGCGGCTTCATCGTCATCTGCGGCCTGCTGGGCATCCCGCCGCACAGCGCGGTGGCGATGGCGCTGATCCGCCGCATCCGCGAGATCGCGCTGGGCGTGCCGGGCCTGATGGCCTGGCAGGCCATGGAAGGCCGGCACCTGGCCCGGCGCCGCCGCGCCCGCGCCTCGGAGGCCTCGTGATGCCCTGGTCCGCCGAAGATCCGGCCCTGCTGACCCCCGGGCCGCTGACCACCCGGATCGAGACCCGCCGCGCCATGCTGCGCGACTGGGGCTCGCGCGACCGCGCCTTCATCGCCCTGACGGCGGAGCTGCGGCAGCGCCTGCTGGCCGTCGCGGGAGGCGAGGCCAGCCATGTCGCCATCCCGCTGCAGGGCAGCGGCACCTTCATCGTCGAAGCGGCGATCGCCACGCTGCTGCCCGCCACGGGCAAGCTGCTGGTGCTGGCCAACGGGTCCTATGGCGAGCGCATGGTTGCCATCGCCACCCGCCTGGGCCGGTCGGTCGAGGCCCTGCGCTGGCCGGAGTACCGGCCGGTGGAGCCGGAGCGGGTCGACGCGGCGCTGGCGGCCGATCCTTCGATCACCCATGTCGCGCTGGTCCATTGCGAGACCACCTCGGGCATCCTCAACCCGTTCGAGAAGGTGGCTGAGATCGTGGCCCGGCACGGCCGGCCGCTGATCCTGGATGCGATGAGCAGCTTCGGCGCGCTGCCGATCGACCTCTCGACCACGCCGGCCGCGGCGGTGCTGGCCTCCAGCAACAAGGGGCTGGAAGGCGTGCCCGGCCTGGGCTTCGCCCTGGTCGAGCGGCAGGCGATCGCGGCGGCGAAGGGCAACAGCCCGTCGACCAGCCTGGACTTGCACGACCAGTGGCGCGGTTTCGAAGGCAACGGCCAGTGGCGCTTCACCCCGCCGGTGCAGGTGGTGGCCGCGCTGGTCGAGGCGCTGCACCTGTTGGAGGCCGAAGGCGGTCCCGCTGCCCGGCTGCGCCGCTACCAGGACAATTTCGACACGCTGGCGGCCGGCATGGCGCGGCTGGGTTTCCGCCTGTTCCTGGACCCCGCGGTGCAGGCGCCGATCATCGCAACCTTCCATCCGCTGGACGACCCGCGCTTCGTCTTCGAGCCGTTCTACGAGGCGCTGGCCGCGCGCGGCTTCCTGATCTATCCAGGCAAGCTGACCCGGGCCGACAGCTTCCGCATCGGCTGCATCGGCGCCCTCGACCGCAACGATTTCCAGTCTCTGCTCGTTGCCATCGAGGACACACTGTCGGAGATGCGCCGATGAAGACCGCCGCCCCCCTTCTCGCCTTCGCCTGGCTCGCGCTCGGCGCCGCCACCGCCTCGGCGGGGACGGTCCAGATCGTCGTGGGCAACATCAAGGAAGACAAGGGCACGATCCGGATGTCGCTGTGCCCGCAGGAGAAGTTTCTGGGGGATGACTGCCCCTATAGCGGCACCGCCCCGGCCACGGTGCCGCAGGCGACCGTGGTCATTCCCAACGTCGCCCCGGGCGTCTATGCGGCGCAGGGCTACCAGGACGTCAACGACAACCACAAGATCGACCGCAACCTGCTGGGCGTGCCGGAGGAAGGCGTCGCCTTCTCGCGCGACCCCTCCTATTTCTTCGCGCCGCCCGACTTCAAGGACGCCGCCTTCACCGTCAGCCCCCAGGGAACGCGGATCACCCTCCGGCTGCGCTATTTCTGAATCGCGGGCTTTGGCCGCCGCGCCAGCATCCCGAGCCAGGCCGCGCCGGCCGGTGTGATCACCGCCGCCGCGATCAGCATCGGCCAGGCCAAGCCCAGCCAGACGAAGACCGGCACCAGGGCCAGGGCGTCGTCGGGGTCGACCACCACACCGCGATGGCGCATGGCGTAGCGCGACAGCTCGATCACCTTGGTCACGTTCAGCTGCCAGAACAGCACGCCGATGCCGATGCCCGCCGCGGCGCCGAGCAGGACGGGGGGCAGCCCGAGGCCGGCGCGGGCCAGCCCGATGCCGATGCCGATGAAGGCGATCGCGTCGCACAGGCAGTCGACGCACAGATCGTAGCGGTGCCCGCCCGGGCTCATCTGCCCGGTCTGCCGCGCCAGTTCGCCATCGGCGCGGTCGAACAGCATCGACAGCAGGAACATGATCCCACCCAGATCGGCCCAGGCCCCGCCGCAGGCGAATCCCGCCGCCGCCGCCACGCCGGTGGCCAGCCGCACGGTGGTCAGCTGGTTCGGTGTGACGCCGGTCGGCGCGATCCGCCGGACGGCCGGCCGGACGATACGGTGGATCAGGGTATCGTGGCTCATCCTGTCTCTGTCGTCTCCGCGGTCGTCCGCTTGGCTCCGATCCGTCCTGTTTTCTAGACCATCATGCCGAATGTAAGGCAACGGTCTCGGCATGCCTGCGTCGCAGCCGCCACGCGCCTTTCACGCCGTCGCGATTGCAATCCGTCTTCAGTCCTGCGACATGATATAGACGTCGCGCTGGGTTTCGTCGCCTGCCGAGGCTGTCTTCGCATGAGTGCGCCCATTCCCTCCCGGCCCCTGGGGCCAGTTCTCACGCGCCGCGCCGCCCTCGGCGTGGTCGGTGGCATCGCCTTGGCCGGACCGGCCGCCTACGCCCTGCCGCCCGCGGCGCGCCCCGGCTCGCTGCTGGACGAGGTCCACAATCGGGTCGAGCCGTATCTCGAGCTCGGCCACGCCCACACTGGCGAGACCTATGTCGGCCGGTTCTACGGCCCCGACGGCTATGATGTCGCCGAGCTGCAGAAGCTCGACTGGTTCCTGCGGGACTGGCGCCAGGGCGCGGTGGTGCAGATGGATCCGCGGCTGTTCTGGGCCCTGGCGGTGATCCGCACCGTGGCCCAGCGCGCGGGCTTCAGCGGCCGGGCGACGATCAATTCCGGCTACCGCACGCTGAAGACCAACTCCTCGCTGGAGGGAACGGCCCGCAACTCGCTGCACATGGCCGGCCGGGCGATCGACCTGACCTTCGAGAAGGTGCCGCCCAGCCAGCTGGTCGGCTGCGCCCTGGCCCTGCAGATCGGCGGCGTCGGCCAGTATCCGGGCTTCACCCACATCGATTCCGGCAACCTGCGCACCTGGCACGGCTGAGCGCCCCGCCGCGAGGCGGTGACGGCCCGGTGACAATCGGCGCGGGCCGGATGCGATTCCCAATCGCAGGGTCGACGCGGCGATGCGATCATTCTATCCATGGTTCAGCCATGCGTGACCGCGCAGGCGCGCCCGTCTCAGGCGCACCAAACCCTGCATTTCAAGGGGAGAGCCCGCCGCCATGCCGTTCCCGTTCACCCGCGCCGCCATCCTCGCCGCTTCCCTAATCGTCGTGGGTTGCGGCGAATCGCAGACGACCTCGCTGCTGCGGATGGGCGATAACATCCGCGCCGCGGGCGATCCCGAAACGGCGATGACCTTCTACCAGCGCGCCGCGACCGAGGATCCCAGCAACCCGCAGCCGATGATCAAGCTGGGCGACGCCACGCTGCAGGCCGGCGACCCGGCGCGGGCCGCCAGCTACTACCACGCCGCCCTGGCGGTGGAGCCGACCAACGCCGACGCCCTGCGCGGCCTGGGCAAGGTGCAGCTGGCTCAGGGCAAGCCGCAGGAAGCGATCGCGGTGCTGGACCAGGCGCTGGCCCGCAAGCCGGACGACGTGTCGACCATCCTGGCCAAGGGCACCGCGCTGGCCCTCCTGGGCCGGCCGCAGGAGGCCCAGGGCCTGTATCAGAAGGCGCTGCTCAAGGCGCCGAGCAATGTCAGCTTGAAGACCAACCTCGCTTTGTCCTACGCCCTGGCCGGCAACACCGGCGAGGCGGTGCAGGTGATGCGGGAGGCGGCCGCCGCGCCCGACGCCACCGCCGTGCAGCAGCGCAACCTGGCGCTGGTGCTGGCCATGGACGGCAAGACCCAGGAGGCGCGCAAGGTCGCCGAGGCGGCCCTGTCGGCCAAGGAGGCACGCAACCTCCTCAACGCGGCGCGGCGGATCCGCGGCATCAAGGACCCGGTGCGACGAGCCCAGGCGATCGGCACGATCGGCTGAGCCTCGCCGCCGGCGGCGGTTTCAGGGCGCGCCGCCGCCGGAGATGTCGGTGGTGGCGTTGCCGGTCCCCGACGACGGCGGCGGCAGCACCATGCCCGCCTGGCTGCGCTTGTTATGGGCATCGGTGTCGGTATCGGTCCTGTCGCTGCCGTCCAGCTGCAGGTAGCGCTCGGCCGCGCGGACGGACGGGTTGGCGAAGGCCGGCCCCATCTGGCGCCCCTGGAACAGGTCGCTCTTGCGCTCGACCTGCAGCGCCAGGTTCAGGTCGTTGGCGCAGCCCATCGGCAGATCCTCCGGCAGCGAGCCGTCCGGATTCATGCAGCGCTTCGGCCACAGCGCCTGCTGCCCGGCCGCCGCCACCTGCACCGTATCCGTGGCGGAGGGGTCGTTGACCAGCGAGATGCTGTAGCGGCCGGTGCCGCGCAGCACCGCCGCCACCGCCTCCTGCCGCGCCGCCGCCCGCGGGCCGCCGGCCGCGACGGTGACGCTGGAGCCGGGGGCGAGGCCAGCGCCGCGCACGAACTCGACCAGCCGGGTGCGCTCGGTCGCGCTCAGGCTCGAGGCTTGGGGCGCGAACAGCACCGGATGGGCCACCGGCGTCGACAGGGTGGTGTAGCCGTCCTCCGGCCAGTCCGGGAACTTGCGCTCGCAGGCGGCCAGGGTGCCGGCCAGGGCGATGGCCGCGAGATGCTGGATCGGGAACCTCATGGCGCGTCCTATTCGAGCACGAAGCCGGCGCTGCCGCCGGTCATGGAGGGGGATTGGCGCACCCGCCGCACGGTCGGCGCGGTGCGCTGCTGCGGCACCGCCACCGCCTGCGGGTTCTCCGCCGGCTTCATCAGATACGGGGTGATCAGGATCACCAGCTCGGTCTCGTTGCGCTTGTACCGGCTCGACTGGAACAGCTTGCCGAGGATCGGCACGTCGCCGAGCACCGGGATCTTGTCGGCGGAGTTCGACATGTTGCGCTGGAACATGCCGGCCAGGGCAAAGGTCTGGCCCGAGGCCAGCTCGATCGTGGTCTCGGCCCGGCGCACGATGAGCGACGGCACCGAGATGCCGTCGCTCTCGACCCGGGCGTCGTCGCTCAACTCGCTGACCTCCGGCTTCACCCGCATGGCGATGCGCTCGCCCGGCAACACGGTCGGGACGAAGGACAGCGACACGCCGAACTGCTTGTATTCGACCGTCACGGTCTGGTTGCCCTGCGGCACCGGGATCGGGAACTCGCCGCCGGCCAGGAAGTTCGCCGACTCGCCGCTGACCGCGGTCAGGGTCGGCTCGGCCAGGATGCTGACCAGCCCTTCCCGCTGCAGCGCGTCGATCACCGCATCGACATTGTTGCCGCCGCTGTGATAGCCGGCGATGGCGGTGCCGGCCGCCCCGAGCGCCGGCGGGAAGCCGCCGCTGACCAGGCCGATGTTGAACTTGCCGATGTCGAACATCGCCTGCCAGTTGACGCCCAGATTCTCCACCGCGGTGCGCTGGACTTCGGCGAAGCGGACGCGGATGCCGACCTGCTGCGACCCCTGGATCGTGTTCAGGTTCATCGACCCGCCGGCATTGCTGCCGAGCTGCTGGGCCAGGGCGTCCAGCTTCATGGCGCTGCCGAGATCGGCCACCGTCCCGGTGGTCACCGGACGGTCCTGGATGTAGCCCATCTGGCCGCCAGAGGCCGGGGCAACCTGCATCATCTCGCGCTGCGCCGCCGCCGCGTCCTGGCTGACCCGGACATTGGCGGCCGCCACCACCTGGTCGGCGCTGCTGAGCGCGAACAGGTTGGTGGTGCCGGACGACACGCCGTAGATATAGGCCGAGCGGGCGGACACCATCTCGACATCGAGCACATTCGGGTTGGCCACCAGCACGGTCTGCACCGGCAAGGCGAAGGTCAGCAGGTTGCCCTGCCCCACCTTCATCTCTATCAGCGACCGGCTGGGGGTCAGGCCCGGCTGCGCCTGCCGCGGCGGCGCCGGCTGGACCTGCATCATCGGGGCCTGCGCGCCCGGCTGGTTCGGCGCCGGCTGCATCGCCGGCGTCGACCGGGGCGGCGGCTCGGCCGGCGCGCCCGGCGGCAGGGTGACGATCTTGGGCTGCGTCGCCGGGGCGCGCATCGCCGTGACGTCCTCGGTCGGCGTTACCGTCGTCTCGCCGGGGGCGACCGGCGCCGCCTGCGCCTGGGGCGGCAGCGGCTGCACCGTCATGCCCGGCACGTCCTGGGCCAGGGCGGGCGGAACACCACCGGCGGCGGCGGCGGTCAGGAGAACCGTGGCGGCGAGCGCATGACACAATCGGGCCAGGGATCGTGATCCGTCCATTGTCCCCCTCACTCCGCGGCGGCCCGGTCGAGCCCGGCCTCGGCATCCTGGCGGTTGCGGCGGCCGGTCAGCCGGACCACCGCCACCGGCTGCACCGTGTAGTCCGGCGCGATCTCGGCATAGGACAGCACCACCGCCTCGACCTGGTTCCGGGCCAGGGTCTGGCGCAGGAAGCGTCTTGTATCGAGCGCGGTCAGGATCACCGGCGGCCGGCCGCCGGCGACGACCCGGCCGAGATGGCCGCGAATGGTGTCGACCAGCTCCTCGGCCTGCCCCTCGGGCAGCGCCAGATAGGCGCCGACCGTGGTCTGCCGGATCGACTGGCGCACCACCTCCTCGGCGCCGCGCTCCAGGATCAGCGCGTGGATGACCTTCCGGTCGTCGGCATGGGCATGGCAGATCTGGCGCTTCAGCCCGCCGCGGACATACTCGGCCAGCAGGACGACGTCCTGCTCCTTCTGGCCCCATTCGGCCAGCGTCTCCAGCACCAGCCGGTGGTTGCGCAGCGAGATGCCCTCTTCCAGCAGCCGGCGGAACACGTCGGCGATCTGGTTGACCGACAGGTTCCGCTGCGCCTCGCGCACCAGGTCGCCGCGCGTTGCCTCGATGCCCTTGAGGAAGGTCATGGTCTCCTGGATGCCGAGGAAATGCGGAGCGTAGCGGCGCAGCGCGCGGGTCAGCGCCTCGGCCACGATCTCCTCCGCCGTGGCGTGGCCGATCCCGGCCTCGGCCAGGGTCGCCTCGTGCCGGGCGTCGACCCAGTGCTGCACCTTGCCGCCGGGCCCCTCGCTGGTGTCGGCGGCGAGGCCGAGCAGGTCGAGATGCATCGGGTCGTCGCGCAGCAGGATCCGGCCCGGCCGCGCCGTCCCGGCCTCGACCGGGACGCCGTCGATGTCGATGCGGAACCCGTCCGCGGGCAGCGCCCCGCCGGGCCCGACGCGGCCGGCCGGGAACGGCACGCCCAGCGTCTGCGCCAGCTCCTCCGCCGTCTCCTGCGCCAGCTGCTCGGCCCGGGCCCGGCCCAGCCCGGCCGCGAGGTCGGCGCCGAAATGCAAGGTCACGGTCTCGTCCGCCGCCGGGTCGGCGACCGCCTCCTCCGCCGCGGCTCCCGCCTCGCGCAGGGCGCGGCGGCGGCGCAGCAGCACGCCGCCGGCCATGGCCGCGGCGATGGCCAGGAAGATCACGGTCGGGAAGCCCGGGATGAAACCGAGCAGCGCCACCACGCCCGCAGCCATCAGCAGCGCCGTCGGGTTGGCGCCGATCTGGTGGGCGATGTCGGCGCCGAGGTTGCGGCTCTCCGACGTGGTGACGCGGGTGACGATGGTGCCGGAGGTGATGGCGACGAACAGCGCCGGGATCTGCGACACCAGCCCGTCGCCGATGGTCAGCAGCGAATAGACATGCATCGCCTGGCCCAGCGACATGCCGTGCTGCAGCATGCCGACGGCAAGGCCGCCGATCAGGTTGACCGCGACGATGATCAGGCCGGCGATGGCGTCGCCCTTCACGAACTTCATGGCGCCGTCCATGGCGCCGTAGAGCTGGCTTTCCTTCTCCAGCGTCTGGCGGCGGCGGGTCGCCTCGGCCAGGTCGATGTCGCCGGCGCGCAGCTCGCCGTCGATGCTCATCTGCTTGCCGGGCAGCGCGTCGAGGGTGAAGCGGGCCGCCACTTCGGCCACGCGCTCGGCGCCCTTCACCACCACCACGAACTGGACCACGGTGATGATCAGGAAGATCACCAGGCCGATGGCCAGGCTGCCGCCGATCACGAACTCGCCGAAGGTCTGGATGATCGCACCGGCATCGGCCTGCATCAGGATCAGGCGGGTGACGCCGATCGACAGCGCCAGCCGGAACACCGTGGCGATCAGGATCACCGAGGGCAGCACCGACAGCTCGAGCGGGCTGCGCAGATAGACCGCCACCATCAGCAGCAGGACCGCGAAGGTCATGTTGCAGGCGATCAGCGCGTCGACCAGCAGGGTCGGCAGCGGCAGGATCATCAGCAGGATGGTCGCGACCAGCAGGGCCACGATCATCAGGTCCTGCCGTCCGGCCGCGGCCGCCAGGGCCGATTGCCAGCTGCGGTTGCGGGCGCGGGCCGTCGTCATGCCGCCACCCGCCGGTCGGGGGCGTCGAGATAGTCGCGGAAGGCGCGCCGCGCCGCCTCGATCTCGCCGAGCTGGTGCAGCGCCCGGCTGCGCAGCAGGTGCCGCGCCGCGGCCGGCGGCTCCGCCCGGTCGAGCCGGTCCAGCACCTCGATCGCCTGGCCGGGGCGGCCGACCGCGAGCAGGGCGACGGCCAGCGCCCGCAGCGCCGCCGGGTCGGCCCCGCCCTCCTCGCTGCCGCGCGAGGCCAGCAGCATCGCCAGGGCCAGCGCCCGGCGGTTCTGGCCGTGCCGCAGATAGTCGAAGACGAGCTGGTGCAGGGTGTCGCGCTGGACCGAATTCATCCGCGTCACCCGCTGATCAGGTCGTTCAGCCGCGCGCGCAGCAGGTCGTGCTTGCGCAGCTCCTGCAGCAGCACGGCGCTGCCCCAGCGGGCCAGCCGGTCCTCCGGCGCCTCCGCCTGCAGCAGGTCGAGGATGTCGGCCAGGGTCTCGGCCTGGGCGCCGGGGGCGGCATGGAGGCCCGACGCCGTGGCCGGGCGGATATAGTCCAGCATCTCCTCCCGCAGCCGGGAGGTGCGGTCGCGCCGGCCGCGGACCGAGCCGGCCCGGCGCGCCGCCGGCATGCCGGCGGAGGTCACGGGCCGCCCGGTGCTGATCCCGTCGGGCTGCGGGCCGGCCCTGACGCCGTCGAGCGGTTCGGTGCGGGACTGAATCGTCGTCATCTCGTTCCCCCTTCCCCGGCGTCCTAAGGCTTGGCGGGGTCGGTCAGGACCATCACGAAGCTCTGCCCGCTCCGGCTGCGCAGGGTGACGGCGTCGGACCGGATCTTGTCGACCGACCAGCCGCCGCCGAGATCCGCCCCCTCGAAGTATTTCGAGCCGGTGTGGGTGATCAGATAGGGGTTGTCGCCGGTCCAAACCGCCTGGATCACGATCTCCGGCGCGCTGCTGCCGGCCCCGGTCGCCACCTCCGACGCCAGCAGGGCCGAGGAGGCGAAGGTGCGGTCGAACCAGGCCTGGATCTCGCGCCACTGCGCCATCTCCTCCGGCGACAGCCGGCCGGTGGCGACGATGCGGCTGCCCTTCGCGCTCAGGGTCACGCTGTCGAGATGGGCGGCGTCGATCCGCGACTGCAGCGCCTCCTGCGGCGTCTGCTGCCGCGGCACGACCGGCGCCAGTGCCGCGGTCTGCACCGCCGGCCTGCCGGTCTCGGGCGTTGCAGCCTGCTCGGGCATCCGGACCTCGGAGCCGCCGCCCGATCCCCCGGACGACAGCGCGATCCCGGACAGCCCGCCCAGGATCACGAGCAGCGCGGCCGTGACCGTCACCGCGCGCAGGCGCGAGCCGCCGACGGTCGCTTCCACCGGGCTGCGTAGCACGATGCGGGAGGATCCGAGCGTCAGCTCGGCCGGCAGCGGCAGGGTCAGGGCCCCGCCGGGCTCGGTCGTGCCGGCCCGCCCCGGCACGGTGACGGTGCCGGCCAGCGGCTCGACCCGCACGCGGCTC
>NZ_JBCNNF010000133.1:0-16313 GCF_039594555.1 Inquilinus sp.
GCCTCGACATACACGACGTCCTCCGGCCCGGCGCCGGCCTGGGCCAGCGCCTGGCGGATCACCGCCTCCTGCGCCGCGCCGTTCGGCGCCGTCAGGCCGTTGCTGGCGCCGTCATTGTTCACGGCGGACCCGACCAGCAGCGCCTCGACCCGGTCGCGGTCGGCCATCGCCTCGCCGGCGCGCTTCAGCACGACGACGGCGCCGCCCTCACCGCGGATATAGCCGTCGGCCTTGGCGTCGAAGGTGCGGCAGGTGTCGGTGCGCGACATCGCCTGCAGCCGGGCGAAGCCGATCGTCTCCTCGGGTCCCAGGATCAGGTTGACGCCGCCGGCGATCGCCAGGTCGCAGTCGCCGCAGCGCAGGCTCTGCGCCGCCAGATGCACCGCCGTGAGCGAGGCAGAACAGGCCGAATCCAGGAAGATCGCCGGCCCCTGCAGCCCGAGCGTGTAGGCGACACGGCCGACGCCGACCGCGCGGTTGGCGCCGAGCTTGCCCCAGGCGGTGATGCGGTGCGGGTCGCCCGACGCGACGGTCCGGCGCGCATAATCGACGTCGCCGGCGGTCAGGAACAGGCCGACGCGCTGCCCACGCAGGGTCGACGGCACGATCCCGGCATGCTCCAGCGCGCTCCAGCACAGCAGCAGCATCCAGCGCTGCTGCGGGTCCATCTCCAGCGCCTCGGCCTGCGAGATGCGGAAGAACTCCGGGTCGAAGCCGTAGGGATCGGCGACATAGCCGGCCCGCCGCGAATAGGTCGTGCCCGACCGGTCGGGATCGGGCGAATGCCAGGCATCGATGTCGAAGCGGTCCGCGGGCGTCTCGCGAATGGCGACCGCCCCGGAGGTGATGAACTCCCAGAAGGCGGACGGGGTGTCGTTGTCGCCCGGCAGGCGGAACGCCATGCCGATGATCGCGACCGGGTCGACCGGGGCGCCGCGTGCCGGCCGGGTGTTCATCGGCCTTGCCTCGTGTTCAGCCTGCACCTTGGCCCCCGCTACCAGTTGGCCGAGTCCGCGATCGGCTGCGCCGGCGCCGCCGCCTTGGCTCCGGCCGGGGCGCCGGGGGCCAGCAGCGCGGCCAGATGGCGCGACAGCGCCTCGACCGTGGTGCAGGTCCACAGCAGGGTCTGGTCCAGCTCCAGCCCCAACTCGGTCTCCAGGAAATGGGTCAGCTCGACGGCGCTGACGGAGTCGAAGCCGGCCTCGGCGAAGGTCCGGCCGGCCTCAGGGATCCGGATCCCCCGGCCGGCCGCCCAGCGCGCGATCAGGGCGGGGATGGCGCCCGCCGCATCCGCCGGCATGGCGGCCTCGGTCGGCCGTACGGTGATCGGCGCGGTCCGGGCCGACCGGCCCTGGATCGCCTGCTCCAGCTCGCCGCGCCGGTACAGCTCGCGGCACAGCACGCGCTGGATCTTGCCGGCCGAGGTCTTCGGCACGGTCTCGGGCTTTGTCAGCACCACCTCCGCCACCGTCAGCTCGTGTTCCTGGAACACGGCGTCGCGGATCCGGGCCACCAGCTCGTCGCGGTTCGCCGTGGCCAGCCAGGAGCGTTCGATCTCCTGCACCACGACGATCGCCTCGCCGTTCTCGCGGTCGATCGAGAACACCGCCCCGCCCGCGGGCTTGAGCGCGTCATGCGCGCGCTGCACAGTGGCCTCGATGTCCTGTGGATAGATGTTCCGGCCGCGGACGATCATGACTTCCTTGATCCGTCCGGTGATGTACAGCTCGCCATCGATGACGACGCCGAGGTCACCGGTCCGCAGGAACGGCCCTTGCCCGTCCGCCAAGCGCGCGCCGAAGGTCTCGGCCGAGACTTCGGGCCGCCGCCAGTAGCCGCTGGCGACGCAGGGGCCCGACACCCAGACCTCGCCGACCACGCCCTCGGTGCAGATCCGCAGGCTCTCCGGATCGACGATCGCGACCTGCTGCGGCGGCCGGACCTTGCCGGAGCTGACGATCAGGCGGGATCCCGCGCCGGAGGCCTGGACGACTCTTCCGGCGTCGACCGCGCCCGCATCCACCGACAGCATCCGGGCCGGCCGGTCGAGATCGCCGACCGACACCATCAGCGTCGCTTCGGCCAAGCCGTAGACCGGCCGGAAGGTTTCCGCACGGAAGCCATAGTCCTGATACGCCTCGACGAAGCCGTCGATGGTCGAGGCGCGGATCGGCTCGGCGGCGTTGACGGCGGATCGCCAGCTCGACAGGTCGAGGCCTTCCCGCTTCTCGGGCGGGATCCGGCGGACGCACAGCTCATAGGCGAAGTTCGGCGCCATGCTGATCGTGGCCCGGTACCGGCTGATGGTCTCCAGCCACCGCCGCGGGTTCTGGATCAGCGACACCGGCGGCAGCAGCACGCACAGCGCCCCGTCCAGCAGCGACTGCAGGATGTTCCCGATCAGCCCGAGGTCGTGATAGGGCGGCAGCCAGCACACGGTGACGGCATCGAAGTCGAAACCGCAATGCGGGCCGATCACCGCCGCATTGGCGATCAGGTTGCCGAAGGTCACGACCGTGCCCTTGGGGATGCCGGTCGACCCCGAGGTGTATTGCAGGAAGGCCGGGGTGTCGGCCGACGTACGCTGCCAGCCGATGCTGGACGGGTCCGCATCGAGGTCGCCCGGCGACAGCATCGGCAGCGCCGACAGCTCCGGGCTGTCGGCGAACCAGCCGGTCAGCTTCGGGATCGACGCCTCCTCGGTCAGGATGCAGGCGGCGTCGGAGTCCTGCACGATGGCGATCAGCCGGTCCCAGGTGGACCGGCCCGGCTTGGCCAGGTGGCAGGGCAGGGCGGTCACGCCCGCGCGCAGGCAGGCCATGAAGGCGACGACGAAGCCGGCCCCGGGCTCGAACAGCATCAGCGCCCGCTGCCCGGCCAGGCCGCGTGCGATCAGCCCGGCCGCATACCGGTCCACCTGCGCGCCGAGCTCGCCATAGCCCAGCCGCAGCTTCTCGGCGCCATCGGTGCCGACCACGACCAGCGCATCCTTGGCCGGGTGTGCCTCGGCCCGCCGGGCGAGAATGTCCGAGAAGCAGCGATCATCGGCCTTCAGCGGGTCTGTCGCCATCAGGGTCTCCTTGCGCGCCCAAAGGGTCGCGGCATCGGGGAGCCTGCACCTAGGGAGGGCGCCGGCTCGGTCCAGTCCGTGAGTGTGGGTGTGCGTGTCGCCGGGCCGTCTCAGCCGGTCATTCCAGCCGTGCCCCCTCGCCGGGGCGCGCGGCATGGATCAGCACCGCCATGTTGCCGGGCAGATGCTGGTTCCGCAGCATCTTGGCATGGGCGGCCGGCAGCTCCTCCCAGGCGAACAGCTCCGACAGGCAGGGATCGATGCGGCCGGCCATGACCAGGCGGTTGGCCTCGGCCGCCTGCTTTAGATTGGCGAAATGGCTGCCCTGGATCCGCTTCTGCCGCATCCACACATAGCGGGCGTCGAAGGTCAGGTCGTAGCCGCTGGTCGCGGCGCAGAACACCACCATGCCGCCGCGCTTCACCAGGAAGCTCGACACCGCGAAGGTGTCGCGCCCGGGATGCTCGAAGACGATGTCGACCTCGCCGCCCGGCCCGGCCGCCTGGCGCACGGCCCGGCCGAAGGCCTTCACCCTGTCCAGGTAGCCCGCATAGTCGGGCGACCCGATCGGCGGCGGCGTGCCCCAGCAGTCGAATTGCGACCGGTTGATCGTCGCCGCCGCGCCGAGCTTCCGGGCATGGGCGGCCTTGGTCTCGTCCGACACGACGGCGATCGGCCGCGCCCCGACCACCGCCGCCAGCTGGATCGCCATGGAGCCGAGGCCGCCCGCAGCACCCCAGATCAGGACGGTCCTGCCGGGGCCGAGGACATGCGGCGCGTGGCCGAACAGCATCCGGTAGGCGGTGGCCAGAACCAGCGTGTAACAGGCGGCTGCCTCCCAGCTCAGATGCCGGGGCTTCGGCAGAAGCTGCGCCGCCTGGACGCGGGTGAACTGGGCGAAGGCGCCGTATGAGGTCTCGTAGCCCCAGATCTTCTGGGTCGGCGACAGCATCGGGTCGCCGCCGTTGCATTCCTCGTCGTCGCCGTCGACCTGGCAGCAATGGGCCACGACCTCGTCGCCGACACGCCAGTTGCGGACATTCGACCCGACCGCCCAGACGATCCCGGACGCATCCGAGCCGGCGATGTGGAACGGATGGTCGTGGAAGTCCATCGGCGAAACCGGGTGCCCCAAGGCAGCCCAGACGCCGTTGTAGTTGACGCCGGCGGCCATCACCAGGACCAGGACCTCGTCCGGCCCGATCGCCGGGACGTCGACAACCTCCTGCCGGAACGCGGTCGACGGATCGCCATGGCTTTCGCGGCGGATGGTCCAGGCATGCATCCGGTCCGGGACGATCCCCAGCGGAATGGGCTGGCCAAGCTCGAACACCGTCCCGGCCGCGATCGACGGTCCGGGAACGTTCCCTTCAAATTGCGTTAACATGACACCCCTCCCGATCCGCATCGGCAAAGCCAGAGGGCTATTCTCGGCGATGAAATAAAGTTCGCTTTTTTCAGCAGTGATTTTTGTCAGAAGATCGGCATCGCGGCGATGTTTGTCTCGCGCAGAGGCTGCCAATAATCCGCTGAAGCAGATGTGCCATTTTGATCGACTTGTGGCAAGGAAAAAGAATCGTCGATTAGGAGGAATGTCGGACAGAAAATTCTGAATGATAGCTAAAATTAATCAGTAATTACTATATTGTCTGATAAATAGATTGTCGTCATAATTTAGCGAAAATCGCTTCGTGAGCTGCGAATCCTAATCCGGCCGCTGCAGGAGAGGCGACGATCGGAAGGCGGACAAGGCGTCTGGCGGATCAGTGACAGGCCAATTCGGCGTCTGCGTCACTCCACCACGGCGACGCAAGCAACGTGCCCGTCCGCGCGCACCAGCCGGATCGGCACGCCATAGGCACCGGTCAGCGTCTCCTCGGTCAGCAGATCCGGAGTCGGGCCCAGCAGGGGCGGCTGCGACGGCGACAGGATCAGCGTCCGGTCGGCCAGCGCATGGGCGTGATCCGGGGCGTGGGTGGTGAAGATGATGCCCAGCCCCTGCCGCGCCAGCCGGCGCACCAGCGCCAGGAACCGGGCCTGGTTGGCGAAGTCGAGATGGGCGGTCGGCTCGTCCAGGATCATCAGCGCCGGCCCCTGCGCCAGCACCCGGGCGATCTGCACCAGCTGCTGCTCGCCGCCGCTGATCTCGGTGTAGGGCGCGTCGGCCAGATGGGCGATGCCCAGCGTCTCCAGCGCCTCCTCGGCCCGCGCCGCATCCTCCCGTCCCGGCACCGCGAACCAGCCGAGATGCGGCGCCCGCCCCATCTCCACCACCGTGCGCACAGGGAAGGCGAAGACCGACTGATGGCTCTGCGGCACCAGCGCCAGGTGGCGCGCGATCTCGGCCCGGCCCAGCGTGGCGATCGGCCGGCCGGCGACGCGGACGGTGCCGGCGGTCGGCGCCGCCAGCCCGGCCAGGCAGCGCAGCAGGGTCGACTTGCCGATGCCGTTCGGCCCCAGTACGCACAGGATCTCGCCGGCCGAGACGTCGAGGCCGACGCCCTCGAACGCCGGCCGCGCCCGGCCGGGATAGGCGAAGCCCAGCCCCTCGGCCTGCAGGATCACGCCCATCCCAGCGACCCGCGGCGCAGCAGCAGCATGAAGGCCGGCGCCCCGACCAGGGCGGTGAGGATGCCCAGCGGGATCTCCGCCGCCGTCACCGACCGGGCGATGTCGTCGATCACCAGCAGGTAGCAGGCGCCGAGTGACAGGGTGGCCGGCAGCAGGCGGCGGAAATCCGGCCCGACCAGGATCCGGGCGAAATGCGGGATCACCAGCCCGACCCAGCCGATGATGCCGCTGATGGCGACGGTGGAGGCGGCGATCAGCGTCGCCAGCAGCACCACCACGGCGCGCAGCCGCCCGGCCTCGACGCCCAGGATCCGCGCCTGCTCGTCGCCCATCGCCAGCAGGGTGATGCGCCAGCGCAGCAGCAGCAGGATGGCGGCGCTGGGCACGGCCACAGCGGCCACCGCGGCGATGTCGGCCATCGACACCGAGGAGAGGGAGCCGAGTAGCCAGAACTCGATCACCGGCAGCTTGGAGTTCGGGTCGGCGACATATTTCAGCAGCGACAGCAGCGCCGTGAACAGCGACCCGACGATCACCCCGGCCAGCACCAGCACCAGGGTGGAGCCGGCGCGATACATCCGGCCCATGCAGAAGCACAGGCCCACGGCGGCCAGGCCGAAGGCGAAGGCGCAGAGCTGGACGGCGTAGCGCTGCTGGAACAGCAGGATGGCGATGGCGGCGCCGAAGCCGGCCCCGGCCGAGACGCCGAGGGTGAAGGGCGACACCAGCGGGTTGCGGAACACGCCCTGGTAGCAGGCGCCGGACATCGCCAGGCCGCCGCCGACGAGCATGGCGGCGACCACGCGCGGCAGGCGGACATCCAGCAACACCGACCCGACCACCGCCGGCCAGTCCGGCGTCACCGGCAGGAGCTGGGCGGCGATCACCCGGATCACGGTCAGCGGCGGCACCGGATAGCGGCCGACCAGGAAGGACAGCAGGAAGATGGCGACCGGCGCCAGCACCAGCAGCAGCGCCGTCAGCCGGGCCGTCGTCCGCGACCGCGCCACCTAGTTCGGACCGGTGTAGGGCTGGCCGTAGAAGCGTCGGTAGTAGGCGTCGGCCTCCGCCTGCATGTCGATATCGGCAAAGCGGTCGGGATACAGCGTCTTGGCCATCCACAGCTCGCCCAGCGCCAGCGCCTCGGGCAGCGGATAGCCCCAGGGCTTCACATATTCCGGGGTGATGTAGATGCGGCCGGACTTCACCGCGTCCACCTGCTGCCAGGCGCTGCCCTGGCGGATCTGGTCAGCCACCGGGGCGTAGCGGTCCTGCACGAAGATCACCTGCGGGTCCCAGGCCAGGATGTCCTCCATCGACACCCTGGTGGCGCCGCGCACGCCGGCGGCCACGTTCACACCGCCCGACCGGGCCATGATCACGCCAGTGTACTTGCCGGAGCCGTAGGTGTTCAGGTCGGGATTGGCCATGTACAGGCGGATGCGCTCGCCCGCCGGGATCCCGGCCACCCGGTCCTCCACCCGCTTGCGCCGGGTGAAGGCATAGTCGATCAACTCGTCGGCGCGGTCGGCCTTGCCGACGATGCGGCCGATCAGCGTCACCCCGGCCTTCAGCCCCTCGGCATAGGCCACGTCGTCGTCGGCGAAGGTCGGGTTCAGCTTCGGCGCCTCGACGCCCTCGCCCTGCGACAGCGAGATGGCGACGACCGGGATGCCGGCACGGCTGATCTGGTCGATCATCGCCGCCGGGGCATAGTTGGTGACGAAGACGACGTCGGGCTTCAGCGTCAGCAGCTCCTCGACATTCACCATCGACAGGTCGCCGGGGGTGGGCAGGCCCTTCAGCCGCGGCGCGTAGCGGTCCAGGCCGGGGATCAGGCTGGGCCAGCTGCGCAGCACGCCGACGATGCGGTCGGCGGCGCCCAGCTCGACCAGGATGTCCAGCGTCTGGTGCTGCAGCACGACGATGCGCCGGACATCGGCCGGCACGGTGACACTGCGGTTCAGCTGATCGGTCACCGTCACGGTGGCCGTCGCGTCCGCCGCCAGGGCCGGGGCCGGCGGCTGCGCCAGAAGCCAGGCGGCGAACAGCAGCGCCAGAGCGCCGCGCAGGCCGCGATGCCACGATGTCATCATCTGTCCCCGGGACCCTGTTGTGCCATGATTCTGCCGGCGCGCCGCGCAGCGCCGCTGTATGGGAGCGTATATATCGATCGGGGCGGGGCGGCAACGCCGTCCGGGGCCGTCGGTCAGCCCTCCGCCGGCAGCGCGACCGCGGCGAAGCCGGCTTGGCGCAGCAGCATCTGGCCGTCCAGCGACAGCAGGAACAGGGCGAAGCGGGCCGCGTCCGGCGAACCGCCGGCCAGCAGCGCCAAGCCGTATTCCGGGCCGACCGTCAGCTCCGCCGGCAGGTCGATGACGGCGAGGTCCGCATGCCCGGCGGCCAGCGGCCGCAGTCCGGTGGCATAGCCCAGGAAGATGTCGGCCTCGCCCTCGGCCAGGGCTTTCGCGATCGGGCTGTACGGGGCCGTCACTGGTGCGTCCGGCGGCGGCTCGGATCCGCCGACCAGCTTCAGGGCCTTGGCGTCGAGCGTCTCGAAGGCGCCGGGCCGCAGCCGGTCGGCCCGGCGGAAGATCGCCCAGGCATAGTCGCCCGACGGGTCCTTCAGCGGCGTCGAGGTGCCCAGGCGGATGGCCGGGTCCAGCATCCGGTCCAGCAGGTCGGCGCTGCCCGCCACCCCGGCCCGGCGATGGGCCAGGGCGACCATAGCATTGCGGGCGAACAGCACCGGCGGCCCGGCCAGGCCCGCCGCCGCCAGCCGCGCCGGGTGGCCGAGATCGGCGGACAGGAACAGGTCGGGCCGGTCGCCGGCCTCGATCCGTTCGCGCAGCAGCCCGGCGGGGCCGTATCGGGTGTCGACCGCGATCCCCGTCGCCGCGGTGAAGGCGGCGGCCACCGCCGGCAGGACCACGCGCAGGCTGCCGGCGGCGTAGACGGTGATCCGGTCGGTTGTCATCGGCGGCTCCTGCTGTGGCGACGCGACTGTGCCGCCGCCCGGGCCGCACGTCCATCGTGGACCGGCATCGCGACCGGCCCGGGCGCGCCGATCATTGCCG
This sequence comes from Inquilinus sp., assembly GCF_039594555.1. Taxonomy (GTDB): domain Bacteria; phylum Pseudomonadota; class Alphaproteobacteria; order DSM-16000; family Inquilinaceae; genus Inquilinus. The sequence continues at coordinate 8,719 of NZ_JBCNNF010000133.1, forward strand.
TCCGCTCCGGCGGCCTGATACTGATCGGGCGCGGGAGGCGGAGGCCGGGCGGCCACAAGGAGCGATGCGATGGCGACGTCACTGACGCTGGCTAATCTCGATGCGATCTCGGCGCGGGCGGCCGTGCCGTCCTATCGGCGCGAGGACCTGTCGGCCGGGATCGTGCATTTCGGCATCGGCAACTTCCACCGGGCCCATCAGGCGATCTATCTCGACGCGCTGCTGAACCTCGGCGAGGGCCGCGACTGGGGCCTGATCGGCGCCGGCGTCACCGCCTATGACGGCGCGATGCGCGACCGGCTGCAGGCGCAGGACTGGCTGACCACGGTGGTGGAGCAGGACACCGGCCACACCGCGGCGCGGGTCACCGGGGCGATGATCGGCTTCCTCGACCCGCAGGACCGGGCCGCCACCATCGCCGCGCTGGCCGATCCGGCGATCCGCATCGTCTCGCTGACCATCACCGAGGGCGGCTATTTCCTGCACCCGGCCTCCGGCGTCTTCGACCCGGAGCATCCGGCGATCGTCGCCGACAGCCGCAGCCCGGACGACCCGAAGACGGTGTTCGGCCTGATCGTCGCCGGGCTGAAGCGCCGCCGCGCCGCCGGGCTGGTGCCCTTCACCGTGCTGTCCTGCGACAACATCCCGGGCAACGGCCATGCCGCCCAGGCGGCGGTGGCCGGGCTGGCCCGGCTGTCCGATCCCGGCCTCGCGGACTGGATTTCGGCCCATGTCGCCTTCCCGAACGCGATGGTCGACCGCATCACCCCGGCGACCGGGCCGCGCGAGATCGAGCATTGCCGCGAGGCCTTCGGCATCGCCGATGCCAGCCCGGTCTATTGCGAGGAGTTCAAGCAATGGGTGCTGGAGGACCATTTCACCGCGGGCCGGCCGGCGCTGGAAAAGGTCGGCGTCACCTTCGTGTCGGATGTCGCGCCCTATGAGCTGATGAAGATCCGGATCCTCAACGGCGGCCACGCGGCGATCGCCTATCCGGGCGAGCTGCTGGACATCCGTTTCGTGCATGAGGCGATGGAGGATCCGGAGATCGGCGCGTTTCTCGCCAGGCTGGAGCGCGAGGAGATCATCCCCTCGGTCCCGCCGGTGCCGGACACCGATCTCGACGCCTATTTCCGGCTGGTGCAGAAGCGGTTCCTGAACCCGAAGGTGGCCGACACCATCCCGCGGCTGGCCCGCGACGGCTCCGACCGGCAGCCGAAATTCATCATCCCGGTGATCGCCGATCGGCTGAAGGCGGGCGGCAGCGTCGACGGGCTGGCCCTGGTCTCGGCCCTGTGGTGCCGCCACTGCTTCGGCACGACCGATTCCGGCCGGCAGCTGCCGCCGAACGACACGGCCTGGGACGCCCTGCAGCCGCGCGCCCGGGCCGCAAAGGCGGACCCGACGGCCTGGATCGCGATGACCGACATCTATGGCGATGTCGGGACGTCCGCGCGGTTCGCCGCCGCCTTCGCCGACAGCCTGCGGTCGCTCTGGGACATCGGCACCCGGGCGACCCTGGCCCGTTATGCGGCGGGCGGGGCCTAGGTCAGCGCCAGGATCAGCAGCACCACGACGATGGCGAGCAGGGCGAACAGGATCGGCAGCGTCCAGCGCGACCCGCCCTCCTGATCCGGCCCGCGCGCCAGGCTGATGTCCTGCGCCCGCTCGATCACCCGCTCGCCTTCGGGCTCCATGTCGGGCGGTCGTCCGATAGGATCCGGCGCGCGGCGGCCCGGCGCCTCCTGGTCCGAAACCAACTCCGCCTCCTCTGGTCGTTGTTGCGTTTCCGGAACAATGGCCGCCGACACGCCGGGGTTCCGTCAGCCGGCCGCCGCGCCGGACCGCCCGCGGCGCAGCAGCAGCGCCACCGGCACCATCAGCAGGGCCAGGATCGCCAGCGCCTGAAAGACGTCGATATAGGACAGCAGCGTGGCCTGGTCCTGCACCAGCTGGCCGATCCAGCCGAAGGCCTGCTGCTGCGCCGCCGCTTGGCCCGCGCCCTGGGCCAGGAAATGCGCGGTCGCCTGGTCCAGCCCCTGCTGGTAGCCGAGGTCGGAGGGCGAGGCATGGCCGGCCAGATAGCTCTGGTGCACCTGCGCGTTCCGCGCCAGCAGTGTGGTCGACAGCGACACGCCGATCGACCCGCCCAGGTTGCGCGCCACATTGATCAGGGCCGAGGCCTGGCCGGTCTTCTCCGGCGGCAGGTCGGCGTAGGAGGCGGTGGTGATCGGCAGGAACAGGAAGGGCAGGCCGACCATCTGGAACACCCGCGACCAGGCGAAGTAGCTGAAATCCGCGTCGGGGGAGAGGCTGGTGAAATGCCACATCGCCAGCGCCACCACCGCCATGCCGGCCATGATCAGGTATTTCGGCGCCACCAGGTTGGTGAGGCGGGAGGAGATCGGCATCAGCAGGAACATCACCAGCCCGCCCGGCATCAGCGCCAGCCCGGCCCAGGTGGCGGTGTAGCCGTACTGCTCCTGCAGCAGCTGCGGCAGGATCTGGGTCGAGCTGTAGAGGATGGCGCCCACCGCCATCATCACCAGGCAGGTGGTGCCGAACTGGCGGCGCAGCACCAGCCGGATGTCGACGATCGGGTCCTTGCGGGACAGCTCCCACGGTATCAGCGCGACCAGGGACAGGAAGGAGATCAGGGCGAAGGTGACGATGAAGCCGGAATCGAACCAGTCCTCCCGCTGGCCCTTGTCCAGCATCACCTCGAGGCAGCCGAGCCACAGCGCCACCAGCAGCAGCCCGATCCAGTCGACCTTCAGCCCGCCGGCCAGGGCTTTCTTCCGTTCCTGCTGCAGCACCTCCGGCTCGACCAGCAGCCACTGCACCAGCAGCAGCGAGGCCACGCCCATCGGCACGTTGATCAGGAAGATCCAGTGCCAGGAGAAGTTGTCGGTGATCCAGCCGCCGATGGTCGGGCCGAAGGTCGGGGCCACGATCACGGCGATGCCGTAGATGCCGAAGGCCTGGGCCCGCTTCTCCGGTGGGAAGGTGTCGGCCAGGATCGACTGCTCGCTCGGCGCCAGCCCGCCGCCGCCCAGCCCCTGCAGCACGCGGCAGACGATCAGCATCTCCAGGCTCGTGGACAACCCGCACAGCAGCGAGCTGACGGTGAACAGGGCGACGCAGATCATGTACAGGCGCTTGCGCCCGACCACGCTGGACAGCCAGCCGCTGATCGGCAGCACCACGGCATTGGCGACGAGGTAGCTGGTGATCACCCAGGTGCTCTCGTCCTGCCCGGCCGCCAGCCCGCCCGCGATGTGCCGCAGCGCGACATTGGCGATCGAGGTGTCCAGCACCTCCATGAAGGTGGCGATCGAGACCACCCCCGCGATCACCCACGGGTTGCGGCCACCGGCGGCGGAGCGGCTGCCGGCGGCCTCCGCCCCGGCGCTCATCGCACCGTCACGGTCGGCACCACCGACATGCCGGGGCCGAGCGGCAGGTCCGGCGGCTGGTCGAACACGATCTTCACCGGCACGCGCTGCACCACCTTGACGTAGTTGCCGGTCGCATTCTCCGCCGGCAGCAGGGCGAAGGCGGTGCCGCTGCCGAATTGCTGGCTGTCGATATGGCCCGGGAAGTCGCGGTCCGGATAGGCGTCGATCGAGATCGACACCGGCTGGCCCGGGCGCATCAGGTCCAGCTGCGTTTCCTTGAAATTGGCGGTGACCCAGACCTCGCGCGGCACCAGCATCATCAGGCTCTGCCCGGGCGAGGCATAGGCACCGCGGGCGGCCGACAGCTTGGAGACGCGGCCGGCGACCGGCGCCGTCAGCACCGTCCGGTCCTGGTTGGCCTGGGCCTGCAGCAGCGAGGCCTGCGCCTGTTCCAGCGCCGCCCGGGCGCCCTGGGCCTGGGCCCGCAGCACGCCCAGCTGCTTGTCGGCGGAGATCTGCCCGGCCTGGGCGCTGTCGAAATCGGCCTGGCGCTGGCGCAGGTCGGTCGCCGACTGGTCGGCCCGCTGCTGCGTGCCGGCGCCGGTCTTCACCAGGTCCTGCGCCCGCTTGTTCTCGTCCTGGGCGAATTGCAGCGCCGCCTGGGCCGCGGTGACCTGCAGCCGCGACTGGTCGACCCGGGCCTGCTGCGCCTCGATCTGCGCCGCGAAGTTGGCGATGTCGGCCTGGGACTGGTCGACCTTGGCCTTCGCCTGCGCCAGGGCGGCGGCGTAGTCGCGGTCGTCGATCCGGGCCAGCACGGCGCCGGCCTCGACCAGTTGGTTGTCGGTCACCGGCACATCGACGATCGCGCCGCTGACCTGCGGGCTGATCGAGACGGTGCGGGCGTCGATGAAGGCGTCGTCGGTACTCTCGTAGTTGCGGGCATGCAGCCACCAGCCAATGGCGGCGGCCAGCACCACCACGGCCGCGATCGCGCCGATCAGCACCGCCTTGCCGTGCCGGGCGAAAAAGCCACGGCGATCCTCGGGCGGCTTCCGGTCCTCCGCTGCCGGCGTCCCGGCGCGCTGTGCATCATCTGGCGTCATGACAAGCTCTCCCGGCCGCCCGGGCATGGGGCGGCCCTGCGGCGGCCGGGCGGCCGCGGGGTCCTGCTGTCGGAAATGAGGCCGCGCCGGGTCGGGTTCCGCCCGCTCGCTCCGGCAACTCGCATGCCGCGCCGTTCCGGCTCGACATTTCGTGGCAAGTCCGGCAAAGATCGTACACGAAATCCGGAGGATCGCGTGTCGAATCCCCAGGCTCGACATCGGGAGGCGGCGGTAGGCGGGGCGGGAGACGCCCCGCCCGACAGCGTCATTCCCGTCCCGGAGCTGCCGGGCTTCCATTCGCCGGACCGTGAAGGAACGGTCTATGAGGCGATCCGCGAGGACATCATCTCCGGCCGCATCCCGGCCAATGCCCGGCTGATCGTCGCCGAGCTGGCGGAGCGGCACGGCACCTCGACCAACCCGGTGCGCGAGGCGCTGCAGCAGCTGCGCGGCGAGGGCTTCGTGGTGATGACGCCCAATCGCGGCGCGCGGGTGCGGCCGATCGACGAGGAGTTCATCCGCGACGTCTACGAGATCGAGGTGCTGATCGAGCCGGCGCTGACCCGCTGGTTCGTCGGCATCGCCACCGAGGCCGACATCGCCGCGCTGGAGGCGATGCATGCCGAGATGGTGCGGCTGAACTATTCAGACCCGGTGCGCCACGGCGTGCTGGACACGCAGTTCCACCACACGATGTATGAGCGGCACTACAACCGGCACGCGCTGGACCTGTGGTGGAAGCACCGCGAGATCCTGCGCGCGATCAGCCGCCGGCTGCCCATCTCGCTCGGCCGCCAGGCCGCGGTGATGCGGGAGCACCAGGAGGTGCTGGACGCGATCAAGGCCCATGACGCGGATGCGGCGGCGGCGGTGCTGGCCCGCCATGTCGAGGGATCGGGGCGCCACATCATCGAACAGATGCGTGCGGCGCGCCGCAACAGCCGGAATGAGTTGAGCCCGCCGGGAAACTGACCTAGGGTGTGAGTCAAATATACAAGGCGCGAATTGCTTGAGGATGGGCAATATCGTGTCTGGAGGAGGAAAGCAGGAAGTTACCGGACATGGCGTTTCCGACAATGGAAGCGTGACCATGATCGATCGATGACTGTCGATCGATGTGCGAGATCCTTTGGCTTTGTGACGATTGGTGCCGCGAGCGGCGCCGGTAAGGGGCGGGGACGACATCCGTCCCGTTCGACAATCACAGGGAGGAGATCCGGTCCATGATCCAGTTGAGACGCCTTGCCGGCGTCGTGCTCGCCGCGGCGGCGCTGATAGCGCCGGCCGCGGCCTTCGGGCAGGCCGCCGGCCTGCCGGCGGCGCAGGAGATCACGCCCAAGAGCCCGCTGCCGGACGTGCCCCGCAACCAGACGCTGATCCTCGGCTGGGGCGTCGCCGGCGGCACCTCGGTCGGCACCACCAACCCGTGGGTGCTGCCGGGCTACACCCATCAGGAAGGCAACAACCTGCTGTTCGAGCCGCTGATGTACTTCGCCATCTTCAAGGGCGAGTTCGTGCCGTGGCTGGCCGACAGCATGGAATACACCACGCCGGACTTCAAAACGCTGGAGATCAAGCTCAACAAGGACGCGAAGTGGAGCGACGGCAAGCCGGTCACGTCCAAGGACGTGGTCTACACCTTCGAAGGGCAGATGAAGTATGACACGCTGCCCTACCACGCGCATTTCGAGCAGTTCGTCGACAGCGTCAGCGCCAAGGACGACCTGACCGTCGAGGTCAAGTTCAAGCAGCCGGCGCCGCGCTTCAAGTTCGAGGTGCTGACCGAGAAGTTCGACACCGGCCTGCCGATCGTGCCGGCGGAGTGGGAATCGGCCCAGCCGAACCCGACCGCGGCCGTGGGCCTCGACCAGATCCCGCATTCCGGGCCCTACAATGTCGTCGCCTGGAACGCCAACCAGAAGATCATGGATCTGCGGTCCGACTGGTGGGCGGTGAAGGCGGGGCGGTCCGGCCAGCCGGCGGTGAAGCGCGTCGTCATCGTCAACGTGCTGAACCAGCCGATCGACACGGTGGCGCAGCGCCTGGTGAACAACGAGTTCGACAGCTCGGTCGACATGCGCGCCCAGGTGATCGGCAACATCGTCGAGCAGAACAAGGACATCCAGTCCTGGACCGGTACGGAGTCGCCCTATGGCTATCTCGACTGGTGGCCGAACTCGCTGTGGATGAACACCCAGCTGGCGCCCTACAGCGACGCGCGGGTGCGCAAGGCGATCAGCCTGGCGATCGACCGCGACCGCATCAACGAGGTGCTCTACGACGGCGCCAAGATCGCCACGATCTACCCGTTCCCGCTGTATCCGAACCTGCAGAAATTCGCGGACTCCCCGGCCGTGAAGGCGGAGGAGGAGAAGTACCAGCCCGGCAAGTTCGACCTCGACGAGAGTGCGAAGCTGATGACCGAGGCCGGCTTCGCCAAGAACGGCGACGGGCTGTGGGAGAAGGACGGCAAGACCTTCGACGCCACCATCCAGGCCTTCGAGACCATCCATGGCGACATAGCCCCGGTGCTGGCCGAGATGCTGCGCCAGGCCGGCTTCGACTCCAACGTCAACTTCGGCACCGACGCCTTCCAGAACATGATCGACGGCAAGCCCGGCCTCTATCTCTTCGGCCACGGCGCCAGCCTGTATGATCCGTTCGAGGCGCTGAACCTGTTCCACGGCAAATACAGCAGCACGATCGGCTCGGCCGCCGGCAACAACCGCTTCTCGCGCTACAAGAACCCGGAATACGACAAGATCCTGGACGAGATCTCGCCGCTCGATTCCAGCGATCCGAAGTTCCAGGAGGGCGCGGCGAAGGCGCTGGGCATCTACTGGCGCGACACGATCGACGTGCCGGTGATCCAGTGGCTGCACCGGATCCCCTACAACAACCACTACTGGAAGGGCTGGCCCAGCGCCACCAACGTCGCCGGCGGCACCAACGGCGCCTTCTGGGCCCATACCGGCCTGCTGGTGATCACGTCGCTGCAGCCGTCGGGCGCGAAGTAGCGCCGAGATTTGTCCGACTGCGACAGGTGCGCGCCTCCGGGCGCGCACCCTTTCCGAACGGCAACAGCACCAGG
>NZ_JBCNNF010000134.1:0-16303 GCF_039594555.1 Inquilinus sp.
GCCCTGGCACCGCGGACCCGCGGGGCCAGGGCGCAGAGCAGCGCCAGCGCCAGGGCCGGTGCTGCGGCATAGGGCAGGACGAAGCTGTCCGACAGCACCCCGGCCAGGATCAATGCGGCCAGCCCTGCCAGTGGCCAGCGGCCCGGCCGGTCGAGCTGGCGCAGCACCAGCAGCAGCACGGCGACCGCGACCAGGATGGCGCCGAAATGGAAGGTGACGACGAAGGGATAGACCAGCCAGTTCAGCGCATAGTCGCCGGCGAGGCCGCAGCCGAAGCCGAAGAGCAGTGTCAGGCAGAAGGCGAAGGCGGTGACGGCCATGGCGGCGGAACGGCCGCCCGCGGCGCGGTGCACGGCGCCGCCGAGCAGCAGCAGGAGGGCAAGCTGGAGCGCCGCCGCCAGCGGCAGGGCCTGGCGGAAATCGCCGGTCGCCAGGTCGGTCAGGCCGTAGACCGCCATGTCCGGGAGGACATAGGGGCCGGGCGTCAGGTGCCAGCCGCGCAACGCGTCGAGGCCGCGATGCAGGTCGTCGAACAGCGCCGGCAGGTACAGCACGTCGGCATTGCCGATCAGGGTGACGGCGCCGGGCAGGCGCAGCACCAGAGCCGTCGCCAGCAGCGACAGGCCGGCGACCGCAGCGATGAGCAGAAGGAGGCGGAGCCTTCGCAACCGGTGCTCAGACCATCGCCGTGGCCTTGGCCGGGCGCACCGTCGGCGGCCCGCCGGCGGCGACCGACAGGCGCTCGGACGCCGTCTCCAGCTCCTCCTCCAGCCGGCGCATCATCTCATCGCGCGGCAGGCCGGGCGGGATCGGCGGCAGGAACTCGACCGTGATCGTGCCGGGGCGCTTGCGGAAGGCGCGGCGGCCCCAGAACACGCCGGAGTTCAGCGCCATCGGTACCACCGGCACACCCAGCCCCTCATAGAGCGCGCCGACGCCGATACGGTAGGGCCGCCAGGTGCCCGGCGCGGTGCGGGTGCCCTGCGGGAAGATCGCGATCGGCCGGCCTTCCGCCACACGCACCTTGGCGTGTTCGATCATGCTGCGGATCGCCCGGCTGCCGGCGCCGCGGTCGACCGGGATCATGCCGGTCTTCAGCAGGTACTTGCCCCAGACCGGCACCTTCAGCAGCTCCGACTTCAGCACGATCGCCGGGTCGGACAGCAGCAGGTGCAGCTTCAGCGTCTCCCAGGCCGACTGGTGCTTGGCGGCGACGATGCAGGCACCGTCCGGCAGGTTCTCGCGCCCGACCACCCGGTAGTCGATGCCGAGGATGGTCTTCTCCAGCCAGTACGTCACCCGCAGCCAGACGGAGATCCAGGCCATCATCGTGCGGTGCGACAGCAGCATCGACGGCAGCAGCGCGAAGCAGCACACCGTGGTCCAACCATAGAACAGCAGGGTGTAGAGGGCCGAGCGCAGGATGATCATGACGCCCTCATATCCTGCGAAGGGTGACGCGCGCCAGCGCTACCAGGAATTTGTTGTATTCGGAGACGATCAGCCGCGCCGTGCCGGGCCAGGCCCACCAGCGGTCGAGATGCACCGTCTCCGGATCCACCGGCTGGCGCCGGATCTCGATCTCCGGCATCGCGGCGCGGAACTCCAGCATGCTGCGCGGCATGTGGTAGTTCGAGGTGACGAGGCGCAGGCTGCGGAAGCCGTGCGCCCGCATCCAGTCCGCCGCCTCCTGCGCGTTGCCGAGGGTGTCGGCGGCGGCGTAGCCGAGATCGACGCAGCAGCGCAGCGAATCGTCGGTCGGCGACAGGGCGAACAGCTCCTCCAACTTCACGTCGCGGTGCACGCCGCTGACCAGCAGTCGCTCGGCCGCGCCGCGGGCCAGCAGGTCGAAGCCGGCGCGCAGCCGCTCGCTGCCGCCGGTCAGCACGACGATGGCGTCGGTGTGGTCGGGGTCGACCTCGCCGCCGCGCCCGGCCTGGGCCACGAACCAGGCCAGCCCCAGCGCCCAGGCCCCGGCCAGCACGACGGCCAGCAGCAGCAGCCGGCGCAGGCGGCGGCGCCAGCGCTTGGGCTTCGGGGGAGGATCGACGGTGATCGACATGCACAGACTGCTGTTGCGCCGCGGCCGCGGTCACGGCGCCCGGACGGGAAAGGGGCGGATCGTGACAAGTTTATGCGGCGGCGTCACGGCCCCGGAGCGATTTCCCGCGGCCGCCTTCCGCAACTCCTTCGCGCCATTCACAAAATTGCCTCGGATGATATAGGCAGCGGCAAGGCGTCGTGCGATAAGGCGCCATGATCGTCACCTGCCCCAGCTGTTCGACCCGTTACCTCGTCGATCCGGCGGCGATCGGCCCCGACGGCCGGCGCGTCAAATGCGCCCGCTGCGGCCATCTGTGGCGCGAATCGGCGGTCGAGCCGGTGACGGCGGCGGCCCCGGCCGAACCGCAGCCGGTGCTGGTCGGGCCGGCGGGCACGCAGGCGGCTCCCCCTCCCCCATCCGCCGCGGGGCACATCACAAACCTGCCGGTGGTGATCCGGCCGCGCCGGCGCGAAGGGCCGGCGGTTGGCGTGGCGCTGGCGGTGCTGCTGATCGGCGGCTTGGCCGGGGTGGGCTATTTCGCGCGCGACTCGATCGTCCGCTTCTGGCCGCCGGCGATCCGCCTCTACGACACCATCGGCGTGCCGGTGGCCGAACCGCTGCAGACCGGCGCGCTGGGCCGCGGCCTGGTGCTGCAGGACCTGGAGGTGCGGCGCGTCGCCACCAGCGGGGTCGAGCAGGTGGTGGTCACCGGCCGGGTCGAGAACCGGGCGCTGGTGACCCGCCCGGTGCCGCCGATCGAGGTGCGCCTGCTGGACGCCAGCCGCACCGTGGTGGCGCGCATGCCGCTGGTGGTGACCGCCGAGCGGCTGGCGCCGGACCAGTCGGTGCTGGTGGCGGCGACGGTCGAGACCGTGCCCGACGCCGCCACCCGGCTGGAGATCGGCGCGCAGACGAACAGTGCGCCGTAGGACTTCCTCTATGAATTGATCGTCATCCCGTGCGCGCTGCGGCGCGAAGCGCTGCTGCGCAGACACGGGATCCCGGCTCGGTCGTCGAAGAGATCCCGGGTCTGCAGCGCATCACTGCGTGCTGCGCCGCGCCCGGGATGACGACCACGATCCCGAGTGCCGCGCTCAGCTGATCCCGAACCGCGCCCGCCAGCGCTCGATATCGGCCAGGGAGACGTTGCCGCCGCACAGGATCAGCGCCACCCGCGCATCGGCCGGCAGCCGGTCCTTCAGCCGCAGCGCCGCGGCCCAGGTGCAGCCGGCGGCGGGCTCGGTCACCACCTTGGCCTGCTCGGCCAGCACCTGCACGCCGCGCACCGCCTCGGCGTCCGGCACCACCAGCACCTCCTCCACCGCGTCGCGGACGATGGCCAGCGTGCGCTCCGACACCGAGGGCGCGCCGAGGGTGGTGGAGATCGAGGTGACGGCCGGCAGGCGCACCGGCTTGCCGGCGGCCAGCGCCTGGCTCATGGCGTCGGCGCCCTCGGTCTCGACGCCCCAGATCCGGATGTCCGGCCGCTGCGCCTTCACCGCGGTGATGACGCCGGAGATCATGCCGCCGCCGCCGATCGAGGCGATGATGTCGGTGGTGTCCGGCGCGTCCTCCAGGAGCTCCAGCCCCATCGTGCCCTGGCCGGAGATCACCCGCGGGTCGTCGAAGGGGTGGATCAGGGTGCGGCCGACGGCGGCCTGGCGCTCGGCCTCCGCGAAGGCGGCGGCGATGTCGGCCACCAGCACCACCTGCGCCCCCTCGGCGCGGGTGCCGGCGACGTAGTTTTCCGGCGTCGCCGTCGGCATGATCAGCGTCGCGTCCAGCCCCAGCACCCGGGCGGCATAGGCGACGCCGAGCGCGTGGTTGCCGCCGGAGACCGCGACCACCCCGGCCGCCCGCTCCGCCTCGCCCAGGCTGAGCATGGCGTTGAACGCGCCGCGCGCCTTGAACGAGCCGCCATGCTGCAGCAGCTCCAGCTTCGCCACCACCGGCCGGCCCAGCAGGCTGCCCAGCAGCTCGCGCGGCAGGGTCGGGGTGCGCAGCACATGGGGGGCAATGCGGGCGCGCGCGGCGCGGATCGTCTCGAGCGTGATCGCCGTCACGGGTGGTCCTCGTCCTGCCGGAATCCGGGCCGCGCTCAGAACTGGCGCAGCAGCCTCTGTATATAATCCCGCTCCAGCGGCGAAGACGAGCGGCCATTGAGGCGCTGGCGCAGCTCGTCGAGGATGGCGCGGGCGCGCTCGGTGTCGAACTGGGTCGGCACCTTGGTGTCGCCCGTCGAATCGGCAGCCCCCTGGCCGTCGGGCTTGTCGAACTCACGGCCCAACGGATCGCGGTTCGCTGACGGGCGGCCCATCTGCGGCTGGCCGGTCATGCCCGGCTGCAGGGCCATGTTCTCCATCATCTGCTGCGCCAGCCCCTGCAGCCCCTGCTGCAGCTGGTCCAGCGCCTCGGTCTGCGACGGCACGGCGCCGCTGGGGTCGCCCTGGGCCAGGGCCTCGCCCGACTGCTTCATCGCCCGCTCGGCCCGGCCCAGCGGCATCGGGATGTCGCCGCCCATGTCGCCCAGCTCGCGCATCATTTCGCCCAGGGCGCGGCGCAGCGCCTCCTGGGTCTGGGCGTTCTGCTCCGGCGTGCCGTCCTGCGGCTGCTGCGAGGAATCGCCCTCCTCGCCCTGCTGGGCTTGCTGCTGGCGATAGGTCTGATCCAGCAGCTGGCGCTGGGCGTTGGTCAGCTTCTGCAGGTCCTTCAGCAGGTTCATGGCCTTCTGCTGGGCCTCGGCCTGCTGCTGGCTCATCTGCCCCATGCGCATGTTTTCCATCATGTTCTGCATCTGGGACAGAAGCTGCCGCGCCTGGTCCTTGGCGCCGGATTCCGACAGCTGCTGCATCTTGTCGATCATGTCCTGGAACTGCTTCTGGTCCATGATCTGCGCGTCCGGCGGGATCGGCGTCTCGGCCATCTCGCCGCGCTGCATCTTCTGCTGCATCTGCTCGGCCATTGCCTGCAGGTAGCGGTCCATCGCCCGGCGCAGTTCGTCGGTCAGCTGCTTGATCTCCTCGTCGCTGGCGTTGCGCTCCAGCGCGTCGGCCAGGCGCTGCTGGGCGTCGCGCAGCGACCGCTCGGCCAGCGACATGTCGCCGTCCTCGATGCGCAATGCGGTGTCCCACAGCAAGTCGCGCAGCGCCGCGACATGCGGCTTCGGGTCCTGGGCGAAGAACAGCCGCCGCGCCGCGGTGCGCAGCGCCAGGAACACCACCTTGTCGTCATAGTAGCGGTCCGGCCGCTGCGACAGCATGTCGAGCGTCTCGGCCACGGTCTCGGACTGGTCCGGCTGCAGCGTCAGGGTGCGGCGCTGCTCGATGATGGCGCGGGCCACCGGGTGGTGGAACTCGCGCTCCGGCAGCGCCACCCGCTCCGGCGCGCTCTTGGTGCTCTGCCCGGCCGCGTCGGTCGCGGTCAGTACGATGTCGACCGCCTGCCCGGCCCAGGCATGTGGCGTCAGGTCCTGGTAGCTGGTGGTCTTCAGCTCCTTCGGCCAGCGCCCCGGCACCGACAGCGGAATAGTCATCGGCGCCGGGTCCAGCACCGCCGGCGCGCCCGGCGCCAGGGTCAGGGTCGCGGTCAGCGTGGCGATGCCGTAATCGTCGCCGGCCGTGGCGTCGATCCGCAGCGCCTGGCGCTCGGTCGGCTTCGGCTTGTCGGTGAAGGAGACGGTCGGCGGTGCGTCGGGCAGCACCTTGACCTCCCAGTCGCCCAAAGTGGTGCCGTCCTGGCTGACGCTGAGCCGGTCGCCGCCGGTGATCTTGGCCTGGAGCTCGTAATTGCCCCCCTCGATCGGGGCGAAGGCAGTGTCGCTGCCGGCCAGGCGCAGGGTCGGGGCCTCGTCGCCGCCGGCGACGCGGCCGACCAGGGCGCTGCCGGTCGGGATCTCGACCGGCCCCGGCGCCGGCTGGCCCGCCCCGGGCGCGGCCACCTGGCCGGCGGTGAGGTAGATCGGCGGCCGGCCGGTATAGGCCGGCGGGGTGACGAACAGGTCGAGCCGCGGCGCGGTGGCGGCGGCGGCGCCGAACAGGCTGGGCGACAGGGCGCGGCCGATCCGGCCCCGCCAGTCGTCGCCGGCGGCGACCACGGCCAGCACCAGCCCGATCACGACGAGGCCGCGCAGGGCGAAGCGGTCGGATTCGGCGTTGCGCGGCCGCGGCAGGCGAGGCTTGAGCAGCCGAAGCTGGGCGGCGCGCTGGGCTAGGTGGCGCTGCCACAGCACGCGGCTGAGCGGGTCGGCGGTGCCGGTGGCCTGGGTGTCGCGCAGGCCGGTCAGCGGCCGGTGCTCGACGCCGCTGTCACGCTCCAGCCGGCGCCGCGCCGCGAGGCCGTCGGGTAGGCGCAGCCGCCACAGCGGCCGGCTGGCCAGGGCGAGCGCCGCGGCGAAGGCGACCAGGATCAAGGCGTGCAGCCAGCCCGGCAGGTCGGGCAGCAGGTCGAAGCCGGCGAGGACGAGGAAAGCGCCGAGCACGGTGGCGACGGGCCAGGCGGCGCGCCATGCCGCCTCCCAGGCCGCGGACAACCATGCCAGCGCGATCTTGACGCGCGGCTCGGTCGGCTCGGTCGTCCCCGGGGCCTCCGTGGGGCTGCGGGCCACCTCTCCTCCTACGCCTTTCTCAGTCGAGCCAGGGCGGCAGGCTCTCCCCGGCGACCATCTCCTCAAATGTGGGCCGTTTTCTGACGAGTGCAAACCGATCTTTGTCGACCAGCACCTCCGGCACCAGCGGCCGGGTGTTGTAGGTCGACGCCATCACGGCCCCGTACGCCCCCGCGCCGGTGAAGGCGACGAGGTCGCCGGCGGCCAGCGGCGGCAGCAGCCGGCCCTTGGCGAAGGTGTCGCTGCTCTCGCAGACCGGGCCGACCACGTCGAACTCGGCCTCGGCCGCGCCTTCCGCCGGCTGGCGCAGCGGCACGATGCCGTGCCAGGCCTCGTACATCGCCGGCCGGATCAGGTCGTTCATCGCCGCGTCGAGGATCACGAAGTTCCGCGTCCGGCCCGGCTTGATGAAGATCACCCGCGACAATAGGACGCCGGCATCGCCGCAGATCGACCGGCCCGGCTCGCACATCAGATGGCAGCCGAGGTCGCCCACCGTCTCGCGCACGATGCGGGCATAGTCGGCCAGCGCCGGGGCCGGATCGCCCTTGTAGGAGATGCCGATGCCGCCGCCGAGGTCCAGCCGTTCGACCACATGGCCGGCGGCGCGCAGCTCGCGCACCAGCTCGGCCAGGCGGCGATAGGCGTCGCGGTAGGGCGACAGGTCGAGCAGCTGGCTGCCGATATGGGCGGCGATGCCGACCGGGCGGACGCCCGGCAGCGCCCGCGCCCGCTCATAGGCCGCGGCCGCGTCCTCGAGCTCGATGCCGAACTTGTCGCCCTTGCGGCCGGTCGAGATCTTGGTGTGGGTCTTGGCGTCGACATCCGGGTTCACCCGGAAGGCGACGACCGCGTCGCGCCGAACCCGCACCGCCACCTGCGACAGCAGTTCGAGCTCCTGCAGCGATTCGACATTGATCTGGTGGATGCCGGCCAGCAGCGCCGCCTCCAGATCCTCCGCGGTCTTGCCGACGCCGGAGAAGACGATGCGCTCCGGCGGGCAGCCGGCGGCCAGCGCCCGCTTCATCTCGCCGGTCGAGACCACGTCGATGCCGGCCCCCTGCTGCGCCAGCGTGCGCAGCACCGCCAGGTTGGAGTTCGCCTTGGCGGCGAAGCAGACATCGATCGGCAGCCCGGCCAACGCGTCGACATAGGCGCGGTAATTCGCGACCAGCGCGGCGGTCGAATAGACATAGGCCGGCGTGCCGACCTGCGCCGCCACGGCGGCGAGGTCGACATCCTCCGCGAAGAGAGAGCCGTTCTTGTAGGCGAAGGCGGTCATGAGCTCGGATAGCTCCGCGGATAGGCCGAGGTCTTGGGATCGGGCGCGCTGACGGACGCCGCCTTCTTGCCGCAGGCGACAAGGCCGAAGGCGAGGGTGACGGCGAGGAGGATACGCAGGATCACAGGAAACGCTCCTTTGCGGCCTGGACGGCCTCGCGCACCCGGTCGGGCGCGGTGCCGCCATAGCTCTTCCGGCTGGCGACCGAGGCTTCGGCGGTCAGCACGGCATAGACGGCGTCGGTGATGCCGGGATGGACCGCCTGCATCTCCGCCAGCGGCAGGTCGGACAGGCGGCAGCCCTTGTCTTCGGCCAGCTTCACCAGATGGCCGGTGATGTGGTGCGCCTCGCGGAACGGCACGCCCAGCTGCCGCACCAGCCAGTCGGCCAGGTCGGTCGCGGTCGGGAAGCCGGCCTCGGTGGCCCGGCGCATCGCCTCGGCATTGACGATCCAGCTCTCGACCATGCCGGTCATGGCGGCCAGGCACAGCATCAGCGTGTCGTCGGCGTCGAAGACCGGCTCCTTATCCTCCTGCATGTCCTTCTGGTAGGTCAGGGGCAGGCCCTTCATCACCGTCAGGAGGGCGCCGAGGCTGCCGAACACCCGGCCGGTCTTGCCGCGCACCAGCTCCGCCGCGTCCGGGTTGCGCTTCTGCGGCATGATCGAGGAGCCGGTGGAGAAGCCGTCGGACAGGCGCACGAAGCGGAACTGCGGCGTCGACCAGAACACGATCTCCTCCGCCAGCCGCGACAGGTGCATGGCGCAGATGCCGGCGGTGGCGAGGTAGTCGAGCGCGAAGTCGCGGTCGGAGACGCTGTCGAGCGAATTGGCGGTCGGCCGGTCGAAGCCGAGGGCCTTGGCGGTCGCGTGCCGGTCGATCGGGTAGGGCGTGCCGGCCAGCGCGGCGGCGCCGAGCGGGCATTCATTGGCGCGGGCGCGGGCGTCGGCGACGCGGCTGCGGTCGCGGCCCAGCATCTCGACATAGGCCAGCAGGTGATGGCCGAAGGTGACCGGCTGCGCCACCTGCAGATGGGTGAAGCCCGGCAGGATGGTGTCGACATGCTGCTCGGCCTGGGCGATCAGCGCCGCCTGCAGCGCCTTGAGCCCCTGCTCCAGCCGGTCGAAGGCGTCGCGCACCCACAGGCGGAAATCGGTCGCCACCTGGTCGTTGCGGCTGCGCGCCGTGTGCAGGCGGCCTGCGGTCGGGCCGATGATCTCGGTCAGCCGCGACTCCACATTGAAGTGGATGTCCTCGAGCGCGGTCTTGAACTCGAACCGGCCCTCGGCGATCTCGCCGGCAATCTGCTCCAGGCCGCGGTCGATCGCGGCGGCGTCCTCGGCGGACACGATGCCTTGCGCGGCGAGCATTGCGACATGAGCGCGCGACCCGGCGATGTCCTGCGCCCAGAGCTTGCGGTCGAAGCCGATCGAGGCGTTGATCCGCTCCATGATCGCGGCCGGCCCGCCGGCGAAACGGCCGCCCCACATCGGATTGGTCCCTTTATCGGGCACGACGGGGGTGGCAGGCTGGGTCGGATCGGACATGGGGTGCGGACCGGATGAGGAAGAGAGCAACGATCGCCGCGGGCGTGGCCGGCCTGGTGCTGCTTGCGGCGGGCGCGGCCTGGTGGACGCTACGTGCCCCGGAGGGCCGGCCGCCTTTGGGCGGCACCGTCGCCAGCTTCGTCCTGGCCGACCGGCCTGAGCCGGCCCCGGAGATTACCTTCTCCGACGCCGCGGGCAACACCCTTCGTCTCGCCGACTTCAAGGGCAAGGTCGTGCTGGTCAACCTGTGGGCGACCTGGTGCGCCCCCTGCGTCAAGGAGATGCCGGCGCTGGACCGGCTGCAGGCGAAGCTGGGCGGCGCCGACTTCACGGTGCTGGCGCTGTCGATCGACCGCGAGGGACTGGCCAAGGTGCAGCCCTTCTTCGACGCCCACAGGATCGCGGCCCTGCCGGCCTATCTCGACCCCGGCGGCCGGTCCCCGGCGCAGTTCGCCGCCCGCGGCCTGCCGACGACGCTGCTGATCGACCGCGACGGCACCGTGGTCGGCCGGCAGGAGGGCGCGGCCGAATGGGACGACGACAGCTCGATCGCGCTGCTGCGCTTCTACCTCGATCGCGGGAAGGCCGGGTCGGCCTGAGGCTCAAAGGGGCTGCGAGCCCATGTAAAAGCCGACCAGCAGGAGAACGCCGTAAACCCAGATGATGGTGCGGAGCAACATGGTCCTTTCCTCGGGCTCTCGGCCCAAGGGAAGATCTACGCCGGCCTGCGTGAATCGGATGTGACGGCGGTCACGGCCGCGATTCACGCTGCGTTGTGGTCTGCGGCCGCCTCTTATGATATACAGGTAACAACGTATATCATGGTGATGCCATGCGCGTGGCGAAATGGGGCAACAGCCTGGCGGTGCGGCTGCCTTCGACCGTCGTCGAGGCGCTGGACCTGAAGGAAGGCGACGAGATCGAGATCCGCATTGTGGCCGATCGCGCCTTCCTGGTCGAGCGCGACCACAGCCGGCAGCAGGCGCTGGACCGGCTGCGCGAACTGCGCCGCCCCCTGCCCCCCGGCTTCCGCTTCGACCGCGACGAAGCGAATGAGCGCTGAGGCCTTCCTCGACACCAACATCCTGCTTTACGCCATCGCCCGCGACGACCCGCGGACCGCGGCCGCCGAGGCGCTGCTGGCCGCGGGCGGCGTGATAAGCGTGCAGGTGCTGAACGAGTTCGCGGCGGTCGCCCGCCGCAAGGTCGGCCTGTCCTGGGACGAGATCGCCGAGGCGGTCTCTGCCATCCGGGCCCTTTGCGGACCCGTCGAGCCGGTGACGGTCGAGGTCCACGAGGCGGCACTGCGTATCGCGGACCGCTACGGCTATCACATCTACGACGCGTCGATCATCGCAACAGCACTGCGGGCGCAGTGCCGGATTCTCTATTCCGAGGACATGCAGGGCGGTCAGGCGATCGAGGGCCTGACGATCCGGAACCCTTTTGGTAGTGAGGTGCCATGACCGTCCGCCCCCGCCGCTCGGTGCTCTACGTCCCCGGCTCGAATCCGCGTGCGCTGGACAAGGCGCGCACTCTCGATGCCGACGGGCTGATCCTGGACCTGGAGGATGCGGTCGCGCCGGACGCCAAGGTCGCCGCGCGGGAGCGGGTCGTGGCCGCCGCCAGCGCCGGCGGCTGGGGGCCGCGCGAGGTGCTGGTGCGCGCCAACGCCGCCGACACGCCCTGGGGCGCCGACGACCTGGCCGCCCTGGCCGGCAGCGGCGCCGACGGCATCGTCCTGTCCAAGGTCGAGCGGCCGGAGACGGTCAAGGCGGCCGAGGCCGCACTGCGCCAGGCCGGCGCGCCGGAGAGTCTGGCCCTGTGGTGCATGGTCGAGACGCCGCTCGGCGTGCTGAACTCTGCCGCAATCGCCGGATCGTCCGCCCGGCTCGCCGGGCTGATCCTCGGCACCTCGGACCTGGCCAAGGATCTGCGGGCGGCACATGAGCCGGGGCGGCAGCCGCTGCTGACCGCGTTGGGGCTGTGCCTGCTGGCCGGCCGCGCCCATGGCCTCGCCGTGATCGACGGCGTCCATCTCAACCTCGAGGACGAGGCCGGCTTCGCCGAATCGTGCCGTCAGGGCGCGGCGCTGGGCTTCGACGGCAAGTCGCTGATCCACCCGAAGACCATCGCCGCCGTCAACGCCGCCTTCGCACCGTCGGCCGAAACGGTGGAGACCGCGTTGCGGGTGATCGCCGCCCATGCCGCGGCCGTGCAGGCCGGCCAGGGCGTCACCGTGGTCGACGGCCGGCTGGTCGAGGCGCTGCATGTCAGCGATGCGGAGCGGGTATTGGCCCTGCACCGCGCCATCGCCGAGCGCGGCGGCGCATAGGGATCGCCCCGCCTCGCCCTAGTTGCGAATGGCTCTCATCTGCTTGAAACTATTGGCCTGTTCGTTGACTTGCTGCAGTGCGGCGCGTAAGTCACTGACGACCCTTTCAGGCTCGATCGCGACAGGCCGCGCCCGCGCCTGATGCCCAATTGCGCATCGGAGAAAATCCGCATGTCCGCCTCCGAGGCAGTTCCTCAGAAACGGCCGAGGCCTCTCTCGCCCCACCTGCAGATCTATCGTCCGCAGATCTCGAGCGCGCTGTCGATCTTCCATCGCGCCACCGGCATCGCCCTGTCCGTCGGCACCCTGCTGCTGGCCTGGTGGGTGATCGCGGCGGCCGCCGGCCCCGAGGCCTTCGCGGCGGCGCAGTGGTTCATCGGCTCCTGGCTGGGTCTCCTGATGCTGCTCGGCTGGACGGCGTCGCTGTTCTACCACCTCTGCGCCGGCATCCGGCACCTGGCCTGGGACGCCGGCTGGGGCTACGACCTGCCGACCATGGAGAAGACCGGCTACGCCGTGCTGATCGCCACCGCGGTGCTGACCGTGCTGGCCTGGATCATCGGCCTGGTGGTGTGGTGATGAGCAGCAAGAACGCCTCCCTCCGCACCCCGCTGGCCCATGCCCGCGGCCTCGGCTCCGCCAAGTCCGGCTTCGCCCATTGGCGCGGCCTGCGCGTCACCGCGCTGGCGCTGATCCCGCTGACGATCTGGTTCGTGATCTCGGTGATCGCCCATCTCGGCTCGCCGCTGCCGGAGATCCGGGCCTGGCTGGGCCATCCGGTGAACGCTGCGCTGTTCATCCTGTTCATCGCTATCGGCCTGCACCACGCGGCCAACGGCCTGACCGAGGTCTATGAGGACTATATCCACGGCCACCACACCAAGCTGATCGCCGACCTGGCGACCAAGGGCGTGGCCCTGTTCCTGGCGGCGGCGATGACCGTCTCCGTCCTCAAGATCGCCATGCTGGGATAACCCGATGCCCGCCTCCTACACCTTCATCGATCACTTCCACGACGTCGTCGTGGTGGGTGGCGGCGGCGCCGGCCTGCGCGCCACCTTCGGCATGGCCGAGAAGGGGCTGAAGACCGCCTGCATCACCAAGGTCTTCCCGACCCGCAGCCACACCGTCGCGGCCCAGGGCGGCGTCTCCGCCGCGCTCGGCAACATGGGGCCGGACGACTGGCGCTGGCACATGTACGACACCGTCAAGGGCTCCGACTGGCTCGGCGACCAGGACGCGATCGAGTACATGTGCCGCGAGGCGATCCCGGCGATCATCGAGCTCGAGCATTACGGCATGCCCTTCAGCCGCACGGAGGAGGGCAAGATCTACCAGCGCGCCTTCGGCGGCATGACCACCGAATACGGCAAGGGCCGCGCCTACCGCACCTGCGCCGCGGCCGACCGCACCGGCCACGCCATGCTGCACACCCTGTACCAGCAGGCGCTGAAGCACGAGGCGGAGTTCTTCGTCGAGTACTTCGCCATCGACCTGATCATGGACGAGGAAGGCGCCTGCCGCGGCGTCGTCGCCTGGAACCTGGACGACGGCACCATTCACCGCTTCTTCGGCCACCAGACCGTGCTGGCGACCGGCGGCTACGGCCGCGCCTATTTCTCCTGCACCTCGGCCCACACCTGCACCGGCGACGGCGGCGCCATGGCGGCCCGCGCCGGCCTGCCGCTGCAGGACATGGAGTTCGTGCAGTTCCACCCGACCGGCATCTACGGCGCCGGCTGCCTGATCACCGAGGGCGTGCGCGGCGAGGGCGGGTACCTGACCAACAGCGAGGGCGAGCGCTTCATGGAGCGCTACGCCCCCTCGGCCAAGGATCTGGCGTCGCGCGACGTTGTCAGCCGGTCGATGACGATCGAGATCCGCGAGGGCCGCGGCGTCGGCCCGAACAAGGACCACATCCACCTGCATGTCGAGCATCTCGACGCCGACATCATCCACCACCGCCTGCCCGGCATCGCCGAGAGCGCCAAGATCTTCGCCGGCGTCGACGTGACCAAGGAGCCGATCCCGGTCCTGCCGACGGTGCACTACAACATGGGCGGCGTGCCGACCAACGTGCATTGCGAGGTGGTGAACCCGACCGCGGACGACCCGAACCGCGTGGTGCCGGGGCTGATGGCGATCGGCGAGGCCGCCTGCGTCTCGGTGCACGGCGCCAACCGGCTGGGGTCGAACTCACTGCTCGACCTCGTCGTGTTCGGCCGCGCCGCCGCCATCCGCTGCGCCGAATTGATCAAGCCCGGCCAGACGCACAAGCCGGTGCCGGCCGATGCCGGACAGTTCGCGCTGTCCCGGCTGGACCGTGTGCGCCATGCCAAGCAGGAGGTGCGCACCGCCGATCTGCGGCTGGAGATGCAGCGGACGATGCAGAACGACGCCGCCGTCTTCCGCACCGGCCAGACCATGGCCGAGGGCTGCGAGAAGATGGACGCCACCTGGGACAAGCAGAAGGGCCTGGGCGTCGCCGACAAGTCGCTGATCTGGAACTCGGACCTGGTGGAGACGCTGGAGCTCGAGAACCTGATGATCAACGCCGTGACCACCATCCGCTCCGGCGTCGTCCGCGAGGAGAGCCGCGGCGCCCATGCCCGCGAGGACTTCCCGGACCGCAACGATGTGGACTGGATGAAGCACAGCGTCGCCTGGATCGACGAGGCCGGCAAGACACGCATCGACTACCGCCCGGTCCATCTCCAGCCGATGACCAACGAGGTCCAGAGCTTCCCGCCGAAGGCGCGGGTGTACTGAGGACGACATGGCCGAATTCACCCTGCCCCGCAATTCCAAGGTCCAGCCCGGCAAGACCGTGCGGGTCTCCGGCGATATCAAGAAGCCGCGGACCTTCAAGATCTATCGCTGGGACCCGGATACGGGCGAGAACCCGCGCCTGGACACCTATGAGATCGACCTCGCGCGCTGCGGGCCGATGGTCCTGGACGCCATCATCCACATCAAGAACGACATCGACTCGACCCTGACCTTCCGGCGCTCCTGCCGCGAGGGCATCTGCGGGTCCTGCGCGATGAACATCGACGGCACCAACACGCTCGCCTGCCTCAAGCCGATCGAGGAGGTGCAGGGCGACGTCAAGATCTACCCGCTGCCGCACATGCCGGTGGTGAAGGACCTGGTGCCGGAGCTGACCCACATCTACGCGCAATACGCGTCGATCAAGCCCTGGCTGCAGGCGGAGAGCCCGCCGCCGCCCGACCGCGAGCGCCGGCAGAGCCCGGAGGAGCGCGAGAAGCTGGACGGCCTCTACGAGTGCATCCTGTGCTTCTGCTGCTCGACCAGCTGCCCGAGCTACTGGTGGAACGGCGACAAGTATCTCGGCCCCGCGGTGCTGCTGCAGGCCTATCGCTGGATCGCCGACAGCCGGGACGAGATGACCGGCGAACGGCTGGACGCGCTGGAGGACCCTTTCCGCCTCTATCGCTGCCACACCATCATGAACTGCACCAAGACCTGCCCGAAGGGCCTGAATCCGGCGAAGGCCATCGGCGAGATCAAGAAGCTGATGCTGGAACGGGCCGGCTGATCCAAGCAGCGCTGTCATAAACGTCAAAAAAAAGCGCTGGTGACCCCGGCGCTTTTTTCATATCTACGCCCACTCTACCGACGATCTGCCCACCTGACGGAGCGATCCTGCACGCAACACACTCGAGGAGTGTCCCTGTAAATGACCCAATCTGCGCGCACACCCTTCACCGGCCGCATTCTCATGGTCGGTTTCGGCTCGATCGGCCAGGGCGTGCTGCCGCTGCTGCTGCGGCACCTGACCCTGACCTCCGACCGCGTCACCATCGTGACCGCCGAGACGAGAGGCCAGAAGGAGGCGGAGCTCTACGGCGTCCGCTTCATCCATGAACCGGTCACGCGCAGCAATTATCGGACGCTTCTCGAACCGCTGCTCGGCCCGGGTGACGCCCTGGTGAACCTCTCGGTCGACGTCTCCTCGGTGGCGCTGATCGAGCTGGCGCGCCAGCGCGGGGCGCTCTACATCGACACCTGCATCGAGCCCTGGCTGGGCGGCTACACCGACCCGAATCTCGGCCCGGCCGACCGGTCGAACTATGCGCTGCGCGAGGCCGCGCTGGCGCTGGGCCGCAACCCGGGCGCGCCGACTGCGGTGCTGACCCACGGCGCCAACCCGGGCCTGGTGTCGCATTTCACCAAGCGCGCGTTGCTGAACATCGCTGCCGCGACCGGCTACGAGCCGCCGGTGCCGGCCGACCGCGCCGGCTGGGCCGGCCTGGCGAAGACGCTGGGCGTGAAGGTGATCCATGTCGCCGAGCGCGACACCCAGGTGGCCCGTTTCCCGAAGAAGCCGGGCGAGTTCGTCAACACCTGGTCGATCGACGGCTTCGTCGGCGAGGGCTGCCAGCCGGCGGAGCTGGGCTGGGGCAGCCATGAGCGGCACTTCCCGGCCGACGGCCACCGCCACGCCGCCTGATCGCAGGCGGCGATCTGGC
>NZ_JBCNNF010000135.1:0-16268 GCF_039594555.1 Inquilinus sp.
CAGGCCGAGATGGGTGCGGATGCCGCGCGGGCTGAGATTGACCAGCTGCTGCAGCACGTCGGACAGCTTGTCCTCGTCGACCCGGCCGGTGCCCTGGGTGTCGATATAGACCGACAGCGGGTGGGCGACGCCGATGGCGTAGCTGAGCTGGATGACGCAGCGCTCAGCCAGCTCGGCAGCGACCACGTTCTTGGCCAGGTAGCGCGCGGCATAAGCGGCCGAACGGTCGACCTTGGTCGGGTCCTTGCCCGAGAAGGCGCCGCCGCCATGCGGGGCCGCGCCGCCATAGGTGTCGACGATGATCTTGCGGCCGGTCAGGCCGGCATCGCCGTCCGGACCGCCGATGACGAAGCGGCCGGTCGGGTTGACGTAGAAATGCGGCTCGTCGCACATCCAGCCCTCGGGCAGGACCGACAGCACATAGGGGCGGACGATCTCGCGCACCTCGGCCTGGTCCAGGCCGTCGGCATGCTGGGTCGAGACCACGACCGATGTCGCGGCGACCGGCTTGCCGTTCTCGTAGCGCAGCGAGACCTGGGCCTTGGCGTCGGGCCCGAACTGCGGCGCCTTGCCGGAATGGCGTGCGTCGGCCAGCTTCTTCAGGATCTGGTGCGAGAACTGGATCGGCGCCGGCATCAGCGCCTCGGTCTCGCGGCAGGCGTAGCCGAACATGATGCCCTGGTCGCCGGCGCCCTCGTCCTTGTTGCCGGCCGCGTCGACGCCGACGGCGATGTCGGCGGACTGCTGGTGCACCAGCACGTCGACCTGGGCGTTCTTCCAGTGGAAGCCGTCCTGCTCGTAGCCGATGTCGCGGATCGCCTGGCGGGCCGCGTTCTCCAACAGGTCAGGGGTGATCGAGGCCGGGCCGCGGACCTCGCCGGCAATCACCACCCGGTTGGTGGTGGCCAGCGTCTCGACCGCGACGCGGGCCTGGGGATCGGCGCCGAGATAAAGATCGACGATGGAATCTGAAATGCGGTCGCAAACCTTGTCAGGGTGCCCTTCCGAGACCGATTCGCTGGTGAAGATGTAGTTGCCTTTGGCCACGTGGAACCCCTGGCTGCAATGAAGGATAGGGTGTGAAAAGATCGTGCGGCGGCGACCGCGACTTTTGGCAGGGGCTACGGGCGCGGTCAAGTGCGGCTGATTCGGGATCAGCCTTCCTCGCTGCCGGACTCGTCCGTCCGGGCGCCCGACATGGCCTTCAGCAGGTCCAGCACGCGCCGCCGCGTCGCCTGGTCCTCGACCCGGTAATAGGCGCGGATCAGCTCCAGCGTCTCGCGCCGCTGCATCGGGTCGGGGCCGGCGTCGTAGGGCTCGGCCTCCTCCGCCAGGCCGGCCGTCGGCAGGCCGTCCACCGGGGGGGCGTCCTCGAAGAAGAAATCGACCGGCACCTCCAGCACCCGGCTCAGCTGGTGCAGGCGGCTGGCGCCGATGCGGTTCGAGCCGTGCTCGTATTTCTGGATCTGCTGGAAGGTCAGGCCGATCGCCGTCGCCAGCTTGGCCTGACTGAAGCCGAGAAGGGTGCGCCGCAAACGGATACGGCCGCCGATATGCACGTCCAGCGGGCTGGGTTCGTCATTCCGAGGACGGCCGCGGGGCCGTTTCGGGGCGTCGAGTGCGGCCACACACTACTCCGCAGCAATTTACAAGGGGGCGGGTGCGATCATTTCACAAGGCGCGCATCCTAATGCGCCAAGCCGGGCAACTTCAAGGCGGTCCGGCGGTGGTCGGGCGCAAGGACTGGCGCGCCGGGCGTCCGATCCGCCCGGTCAGCAGGCCCAGGGCCAGCAGCAGCCAGAAGCCCATGTCGCCCCAGCGGGCATAGGGCGTCTCCGGCAGCGCCGTCGGCAGTGCAGCGTCGAGGATGCCGGCCTGGCCCAGGGCGATCTCGCCGGTGACCCGGCCATAGGCGTCGACCACGCCGCTGATGCCTGTGTTGGCGGCACGCACCAGCGGCAGCCCTTCCTCGACCGCGCGGGTGCGGGCGATGGCGAAATGCTGGTGCGGGCCGCTGGTCTGGCCGTACCAGCCGTCATTGGTGACGTTCAGCATCCAGCCCGGCCGCGGCGCCGCCGGGTCCAGCACGGCGCCGGGGAAGATCGCCTCGTAGCAGATCTGCGGGCTGACCGGCGGCAGCCCGGGCAGGTCGATGGTGCGCGGACCCGGCCCGGCGGAGAAGTCGAGCGACCCGGCGGTGATCTTCTCGATGCCGAACTGCTTCAGGAAGGCATGGAACGGCACGTATTCGCCGAACGGCACCAGATGCGCCTTGTCATAGGTGGCCAGGATGGTGCCGGACCGGTCGAGCGCATAGATGCTGTTCCAGGCCTGCAGCGGCTGGGTGCCGTAGGGCGTGGCCCGGGTGGCGCCGACCAGGGCCAGGGCGTTGGGCGGCAGGATCGCGCCCAGCGCCTTCTGCGCCTCCGGCTCCCAGGACAGGGTGAAGGGCACTGCGGTCTCGGACCAGATCACGGCGCTGACGCGCTCGATCCCCGGCCCGGTCGACATCGCCAGCTGCTTGTTGAAGTTCTCGACCAGCTTGTCGCCGGACCATTTGTCGGCCTGGGAGATGTTCGGCTGCACCAGGCGCAGGGTCACGCCGGGGACCGTGGCGCCGTCGTCGCCGGACAGGCGCCAGGCGCCCCAGCCGGCGATCGCCAGGAACAGGGCGATGCTGGCGGCGGTGGCCGTGAAGCCGTGCCGGCGCGGCCCAGCCAGGGTCGCCGGCAGGGTGGCGGCGGCCACGGTCAGCAGGCTCAGCCCGTAGATGCCGATCACCGAGACGCCCTGCAGCACCGGCAGCCAGCCGACCCAGGTGTAGCCGATCAGGTTCCAGGGGAAGCCGGTCAGGACATGGCCGCGCAGCCATTCCGCCAGGGCCCAGGCGGCGGCCAAGGCCAGCGGGCCGCCCCAGCCGGCGCGGCGCATCCCGTGAAAGGCGAGGCCGGCCAGGCCGGTGAAGATCCCCAGCAGCGCCGGCAGCCCGGCCAGGGCGAAGGGGACAAGCCAGAAGAAGCGCGGCAGGTCGACGGTCAGCGCCCAGGACACCCAGTACAGGCCGGGCACGAAGAAGCCGAAGCCGAAGGCCCAGCCGGTGAAGAAGGCGGCCCGGCCGCCGCCGGCGCCGGACAGCAGCCAGTACAGGGCCGGGAAGGCCAGCCACAGCAGCGGCGCGGCGTAGAGCGGCGGCACCGTCAGGCTGGCCAGGACGCCGAACGCCATGGCGGCGCCGAAGCGCCGCCAGCGGCTCAACCCGATCAGGCGGGCGGCGAAGCGGTCGATGGCGCCACCGGGCCGCGGCCCGGCTGCATCAGCCAGGCTCGTCGCCGTCCTTGCGGCGGATGCGGAGGCGTTTGATCCGGCGCGGATCGGCATCGATCACCTCGAACTCGAACCCCTTGGGGTGGGTCAACAGCTCGCCCCGCGCCGGGATCCGGCCGGCGAGCGAGAAGACGAGGCCGCCGAGGGTGTCGATGTCGTCACGCTCGTCCTCCTCCAGCACCGCGCCGACCTTGGCCTCGAACGCCTCGATCGGCAGGCGGGCGTCGGCGATCAGCGTGCCGTCCGGCTTCTCGACCAGCTGCGGCGGCTCGTCGATGTCGTGCTCGTCCTCGATCTCGCCGACGATCTCCTCGACCAGATCCTCGATCGTGATCAGCCCGTCGATGCCGCCGAACTCGTCGATCACCAGCGCCATGTGCTGGCGCTTCTCGCGCATCTGCTGCAGCAGGTCGAGCACCGGCATCGACGGTGCGACGATCTGGACCGGGCGCAGGATCTCGGCCAGCGACTTCGGCGCGTCGCCGTCGCCGGCCCGGGCGCGGCTGAGGGCCGAGACCACGTCCTTGACGTGGATCACGCCCAGCGCGTCGTCCAGATTGTCGCGATAGACCGGCATGCGGCTGTGCGCCTCGCGCGCCAGGATGTCCAGCACCCCGGGCAGCGGCGTGTCGACCTCGACGCCCACGATGTCGGCGCGCGGCACCATCACGTCGATGGCGCTGCGGTCGCGCAGCCGCAGGATGTTGCCCAGCAGCACGCGCTCATGCTTGGCGACGGACGCCTCGTCCTCGCCCTCGTCGCCGTCCTCGATCAGCTCCTCGATGGTCTCGCGCCAATCCTCCTCGCTCTTGCCGCGCAGCAGCCCGCGCAGCCAGCTGCGCAGCGGGTTCGCGTCGGAGGAGCGGGAAGGTCGGGCGGAGGAGGTGTCGGACATGGCCTCAAGCAGGGTGGGGCGGGGAATCGGGAGGATCGGAATAAGGATCCGGGATGCCGAAGCGGGCGAGGATCGCGGTCTCGATCCGCTCCATCGCCTCGGCCTCGGCGTCGGTCATATGGTCGTGGCCCAGCAGGTGCAGGATACCATGAACCACCAGGTGGCGGGCATGGTTGGCGGGGGACTTCCGGTCCCGCTCCGCTTCGGCCAGCACCGTCTCCAGCGCCAGCACCACGTCGCCCAGCACCAGCGGCGCGCCCGGGAAATCCGGCTCGTCGGCCTCGGTCAGGGCGAAGGACAGCACGTTGGTCGGCGCGTCCTTGCCGCGATAGTCGCGGTTCAGCCGCTGCACCGTGTCGTTGTCGGCGAACACCACCGACAGCTCGGCCGGGCGGCCCGGCTCGATCGCGACGCCCGGGCCGGTGCCGGCGGCGATCGTCGACTCGACCAGGGGTTCCAGCGCCGCGGCCAGCGTATCCTCGCCGGCGAAGTCGGGCCCCAGCGCCGACCAGCCGGGCGCGTCGATCGAGACGGCGAGGTCGATCACGGCTTCGGCTTCCGGGCGCTGTCCGCCGCCTCATAGGCGCGCACGATGCGCGCGACCAGCGGGTGGCGCACCACGTCGCGGTCGTTGAAGCGGACGACGCGGATGCCCTCGACCCCGTCCAGGATCTCCAGCGCGTCGACCAGGCCGGACTTCTCGCCCGGCCGCAGGTCGATCTGGCTGATGTCGCCGGTGACCACCATGCGGCTGGCCTCGCCCATGCGGGTCAGGGCCATGCGCATCTGCATCACCGTGGTGTTCTGCGCCTCGTCCAGGATGACGAAGGAATGGGCCAGGGTGCGGCCGCGCATGAAGGCCAGCGGCGCGATCTCGATCACCCCCGTCTCCATATGCTTGGCCACCTGCTCGGCCGGCAGCAGGTCGTAGAGGGCGTCGTAGAGCGGGCGGAGATAGGGGTCGACCTTCTCCTTCATGTCGCCGGGCAGGAAGCCCAGCCGCTCGCCGGCCTCGACTGCCGGGCGCGACAGCACGATGCGGTCGACCAGCCCCGCGATCAGCATCGACACCGCCTGGGCGACGGCGAGATAGGTCTTGCCGGTGCCGGCGGGGCCGACGCCGAACACCATCTCGCTCTGCGCCAGCGCCTCGATATAGTCGGCCTGGGTCGGCGAGCGCGGGCCGATGCGCTTGCGCCGGGTGACGATCGCGGCCTCGGCCTTCAGCAGGGTGCGGGCCGATGCGCCCTCGGCGGCCGGCGCGTCGCGCAGCAGCCGGATCACGCCGTCGATATCGGCATTGGTGACGCCCTGGCCCTGGGACAGGCGTTGCCACAGCGTCTCCAGCACCAAGCGGGCTTGATCGACGGGCTCGGCCGGGCCCTTGAGGGTCACGGTGTTGCCGCGCGAGGACAGCGAGACGCCGAGCTGATGCTCGATCCGCAGCAGATGGGTGTCGTGCTCGCCATACAGCAGCGGCAGCAGCCGGTTGTCGTCGAAATTGATCTCGACGCGCTGGGTCGCCGGCTTGGAGCCCGGCTTGGTCGCGGTCCTGGATTGCGCTGGCATCAGCCCGGAATCCTCGGGGTTGCGGGTCACGCCGCCGCCTCCGCATCCGCCAGGGCGACGGTGCCGGTGAGGCTCAGCAGCTTGCCCTCGGTGATGCGGACCGGCTGGATGGTGCCCAGCAGCCGGGCCGGCGCGTCGAGATGCACCGACTGCATCCACGGGCTGCGGCCGTGCAGCTGGCCGGGGCGGCGGCCCTGGCGGTCCAGCAGCACCGGCACGACCCGGCCGGCCATGC
Source organism: Inquilinus sp. (assembly GCF_039594555.1). Classification (GTDB taxonomy): domain Bacteria; phylum Pseudomonadota; class Alphaproteobacteria; order DSM-16000; family Inquilinaceae; genus Inquilinus. The sequence continues at coordinate 6,024 of NZ_JBCNNF010000135.1, forward strand.
CCTGATTGAACGCGGCCTGCTGCGCCCACAGCAGCTGCTGCAGCGCCTGCAGCCGCTCGTCCTTCGCCGTCTCGGGCAGTTGGTCCTCCAGCGCCGCCGCCGGGGTGCCGGGGCGGGCGCTGTATTTGAAGCTGTAGGCCTGGGCGAAGCCGATCTCGGTGACCAGCTTCAGCGTGTCGGCGAAGTCGCGGTCGGTCTCGCCCGGGAAGCCGACGATGAAATCGGAGGACAGGGCCAGGTCCGGCCGGGCCGCGCGCAGCCGGTCGACGATGCGGCGATACGCGTCGGCATCGTGCTTGCGGTTCATCGCCGCCAGGATGCGGTCCGACCCCGCCTGCACCGGCAGGTGGAGGAACGGCATCAGCTGCGGCACGTCGCGATGGGCGGCGATCAGATCGTCGTCCATGTCGCGCGGATGGCTGGTGGTGTAGCGGATGCGGCCCAGCCCGTCGATCTCGGCCAGGGCGCGGATCAGCCGGCCCAGGCCCCAGACGGCCCCGTCCGGCCCGTCGCCATGGAAGGCGTTGACGTTCTGGCCCAGCAGCGTGATCTCGCGGGCGCCGACGGCGACCAGGCGGCGCGCCTCGCCCAGGATGCCGGCGACATCGCGCGAATACTCGGCGCCGCGGGTATAGGGCACGACGCAGAAGGTGCAGAACTTGTCGCAGCCCTCCTGCACCGACAGGAAGGCCGAGGCGCCCTGGACGCCCTGCTCGCCCGGCAGGTGGTCGAACTTGCTCTCCACCGGGAAGTCGGTGTTGACCAGGGGCTTGCCGGCCTGGCGGTGGGCGCGCGCCACCATCTCCGGCAGCTGGTGATAGGTCTGCGGCCCGAACACCATGTCGACCCAGGGGGCGCGATGGGCGATCTCCTCGCCCTCGGCCTGGGCGACGCAGCCGGCCACGGCGATGATCATCGGCTCCTCAGCGGCCTTCGCCTCCTTGTGCGGGCGCAGCCGGCCGAGGTCGGAGAACACCTTCTCCGTCGCCTTCTCGCGGATATGGCAGGTGTTGAGGATGACCATGTCGGCCCCCTCCGGGCTGTCCGCCAGGGCATAGCCCAGCGGGGCCAGGATGTCCGCCATCCGACCGCTGTCGTAGACGTTCATCTGGCAGCCCCAGGTCTTGATGAACAGCTTCTTGCTGGCGGCTGTGGTCACGCGCGCGGGTCCGATGCGGTCCGGGTGTCAGAGGAATTGCGATGATAGATCACGGCGGCACGCGCGGAAATCAAGCCTTTGGTCATGCGGCGTGACGCTGATCGGCCATGTTGTCGCTCGCCGGATCCGGCAGCCGGCCGGCATTGGCGTCGGAGACGCCGGCGGCGATGGCGCGCCAGCAATGATCCGCCAGCGCCTTGCGCGACCGCACATTCTCCAGCGTCACCGGCGGGTGGAAGATCACGGTGATCCGGAGTTGGCCCTGCTTCACCACGTTCCAGAGATGGGGCAGCAGGTCCATGTCGCCGTACCAGGCGTAGATCGGGCGCAGCCGCCGTCCCAGCGGGATGCCGTCCAGCGTGGTGCAGGCCAGCGACACCGGCTGCACGGTCAGCGGCTTGCCGTCGATGCGCAGCCCGGCGGCGGCGAACAGCGCGCTCTTGAACGGCAGGGTCCGGTTGCCATCGCTCGACGTGCCTTCCGGGAACAGCACCAGATTGTCCCCGGCCTCCAGCCGCGCCTGCAGGCTGTCGCGCTGGATGTCGGCCGAGCCGCGCTTGCTGCGGTCGACGAACACCGTGCGCTGCAGCCGCGCCAGGGCGCCGAAGAACGGCCAGGTGCCGACCTCGGTCTTGGCGACGAAGCTGCCGGGGATCAGCGACCCCAGCACCTCGATGTCGAGATAGGACAGGTGGTTCGAGACGAACAGCGTCGGCGCCGTCTTCGACATCGCGCCGCGCACCTCGACGTCGAGGCCGAGGATGCGGCAGCAGGTGCGATGGTAGAACACCGGCAGGCTGGTCTGCAGCCGCCAGCCGAAGCGCACGGCCAGCGCCTGCACCGGCATCAGCATCACGGTCCAGGGCACATAGACGGCGAGCCGCGCCACCGCCCGGAGCTTCGAGCCGAGACGGGTGCCCGCCATGGCTCGGATCAGTCCTTCCGGAAGGCCAGGATCGGCCGCTCGCGCTTCAGCTCGTAGTGCTTGAAGTACTTCTCGGTCACCAGGTCGGTCTTGACGATGATGGCGACGTCGGTGGTGCCGAACTGCTCGTCGATCACCGCGCCGTCGCCGACATGGCCGCCGAGGCGCAGATAGCCCTTGATCAGCGGCGGCAGGGCGGCGATCGCCTCGCGCTGGTCGATCTCGGTCAGCGGCAGCAGCCGCATGTCGGTGTAGCGTTCGGGCAGAGCCTTGGGCCGCAGCGCCGGCGGCGCCAGATGATAGTGGTACAGGTAGGACAGCGGCAGCTTCAGCGCCTGCGGGTCGGTCCCTGGCAGGCTGCCGCAGCCGAACATGATCTCGATGTCATGCTGGAACAGATAGGCGGCGATGCCGCGCCACAGCAGCTGCATGGTGCCGCCGGAGCGGTAGGGGCCGGCGACGCATGACCGCCCGAGCTCCAGGATCCGGCCGGGATGGGCCTCGATCTTGCTGATGTCGTATTCGCTGGCGGAGTAGAAGGCGCCGATCTTGGCCGCGCCGTCGCGCTGGATCAGCCGGTAGGTGCCGACCACGCCGTCGACGCCCTTGCCGCGCGCGTGATCGATCACCAGCAGGTGGTCGGCCACGTCGTCATAGGCATCGAAGTCGCGGCTGGCGGCCGCCATCTCGGCCGAAGGCTTGGCCGCCATCTCCTGATAGAAGATGGCATAGCGCAGCTCCTGTGCCGCCCAAATCTCCTCCTCCGTCTCGGCCAGCCGGACCTCCAGATTGCCCGCACGCAGGCTGAATCCGTGGTCATCGACGAAGGTTGTGACTGCCATGCTGCGTCCGTCCGCTTCAATTCCCCCGAGGCGCCGCGGCGATTCTGATGTCGTCGCACAAGGCGCTCGCCCAATTATAAAGCAGAACGGTTACAAATGTGCGCGGATTTCGCGACAGGGACGCGGCGGCCCGGCCGGGGCCGGAAAACCGGCGGCCCGCCTGGGGCGGACCGCCCGCGACTCGCCGTCAGTCCCGCCGCGCGCGGGTGCCGAGGCCGATCTGCTTGGCCAGCTTGCTGCGCTGCTTGGCGTAGTTCGGCGCGACCATCGGATAGTCGGCCGGCAGGCCCCAGCGCTCCCGGTACTCGTCCGGGCTCATATTGTACGCCGTCTTCAGGTGCCGCTTCAGCATCTTCAGCTGCTTGCCGTCCTCGAGACAGATGATGTAGTCCGGCGTCACCGACTTCTTGATGGGAACCGCCGGCTGGGGCTTCTCCGCGACCGGCGTCGGTTCAGTCCCGAGACCGTTCAAAGCACGATAGACTTGCTCGATCAGGCCGGGCAGGTCCGAGATTGCAACGGTATTGTTTCCTACGTGTGCCGCGACGATTTGGCTTGTCAGGTTCATCAAATCGTTGGACGGCGTTTCATTGCCCATGTTCATACTCCCGCGGCACGATTGTTGGGTATATAAGTCGCCCACTACTGGACTGCAACACGAATCGCCATGAAAATCGAGAATGCGTCATGAGCAATGAGCCGACGGTCCGGACACTCGATGTAACGGCGGAAGTCTGCCCTTTCACTTTCGTCAAAACCAAGCTGCTGCTGGAAGATATGAAGCCCGGCGAAGTGGCAGAAATACGGCTGAATGCGGGTGAGCCGCTGATCAATGTTCCGCGCTCGGCGACCGAAAGCGGCCATCGCGTGCTGTCGGTGGAGCCCGAGGATGCCGGCCAGACCCGCTGGCTGGTGCGGATCGAGCGCGGCCCGGAGGGGTGAGAGCGGCGCGGTCCCGGTGAAATTCTTCTACATGCGCGTGTAGTTGACTTTTATTTCACGTCCTGTCACGTCGGGACTTCCCGCCCGAGGAGGACACCCTTCGATGCGCTCTCATCGCACACCCCGGCTGGCCGCGCTGGCCTTGATGCTCGCTATGGCCGGCAGCGGCCTGCCGGCCCTGGCCCAGGACGTGCTGCCCGACGGCACCACCCCGGCCTCCGATCCGTCGGCGGTCCCGGCCACGGCCAAGGCCCGCAAGGACACCGTCGTCGCCTCGATCAGCGCACCGCAGGGCGTGTTCAACCCCTATTTCTTCAGCAATGGCTGGGACGAGAACGTCACCGACGTGATCTTCGGCCGGCTGATCAACTACGACAGCCAGGGCAAGCTGATCCCGGAACAGGCGGAGTCCTGGACCGTCAGCCCGGACAACCTCGTCTACACCATCAAGCTGCGGCCCGGCCTGACCTTCAGCGACGGGTCGCCGCTGACGGCCGAGGACGTGGCCTTCACGCTGACCGTGCTGCACGACCCGACGCTGGAGAGCGAGACCGACATCACCCCGGCCGCCATCGCCGGCGGGGCGGAGTACAAGGCCGGCAAGGCCGACAGCATTTCCGGCCTCAAGGTGATCGACCCGCAGACCATCCAGATCACCACCACCCAGCCGGGCGCCAAGACGCTGGCGCTGCTCGGCGGCCCGGTGCTGTCCAAGGCGCATTACGGCAAGGGCTTCGCCCGTGGCCAGCTCGACGGCATCCGCGCCCTGGGCGGCGACCCGCTGGGCGCCGGCCCCTACGTGTTCGACAAGTTCATCCCGGGGCAGGAGGTGCGGTTCCACGCCAATCCGCGCTACTACGCCGGCAAGCCGGGGGTGGAGCATTTCATCTACCGGATCACCTCGGACGCCACCAAGCTGCAGCTGTTCCAGACCGGCGAGACCGACTATGACGGCTTCACGGTCAGCCAGGACAATGTCGACGCGCTGCAGAGCCTGGGCTTCGCCGCGATCAACCTGTACGGCTCCAGCGACTACAGTCTGATCGAGTTCAACCCGAAGGATCCGCTGCTGCAGGATGTCCGGGTGCGGCACGCTTTGACCTATGGCCTCGATCGGCAGACGCTGGTCACGGTGGTCTATCAGGGCTACGGCACGGTCGCGACCCAGCCGGTGGCGCCGATCTCCTGGGCCTATGATGCCAACGCCGTCGAACCCTTCGCCTACGACCCGGCCAAGGCCGCAGCGCTGCTGGACGAGGCCGGGTGGAAGCCAGGGGCGGACGGCATCCGGGTCAAGGACGGCCAGCGCCTGTCGCTGCGCCTGCTGGCCACCAAGTCGCTGTTCAACGACGCGCTGATCCCGATCGCCAAGGAGAACTGGAAGGCGATCGGCGTCGACCTGGTGCCCGAGGTGTCGGACTTCAACGCCCTGCTCGCCAAGCGCAAGGCCGGCGACTACAACCTCGCCACCTTCCGCACCTCGACCATCAACGACCCGCATGACGGGGTCGAGGACTTCCTGTCGACCGGCGATGTCGGCCGCCTCGGCTACCACGACGACACGGTCGAGAAGCTGATCCTGCAGGGCAACGCCACGCTGGATCCGGAGCAGCGCAAGCCGATCTATCACCAGCTGTACAAGGCGCTGGCCGACAACCCGCCGGTGATCTTCCTGGCCTACCGCAAGATCCTGTCGGCCACCAATGCCAGGGTCGAAGGCTTCAAGCCGGACATCTACAACGGCATCATCGCCAGCCTGCCGAAGCTGAAGATCGTGCAGTGACGGCTTTTGCCTCTTCAGAACCGTCATTGCGAGGAGGCGAAGCCGACGAAGCAATCCATGCCGACGCTCATGCGGCCCTGGATTGCTTCGCTGCGCTCGGAATGACGGTGCGGGACGGAGCCAGCGGCTCGCGATGAGAACCTTCGTCATCCGCCGTCTGCTGCTGGCGGTGCCGATGCTGCTGGGGGCGTCGGCGCTGATCTTCTTCGTCTTCGCCCTGACCCCGGGCGATTTCGTCGACGGCAACATCAACCTGACGCCGGAACGGGCGGCGGAGCTGAAATCGCTGTACGGACTCGACCGGCCGGTCCTGGACCGCTACCTCGACTGGCTGGGCCGCCTGGTGACCGGCGATCTCGGCTATTCGATGCAGTACCAGATCCCGGTCGGCACCCTGCTGAACCAGTATGTCTGGAACTCCTTCCTCCTCGCCGGCACGGCGATGCTGCTGTACTGGACCCTGTCGCTGCTGGCCGGGGTGACGGCGGCGGTGAAGCCCTATTCCTGGTATGACCGGCTGGTGACGCTGGCGGTGTTCGCCGCCATGTCCTTCCCGGTCTTCTTCCTGTGCCTGCTGCTGATCAAATGGTTCGCGGTCGACCTGCGCTGGCTGCCGGTCGGCGGCATGATCAGCACCGGCAGCGAGGCGACGGGCTGGCCGCTGGTGGTCGAGATCGCCGCCCATATGGTGCTGCCGGTGCTGGTGCTGACGGCGCTGCAGGCCGGCAGCCTGACCCGCTACATCCGCGCCAGCATGCTGGAATCGCTGTCGATGGACTTCGTCCGCACCGCCCGGGCCAAGGGGCTGAAGGAACGCACCGTGGTGCTGAAGCACGCGCTGCGCAACGCGCTGCTGCCGATCATCACGCTGCTGGGCTTCGAGTTGCCGGGCCTGTTCTCCGGCGCCATCGTCACCGAAAAGATCTTCAACTGGCCGGGCGCCGGCCACATCCAGATCGACACGCTGGCGGCACGCGACTATCCGGTGCTGATGGGCTTCACCATGGCGCTGGCGGCGCTGACCATCCTCGGCAACCTGATCGCCGACATCGCCTATGCCGCGGCCGACCCGCGCATCCGGCTACGGCGGCGCTAGGCCGTGGCGTTCGCGTCGCTGCTGAACCCGTTCCGCCGCCGCCGGGCGCGCGAGGCCGAACTGGCAGAGCTCGCCGGCCGCCTCGCCGTCACCCGCTCGCCGCTTGGCGACGCGCTGTGGCGCCTCAGGCGCAACCGCACCGCCATGGTCGCGGCAGCAGTGCTGCTGCTGATCGTGCTGGTCTGCGTCGTCGGGCCCTGGATCAGCCCCTGGGACCTGAACGCGACCGACGCGCTCAGCCCCAACCGGCCGCCCAGCCCGCGGCACTGGCTGGGCACCGACTTCCTCGGCCGCGACATCCTGGCCCGGCTGATGGCGGCGGGCCGGATCTCGCTGACCGTCGGCTTGGCCTCGGTGCTGCTGTCGGTGGTGGTCGGCTACGTCGCCGGGGCGGTGGCCGGCTATCTCGGCGGGCTGGTCGACGCCGTGATCATGCGCTGCGCCGACATCGTCATGACGATCCCGACCCTGCCGCTGCTGATCATCCTGGGCGCCGTGCTGTCGGAGCTGAAGGTGCCGCCGGACCAGCGCATCTACCTGGTCGTGGTCATGCTCAGCCTGCCGAACTGGATCCGCGTGGCCCGGCTGGTGCGGTCGCAGATCCTGTCGCTGCGCGAGCGCGACTTCATGGTGGCGACCGAGGTGCTGGGCCTGCCGCTGCACCGGCGCCTCTTCCACCATCTGCTGCCGAACACCGTGCCGATCCTGATCGTGGTCGCCACCGTCGGCGTCGCCGACGCGATCCTGAACGAGGCCTATCTCAGCTATCTCGGCCTCGGTGTGGTGCCGCCGACCCCGTCCTGGGGCAACATGATGGACACCGCCAACAGCTTCGTCGACTTCCAGCGCCGGCCCTGGCTGTGGGTGCCGCCGGGCGTCGCCATCTTCCTGACCGTGGTCGCCATCAACATCCTCGGCGACGGGCTGCGCGACGCGCTCGACCCCAAGATGAAGCGCTAGCGCCATGCTGGTCGAGTTCCAGGACCTGTCGGTCCAGTTCCGCACCGAGGACGGCATCGCCCGGGCCGTGACCGAAGTGAGCTTCGGCATCGCCGAGGGCGAGACGGTCGGCGTCGTCGGCGAATCCGGCTGCGGCAAGAGCATCACCGCCTTGTCGCTGATGGGCCTCTTGCCGCGCCCGGCCGGCAGGGTCGCCGGCGGCCGCATCCGCTATCGCGGCCGCGACCTGCTGGGACTGCGGCCGGAGGAGATGCGCGGGCTGCGCGGCAACGAGATCGCCATGATCTTCCAGGAGCCGATGAGTGCGCTGAACCCGGTGCTGACCATCGGCGAGCAGATCGTCGAGCCGCTGGTCGAGCATCGCGGGATGGCGCCGAAGCCGGCCTGGGAGGAGGCGATCGCGCTGCTGGCCCGGGTCGGCATCGCCCGGGCGGACAAGATCGTCGAGGGCTATCCGCACCAGCTGTCGGGCGGGATGCTGCAGCGGGTGATGATCGCGATCGCGCTCAGCTGCGGGCCGAAGCTGCTGATCGCGGACGAGCCGACCACCGCGCTGGATGTCACCATCCAGGCCCAGATCCTGGAGCTGCTGGGCCGGCTGAAGCGCGAGCAGGGCACGGCGCTGATGCTGATCACCCACGACCTCGGCATGGTGGCGGAGCTCGCTGACCGGGTGGTGGTGATGTATGCCGGAAGGGTGGTCGAGGCCGGGCCGGTGCGCGACATCCTGCTGCGGCCGAAGCATCCCTACACCCGTGGCCTCTTGGCCTCGCGCCCGGTGCCCGGCCGCCGCCAGCGCCGGCTGCCGTCGATCCCAGGCCAGGTGCCCAGCCCGGCGCATCTGCCCGCCTGGTGCGCTTTCGCCGACCGCTGCTTCGCCGCGGCCGATGTCTGCCGCACCGGCATCCCGGAGCTGGAGCCCGCCGGCGCGCCGCATCGCGCCGCCTGCTTCCTGGCGCAGTCGGGAACGATATGAGGGGCGGAGGCGATATGACCAGAGCGGCGAGGGCCATCATTTTCTTGTCCCCCCTCCCCTTGCGGGAGGGGGTTAGGGGGAGGGGTCAGCGTGCGTCCGCGCGCAAAAGGGTGGCGTCACGTCCGCCATCCAGGCCGATCGACCTCAGAGGATCGTCGGCACGGGGCGGAGGAAACCCCCTCCCCCTAATCCCCTCCCGCGAGGGGAGGGGGGACTCATTCGGCTTGGTCCGGCGGGCTATCCCATGACCGAGACCCCGCTGCTCGAGGTCGAGGGCCTCAAGACTCATTTCCCGATCCGCGACGGGGTGTTCGGCCAGGTCACCGGCCATGTCCGCGCGGTCGACGGGGTCGATCTCCGCATCCGCCGCGGCACCAGCTTCGGCCTGGTCGGCGAATCCGGCAGCGGCAAGTCGACGCTCGGCCGCACCGTGCTGGGACTGTACGAGCCGACGGCGGGCACCGTGCGCTTCGACGGCCGCGACATCAACGCCATCGGCCGCCGCGGCCGGCGGGCGCTGCGGCCCAGGATGCAGCTGGTGTTCCAGGACCCCTACGGCTCGCTCAATCCGCGGGTCCGGGTCGGCGACGCGATCGGCGAGGCGCTGCTGGCCCACGGCCTGGTCCGCCGGGCCGAGCTGCGCGACGCGGTGCTGGAGGTGATGCGGATCTGCGGCCTGGCGCCCTATCAGTATTCCCGCTACCCGCATGAATTCTCCGGCGGCCAGCGCCAGCGCATCGGCATCGCCCGGGCCCTGGCGCTGAAGCCGGAGCTGATCGTGGCGGACGAGCCGGTCTCGGCGCTCGACGTCTCGATCCAGGCGCAGATCATCAACCTGTTCGCCGACCTGAAGGAGCAGCGGGGCGTCACCTTCCTGTTCATCTCGCACGACCTGGCGGTGGTCGAGCATCTCTGCGACGAGATCGCGGTGATGTATCTCGGCGTGATCGTCGAGACCGCCGGCCGCGATGCGCTGTTCGACCGGCCACTGCATCCTTATACACGTGCGCTCTTGTCGGCGATCCCGGCGATCGACCCGGACGCGCCGCGCGACCGTACGGTGCTGAAGGGCGAGCTGCCCAGCCCGGCCAGCCCGCCGGCCGGCTGCCGCTTCCACACCCGCTGCCCGCTGGCGACCGACCGCTGCCGCGCCGAGGTGCCGGAGATGCGGGAGCTGGAGGGCGGCCACAAGGTCGCCTGCCACCTGGCCTAGATCGGGATGAGGTCCGGCCGGATCGCGATCCCGTTGTAAACAAATCGTTTTCTTGTATTCATTCGCGATCTTGTTCATGGTATGTTCCATGGACGAGGCGCAGACCGATCCGATGCCGGACAGCCCGGCCGCTCCCCAGGGGGAGCGGGCGGCGGATCTGTGCGTGCTGGCGGAGCTGGTCGAGATCCAGATGTCGATCGCCCGGGCGACGCAGCAGGAGGCGCTGCAGGCGCCGGTGCCGGGCGTCGACTACTGCCAGCGGATCGCCACCGTCGCCCGCGCCGTGCGCCTGACCCTGCTGCTCAAGGACACGCTGTCCCGGCAGGAGGCGGAGCGGGGCAAGGCCGCG
>NZ_JBCNNF010000136.1:0-16222 GCF_039594555.1 Inquilinus sp.
GATCAGGCTGTCCTGCACCTGCTGCGGCATCGCCTCGATCATCGGCGTGCCGATCAGTCCCGGCGCCACGGTCATCACCCGCACGCCGCTCTTGGCCAGGTCGCGCGCCGCCGGCAGGGTCAGCCCCACCACCCCGCCCTTGGAGGCGGAATAGGCGACCTGGCCGACCTGGCCCTCATAGGCGGCGACCGAGGCGGTGGCGACGAACAGGCCGCGCTCGCCCGAGGCGCTGGCGGCGGCCGGCAGCGGCTCCTCCGCCGCCATGGCCGCGGCGGTCAGGCGCAGCAGGTGGAAGGTGCCGAGCAGGTTGACCCGGATCACCTTCTCGAACAGCGCCGGGTCGTGCGGGCCGTCGCGGCCGACCAGCCGGGCGCCCGGGGCAATGCCGGCGCAGGCCACGGCGATCCGCGCCGTGCCGTGGGCCGCCCGCGCCTGCTCCAGCGCCGCCGCCACCGACTCGCCGTCGCCGACGTCGCAGGCCACGGCCAGGCCGCCGATCTCCCGCGCCACCGCCTCGGCCGCGTCGCGGTTGAGGTCGAGCAGGGCCACCTTCGCGCCGGAAGCGGCCAGGGCCCGGGCGGTCGCCGCCCCCATGCCCGACCCCGCCCCGGTGACCACCGCCGCCAGACCCTCGACCTTCATCTCGTCCTCCACCAGGATGGGCACCCGAAACTCGTGCCCCTGGGTAGCAGATCGCCGGTCGGGTTGCGACCGGCCCGAACGCCGCTATGCTCGCCGGATCGACGAGGGAGGACAGCGATGCAGTTCCTGGTGATCGCGAAGGACGGCACCGATGCCGAGGCCCCGGCCCGGCGCCAGGCGGTGCGCGAGCAGCACCTGGCCGGCGCCCGCCCGCATGTGGAGCAGGGCGTCATCATCATCGGCGGCGCGATCCTGGACGATGAGGGCCGGATGATCGGCTCCACGCTCGTCTACGAAGTGCCGGACCGGGCGACGCTGGACGCCGTGATCGCCGCCGACCCCTATGTCACCGGCGGGGTGTGGCGGGACATCGAGATCCGGCCGTTCCGGGTGGCGGTGCGCTCGAAGACCTAGGCCGCCGCGGACGGCCGGACCAGGAGGCGGAAGGCCGCCAGGGCGCCGAGCGTGGTCAGCAGCACGGCCAGGGCCATCGGCAGCCCGTCGCTGCCGGTGGCGTGGCCGATGGCGATGCCGACCAGCGCCGCCAGCGTCATCTGCAGGAAGCCCATCAGGGCCGAGGCGGTGCCGGCCATGGCCGGGAACGGCGCGATCGCCCCGGCGATGGCGTTGGGCAGGGTCAGGCCGACGCCGATCATCACCACGAAAAACGGGCCGACCACGGCCCAGACGGTGAAGACGCCGGCCGCCGCCAGCCCCGCCATCACGGCAGCGCCGGCCAGCATCACCAGCGTGCCGGCCGCGATCATGCGGTTGATGCCCAGCCGCAGCGTCAGCCGGCCGGAGCCGAAGGTGCCGCAGATATAGCCGATGCAGACCACGCCGAAGCAGGCGCCATAGACCGGCGGCGACAGGCCCAGCATGCCGGACAGCACGAAGGACGAGCCGGAGATGAAGGTGAAGATCGCGCTGTAGCTGCAGGCGACGATCGCGACATAGCCGATATAGCGGCGGTGCCGCAGCAGGCTGGCGTAGTTGCGGACGAGGCGGGCCGGGCTGGTGGCCAGCGGGTCGCGGTGCCGGTTGCTTTCGCCGAGCAGCCCGAGCACCGAAGCCAGCATCAGCGCGCCGAAGCCGACCAGCAGCCAGAAGGTCGCCTGCCAGCCGAATTCCTGCTGCAGCACGCCGCCGATCATCGGCCCGATCGCCGGCGCCAGGGCCATCGACATCGACATATAGGCCAGGATGCGGGCCGAGCGTTCCGGCCCGTACAGGTCGCGCACCACGGCCCGGCCCAGCACCGGCCCGCAGCAGGCGCCCAGCGCCTGCAGGAACCGGCACAGGATCAGCATCTCGACCGAGGTGGCCAGCGCGCAGGCGACGCTGGCGGCGGTGAAGATCGCCACCCCGGCCAGGATCGCCGGGCGCCGGCCGAACCGGTCGGAGACCGGGCCGTAGACCAGCTGGGCCACAGCGAAGCCGACCAGGAAGACGCTGAGCGTCAGCTGCACCGTGGCGATGTCGGTGTCGAAGGCGGTGACCAGCGTCGGCAGCGACGGCAGGTAGACATCCGTCGACATCGGCCCGAAGCCGGTCAGCAGCGTCAGGACGACGGCGATGAGGAGCGAGGGCTGCATGCCCCCGGTCCCGGCGACCCGGTCAGCCATAGAGATGCAGGTCCTGTCCCTTGGCCTTCAGCCAGGCACGGCAGCGGTCGGCATCCGGGTGCAGCCGGTCGACCACCGCCCAGAACCGGTCGGAGTGGTTCATCTCGACCAGATGCGCCACCTCGTGCGCAACCACGTAGTCCAAGACTGATTCAGGCGCCAGCAGCAGGCGCCAGGAATAGCTGAGCCGGCCGCTGGAGGCGCAGCTGCCCCACCGGCTGCGGGTGTCGCGCACCGTCACCGCGGCGACGGTGACCCCCAGCTTCAGCGCCGCCGCGCGGCTGCGCACCAGCAGCTGGCGCCGCGCCTCCACCCGCAGCCAGGCGGCCAGGCGGGCGCCGACATGCTCGGCCGGGCCGCCGATCCGGATCTCGCCCGCCCCGAGTCGCACCGTGCGGCCGGCGGCGGGGTCGTGTATGATTTTATGCAGGTTACCGAGGATCGGGACCTCGGCGCCCGGCAGGAACGGGGTTCGGCCCGGCATGGCGGCGCGGCGGCGGCGCACCCATTCGGCATGGCGGTTGACGAAATCCGCGATCACTTGTGCCGGCACCCGGGGCGGGGCCACCACGATCACCTCGCCCAGCGCCGGGTCGAGCCGCAGCGACAGGCGCCGCGCCCGGGCATTGCGGCGCAGCGCCACCGGCCGGTCGAGTCCGGTCACGGCGAGAAGGGCGGGAGGGGCTTCGGTCCGGCTGGGCATGGCCGGACCATAGACGGGCCAGGGCCGGAGGGGAATCGTGGTTGCAGTTAACACTTATAATTCATGTTATTTAATTCACCATCAACCTGTGTTGATAGTTAATTGTGTTGACTTCTCGGCACGAGCTGTGAAAACCTCACTCTCGTCGGTCCTGCCCGGATCGCGCCGCGGCAATTTCCGGCGAAGCTTGCGCCGCGTCACCAAACGCTAAGCGCCACGACGGGGTTCGTGGTCTCGAGGAGTCGACGTCCATGTCTCAGTTCCGCGCTCCGAGCTGTTGCGGCCAGGCCTGATCCCCGCCCCTTCTCCCATTCCATAACGGCGCCCCGGCCGACTGATCCGCGCTCCCTGATCGGGTTCGATGCGCGACCGGCCCAGCGTGTGCGCCTGTTCGTTCGAGGATTGTCCCGAATGCTCGTCCAGATCCTGCGATGGTCCCTCTTGGCCGGTGCGGCCACCATCGTCATCAGCAACTACGCCCGGGCCGCCGAGCCGCTGACCATCGGCTACCAGAGCACGGTCGAGCCGGCGAAGGTTGCCCAGGCCGACGGCCTGTACGAGAAGGCGATCGGCCGCCCGATCGAGTGGCGGAAGTTCGACAGCGGCGCCGAGGTGATCGCCGCCATCGCCTCCGGCGGCGTCCAGATCGGCTATGTCGGGTCCAGCCCGCTGGCCGCCGGGGCCAGCCGCGAGTTGCCGATCCGCACCATCCTGGTCGCTGTCGGCATCGGCGACGCCGAGGCGCTGGTGGTGCGCAACGGCGCCGGCATCGACAAGCCGGCCGACCTGGCCGGCAAGACCGTGGCCGTGCCCTTCGTCTCGACCACTCATTACAGCCTGCTGGCGGCGCTGAAGCACTGGGGCATCGACCCCGGCTCGCTCCGCATCCTCAACCTGCGGGCGCCGGAGATCGCGGCCGCCTGGCAGCGCGGCGACATCGACGCCGCCTATGTCTGGGACCCGGCGCTGGGCAAGATCAAGGAGAGCGGCAAGGTCCTGGTCACCTCGACCGAGGTCGCCTCCTGGGGCGCGCCGACCTTCGACGCCTGGATCGCGCGCGCCGACCTGATCGAGTCGGACCCGGCGGCGGTGCAGGCCTTCACCGACGTCACGCTGAAGGAATACGCGGCCTATCGCGCCGACCCGAAGGCCTGGAGCGCCGAATCGGCGGAAGTCGCCAAGATCGCCAAGCTGACCGGGGCGAAGCCGGAGGAGATCCCGGCCCTGCTGCAGGGCAGCGTCTTCCCGGTGAAGGCGGAGCAGGCGAGCCCGGCCCTGCTGGGCGGCGGCACGGCCAAGGCGATCGCGGACACCGCGACTTTTCTGAAGGAGCAGGGCAAGATCGACCAGGCGCTGGAGAGCTACGCGCCCTATGTCGACGCCCGTTTCGTCGCCACGGCCACGGCGACGAACTGAACCGGGCGCAGGAGAGGCCCATGTCGGTTCTGGCGGTGAAGGCCGTATCCGTGACCTATCCCGCGGCGGATGGCGACGTCCGCGCGCTGGACCGGGTCACCCTCGCGATCGAGCCGGGCGAGTTCGTCGTCGCCCTCGGCCGGTCGGGATGCGGCAAGACCACGCTGTTGAACCTGATGGCGGGCTTCCTGGCGCCAGAGGCAGGGACGGTCACACTCGGCGGCGTTCGTGTGACCGGCCCTGGGGTGGAGCGGGGCGTCGTCTTCCAGGATGACGCCCTGTTCCCCTGGCTTGACGTGCTGGGCAATGTCGGCTTTGCGCTGCGGCTGCGCGGGATCGCCCCGGCCGAGCGCGACGACCGGGCCCGGCGCATTTTGCGGCTGGTCGGGCTGGAGGGCTTCGAGCGGCAGAAGCTGTGGGAGCTGTCGGGCGGCATGCGGCAGCGGGTCGGCCTGGCCCGCGCTTTGGCCGCCGACCCCGAGGTGCTGCTGCTGGACGAGCCGCTGGGCGCTCTCGACGCGCTGACGCGGGAGCGGATGCAGGAGCTGCTGCTGGACCTGTGGCACCGCACCGGCAAGAGCCTGTTCCTGATCACCCACAGCATCGAGGAGGCGCTGTTCCTGGCGACCCGGCTGGTGGTGATGTCGCCGCGGCCCGGCCGCATCGTCGAGGAGCTGCGGCTGGATTTCGGCCGGCGATACTGTACCGGCGAGCCGGCACGTCGGATCAAGTCCGACCCCGGCTTCATCGCCTTGCGCGAGCGGGTGATGGATGTGATCTTCGAGCGCGAGGCAGCCTGACTTGGCGGATATCGTGCTCCAGAAACCGGCGCCTTCCTCCACGCTTGGGGGGCCGATCCCGCGGCGGCGCCGGCACGGGACGAGGCTGATCAGCCTCGCCACGGTGGCGGTCCTCCTCCTGGTGTGGGGGATCGTCTCCAATCTCGGCCTCGTCCCGTCCCTCTTCCTGCCGACGCCGCAGGCGGTGTTCGGCAAGCTGGTCACGGTCGCGACCAACGGCTTCGCCGACGCGACGCTGCTGCAGCATCTCGCTGCCAGCCTGGGCCGGGTCTTCGCCGCCCTGGGCCTGGCCCTGGTGATCGCGATCCCGGTCGGCGTCGCCATCGGCACCAGCCGGGTGATGCGCGGCATCCTCGACCCGCTGATCGAGTTCTACCGGCCGATCCCGCCGCTGGCCTATCTGCCGCTGATCGTGATCTGGTTCGGCATCGGCGAGGTGTCGAAGGTCCTGGTGATCTTCCTGGCCATCTTCGCGCCGATCGCGATCTCGACCGCGGCCGGCGTGCGCGCCGTGCCGCAGGACCGGCTGCGCGCCGCCCGGTCGCTGGGCGCCACCCGGGCGCAGCTGCTGCGCCATGTCATCCTGCCGAACGCCCTGCCGGAGATCCTGACCGGGGTGCGCATCGGCCTGGGCGTCGGCTGGTCCACCCTGGTGGCAGCCGAGCTGGTCGCCGCCACCAGCGGCCTCGGCTTCATGATCCAGAGCGCGGCGCAGTTCCTGGTGACCGACGTGGTCGTCCTGGGCATCCTGGTGATCGCCATCGTCGCCTTCCTGCTGGAATATCTGCTGCGCCTGCTGCAGCGCCGGCTGACGCCCTGGCACGGGCGCGGCTGACACTCCTTTCCATCGAGAACAACCGCAAACAGAGAGGTCCCGCCATGCCCGACAGCCTGTCGACCCTCCTCTCCGTCCAGCCTTTGAACCCGGCCATCGGCGCGGTGGTGCGCGGCATCGACCTGGCGCAGCCGCTGGGCGACGCCACCATCGCCGCGATCAACCGCGCCCTGCTGCAGCATCACGTGCTGTTCTTCGAGGGGCAGGAGCTGACCCCCGCGGCGCAGCGCGACTTCGCCGCCCGCTTCGGCGCGCTGCACGTCCACCCGGTGTATCCGCATGTCAGGGAAGTGCCGGAGATCATCATCCTCGACACCCACCCGGACAATCAGCCGGACAACGACAACTGGCACACCGACGTCACCTTCATCGAGACGCCGCCGCTGGGCGCCGTGCTGGCGGCCAAGGAGCTGCCGCCCTCAGGCGGCGACACCAGCTGGTCCAGCAGCATCGCGGCGTTCGAGGCGCTGTCGGCCCCCTGGCAGGCCTTCCTGACCGGGCTGACCGCCCTGCACGATTTCGCCAAATCCTTCCCGCCGGAGCGCTTCACCGCGCCGGAGGACCGCGCGCGCTGGCAGATCGCCCGCGACAAGAACCCGCCGGTGATCCACCCGGTGGTGCGCACCCATCCGGTGACCGGCCGCAAGGGCCTGTTCGTCAATGAGGGCTTCACCACCCGCATCACCGGCTTCTCGGCCAAGGAGAGCGACGCGGTGCTGCGCTTCCTGTTCGACCATGTGGCCAAGCCAGAATTCACGGTGCGCTGGCGCTGGAAGGCGGGCGACGTCGCCTTCTGGGACAACCGCTGCACCCAGCACTACGCCCTGGCCGATTACCTGCCGAACCGGCGGGTGATGCACCGGGCGACGATCCTCGGCGACCGCCCGGTCTGATTCGGACTGGAAAGGCGGACTCATATCGCCTCTCCCGCAAGCGGGAGAGGCAATCGGAGCCCTCCGGCGCGAATGTTTTCCGGCCCCTACCCCTTCACCGCGCCCTTGGCCAGGCCGGCGACGATGTGGCGCTGGGCCAGCAGGAAGAACACGATCGCCGGCGCCAGGGTCAGGGTGACGAAGGCCAGGATCTTGTTCCACTCGGTGGAATACTCGCCCTGGTAGTTCATGATCCCCAGCGGCCAGGGATACATCTCCGGCGTGTTGAACATGATCAGCGGCAGCAGGTAGCTGTTCCAGCTGGCGACCAGGGAGAACACCGCCACGGTCGCCAGGATCGGGCGCGACAGCGGCAGCGTGATCCGCAGGTAGAACTGGAAATAGCCGCAGCCATCGACCCGCGCCGCCTCCCACAGCTCGTGCGGCAGCTGGCGGAAGAAGCCACGCAGCATCAGGATCGCCATGCCCAGGCCGAAGGCGACCTGCGGCAGCACCACGCCCCAATAGGTGTCGAGCAGGCCGAGGTCGCGCACCCGGATGAACAGCGGCAGCATCGCCGTCGCCGCCGGGAACATCAGCCCCAGCAGCATGTAGTTCAGCAGCATGCGGCTGCCGAAGAACACGACATGGGCGAAGATGAAGGCCGCCATCGACCCGACGATCAGCACCAGCCCGACGGTGAGGCCGGCGATGACGGCGGAGTTGAACAGCATCCGCCACAGCCGTGCCGAGCCCAGGATCTCCCAGTAGACCGGGCCGGCCCAGCTGTCCGGCAGGCCGAGCGGATTGACCCGCAGCTCGCCCAGCGACTTGAACCCGCCCAGCGCCGCCGCGACCAGCGGCACCAGCACGATGCCGGCGACTGCGAGCAGGACCAGGTATTGCGGCAGCAGGGAGGGGCGGAGCGTGGGCGCAGCCATGAGTCTTCCTAGTCCCCGCGCATCAGGGTGCGGCGATAGACGATCGAGAAGGTGACGCAGATCAGGAACAGCACCACGCCGACGGCGCTGCCGAAGCCGATCTCCATCCGCATCTGGCCGAAGGTGTAGAGATAGGTGACCAGCGAGTGGGTGGCGTTGGACGGGCCGCCGCGGGTCAGCGCCATCACCATGTCGAACAGCTGCAGCGCCCCGACCACCGAGAAGAACACCGACAGTCGGATGGTCGGGAACAGCATCGGGATCTTGATCCGGCGCACGATCTGCCAGGGCGTGGCGCCGTCGATCCGGGCCGCGTCGATGATCTCGGACGGGATGCTCTGCAGCCCGGCGATGTAGATCATCATGTGGAAGCCGAAATACTTCCACACCACCAGCACCAGCACCGCCGCCATCGCCAGGGTGCGGTCCGCCAGGACGAAGGGCGCGTCGCTGCCGGCGCCGAACCAGCTCCAGATCAGCGCCACGGCGCCGTAGCGGCCATCGTAGAGGAACTGCCAGATCAGCCCGGTCGCCACCTCGGCCAGGATGTAGGGCAGGAAGAACACCATGCGGAACGCCACCCGGCCGCGCAGCTTCTCGGCCAACAGCAGCGCCATGGCCAGCGCCAATGGCAGCTGGATCGCCACCGACACCGCGATGATCAGCCCGGTGTTGCTCAGTGCCGACCAGAAGGTGCGGTTGCGCAGCAGCAGCTCGAAGTTCCGGAGCCCGACGAAATCCTCCGGGCTGCCGTAGCCGTTCCATTTGAACAGGCTGTAGAAGCCGGCCTCGCCCATCGGCAGGATCACGAAGATGGTGAACAGCGCCAGCGCCGGCACCAGCATCAGCACCACCGGCGCCACCTGCGTCCGCAGCGTCGTGCGGCGGCGCCGGCGGACGGCGGCATGATCATGGGACAGGGCTGCGGCGGTCATCCGAGCACCATCTCGGAGGCCGGAGCCACCCCCTCACCCGAAATCGCCATGCGATTTCGACCTCTCCCCAAGGAGAGGTGAAGACATTGCGCCCGGCTGCCCTCTCCTCGGGGAGAGGGAGGGGCCCGCCGCGTTGGCGGCGGGAGGGTAAGGGGGTTGCGCCGGCCCATCAGGTGCATCTCCCCGCTCACCGCATCTCCCAGGCTTCCTGGACCTGGGCGGCCGCGTCCTTCGGGTCGGCGGCGCCGGAGGCGATGTCGGTGGTGACGTCATTCACCACCCGGCCGACATTGGCGCCCAGCATCTGGTCGTAGAACACCTGGAAATAGCCGGCCTTGGCGATGTTCTCCGCCATCTGCCGGAAATACGGGTTCTTCAGCTTCTCGGCCGTGCCCTTGTTCACCGGGATGTAGACGCCGAGCTCGGCCGCCTTCTCCTGGTTCTCCTTGTTGGTTAGGAACTTCAGGAAGTCGACCGCCTCAGGCGGCGACCCCTTGGTCACCAGCCAGCCATTGACGCCGCCCAGCACGTCGGTCGGTGCGCCGGCGCCGCCGGCCACGGTCGGGAACGGGATCCAGCCGAGATCGGCATCCGGGATGCCCTTGCCCGAGGCGCTGTTCTTCTTGGCGTTCAGATAGTCCCAGTTGCCCATCAGGTGCATCGCGGCCTTGCCGTCGCCGAAATAGCCGGCGGCCTGCGGGTTGGTCAGGCCGAGATAGCCGGGCTCGAACGGGTCCAACGCCGCCAGCTCCTTCAGATGCTCGCCGGCCTTGACGAAGACCGGCCCGTCGAAGCCGTCGCCGGACTGGTTGTAGGCCGACTGGAACGCGTCCTTGCCGCCGATGCGCATGGCCAGCAGCGTCCAGTAGAAGTGGATCGGCCATTTGTCGGCGCCGCCGGTCGCCAGCGGCACGATGCCGGCGGCCTTGATCGTCTTCACCGCCGACAGCAGGTCGTCCCAGCTCTTGATGTCCTCGGCCTTCACCCCGGCCTTGGCAAGCAGCGGCTTGTTGACCCAGAAGCCGACCTGGGAGGCGAGGACCGGCACGCCCCAGACATGGCCGTCGACGGTGAAGGCCTCGAGCGCGGCCGGGCTGATCCGGTCGGCCCATTCGCCCTTCACCGCATCGGTCAGATCCTCGATCACCCCGGCCTTGATCTGGTCGCGCAGGACGCCGCCGCCCCAGCTGTAGATGATGTTCGGCCGGTCCGGCGATTGCAGCGTGGTCGGCAGCTTGGCCTTGTAGGCCTCGTTCTCGAGATACTGCATCTGGATGGTGACGCCGGGATGCGCCGCCTCGTAAGCCTTGGCGACGCTTTCCATCCAGGCCACGGTGTCCGGCGTGTTCTCGATGTGCAGCCATTTGACCGTGACGTCGGCCATCGCCGCGCCGGACAGGAGGCCGGCGGCGGCGAGGGCCGCGAGGCCCGACACGACACGTCTCATGGTGTTGTCCTCCCTGTTGCTTGATCCTTGCGCCGGTGGTCAGCCTTCCAGCCAGCGCACCTCCTCGGGCGTCAGCGCGATGTCGAGCGCCTGCAGCGAATCCTCCAGCTCCTCCAGCGTCAGCGGGCCGATCAGCGGCAGCACCGGGAAGTCCTGGTGCAGGCAATAGGCCAGCGCCACCTGGTTGGCCGATTTGCCCCGCCTGGCGCCGAGCTCGGCCGCCCGGTCGCGGCGGCGGAAATTGCCCTCGCCGTACCAGCAGCGCACCAGCTCCGGATCCTGCTGCCTGTCGCGGCCGGCGCGGTCGGTGAAGAAGCCGCGGGCCTGGCTGGACCAGGCCAGGAGCGGCATCCGCCGCTGCCGCAGCCAGGCCTTCCATTCATCGTCCGCCGCGGCGATGCAGCCGGGCCAGACCGGCTGGATCATCTCCGCCAGGCTGAAATTGTTGCTGACCGTGGCGGGCCCGGCCTTGCCGTTGGCCTTGGCATAGGCCGCCGCCTCGTCCAGCCGCTCGCGCGTCCAGTTCGACCCGCCCCAGGAGCCGATGCGCCCGGCCCGGATCTCGGCATCCAGCACGTCGACGAACTCGCCGACCGGGATGTCCGGGTTGTCGCGGTGCATCAGATAGAGGTCGAGCCGCCCGGTCTGCAGCCGGTCGAGCGATTCCGTCAGCTGGCGCGGGATCACGTCGGGGTAGCACAGCGGGGCGTGGGCGCCCTTGCCGATCAGCACGATCTCATCGCGCACGCCGCGGCTGGAGAGCCAGTGGCCCAGCACCCGGTCGGAGCCGCCGGCGCGGTAGATCCAGGCAGTGTCGAAGGTGTTGCCGCCGCGTTCGAAGAAGCGGTCGAACAGCATCCCGGCCTGGCTGATGTTCTCCACACCCACCGCGCCGATGGCGAGGGCCGAGGCCGGGCGGGCGGCGCCGGGCAGGTCGATCCGGCGCATGGCCCCGGCCTTGAGCGGCCGGCCGTCGACCGGGGCGGTGCGGCGCGCCGGCGTCTCCAGCGCATATTCCAGGCCGATCGCGGCGCGCCAGGCATCCATGGTCTTCAGGTTGCCCAGGCTGTCGGCCGGGGTCATGAAGGCCGCCTCGCGCTGCCCGGCCGCCACCGCGTCGCCGACGGCGTCGGCCTCGAAGCTGTAGAGCCAGCCTGTCTCTTCGATCGCCACGCTCTCGGACGTGCCGTCGGCGCGGGTGATGACGATCGTGCTGCTGCCGCCTTCCTTGCCGCTGCAGAACCAGGGCGAGGCGACCTCGATCCGGCCCTCGGTGCCGAAGATCCGGACCGTGTTCTCCAGCGCCAGCGTCACGCCGGTCGCCACCTGGGCGACGATGCCGCCCGGGAACTCCAACACCGCCGCGGTCCATTCGTCGACGCCGCTGCGGCCGAGATGGCCGGATCCCGTCACCTTCACCGGGTCGAGGAACGGCTTGCCCGAGGCGGCACCGGCGACCAGCCGCGCCATCGACACCGGATAACCGCCGACATCGAGGATGCCGCCGCCGGCCAGGTCGTTGGCGAACAGCCGGTGGTCCGGGTTGAACTTCGCCGCGAAGCCGAAGCTGGCCTGGATCACCCGCACCTCGCCGACGGCGCCGCCCGCCACCAGCTCGGCCAGCCGCCTGGTCTGCGGATGGGCGCGGTACATATAGGCCTCGGCCAGGAACACGCCGGCGCGCCGGGCGGCATCGACCAGCGCCATAGCGTCATAGGCGTTGACCGCGATCGGCTTCTCGCACAGCACATGCTTGCCGGCCTCGGCGGCGCGGATGCCCCAATGCACATGGCCCGGATGCGGCGTGGCGATGTAGACGGCGTCGACCTCGGGGTCGGCCAGCAGCGCCTCGTAGCCGGCATGGATCCGGGCGCCGGGGAAGGCCTCGGCCAGCCCCGGCCTGGCCGCGTCGCGCGTGCCGATCGCCACCAGCCGGCCGGTGCGCGACCGGGCCACGCCCCCGGCGAAAGCCTGGGCAATCCGGCCCGGCCCGAGAATGCCCCAACGCAGCTTCGCTTCCGTCCCCATGCCCGTCTTTCCGTGATTCGAGAGTGTCATCAGCCCCTTCGTGCCAACCGGTCAGGCAGGCGCCGAAGCAGCGCGCATCGGGAAGAACATCACCACCGCGGGACCGCGGCAACCGCCGTCACGGCGGAGTTCGGGTCGCGGAGGAGGAGGCGCGTCTTGGCCATGCGGTTCTCCCTGATGCCGGGGTGCGGATGAACGGCATCGAATTTTTTTGGTTTACGAATTTATCAGACCGGCTAGGGTGGAGCCTGTCAAGACCGAAAAAAATCGGATGATTGCCAGGAATTCGAACGAAATGGCCGGACGGACGGGATGGAAGCGCTGAATCGAGACCAGACGAGACCGCTTGCCCCCGGCGGCGCCGGCCATCCGGCCATGGTGCATCGCACCATAAAATTCGGATCCTGATGGAATGAAGACAGCCGATCCGGAGCTGATGCGGGCGATCAACCGCTTCCACGTGCTGGATGTGGTGCGGCGCTTCGGCCCGATCTCGCGGGTCGAGATCGTGCAGCGCACCGACTTGGCGCCGGCTACCATCTCGGCCATCACCGGCGGGCTGATCGAGGAGAACCTGATCCTGGCCCGGGCGGTCGAGGGCGTCGGCACCGCCGCCCGGGGCCGGCCGCGGGTGATGCTGGAGCTGAACCGCCAGGCCGCCTTCGTCTGCGGCGTCAAGCTGGCGCCGCACCAGATCAGCATCGCCGTCACCGACTACATGGCCGATGTGGTGCAGACCCTCTCCCTCCCCATCCGCCTGGCCCGCCAGGCGCCGGAGGTGGTGGCCGACATTCTGGAGGACGGCATCCGCCGTTGCGTCGGCGACGCCGACCTGGCGCTGGACCGGCTGGGCGGCATCGGCATCGGCCTGCCGGGATTCATCGACGGCCGCAGCGGCCTGTGCGTCTGGACCCCGATCCTGGGCGCGCCGGACGTGCCGCTGGCCGGGATGGTCCGCCAGCGGTTGGGCGTGCCGACCACGGTCGAGAACGACGTCCATCTGGTCACTTTGGCCGAGCACTGGTTCGGCCATGGCCGGGACAGCGACAGCTTCGCCGTGGTTGCCGTCGAGGATTCGGTCGGGCTCGGCCTGTTCCTGAACGGCGACGTGCATCGCGGCGCCGCCGGGATGGGGACGGAGTTCGGCCACACCAAGATCGCGCCCGATGACGGGCTGCCCTGCCGCTGCGGCCAGCGCGGCTGCCTCGACGCCTATGTCTCCGACCACGGCATCGTCACCCGCGCCCGCGCCCTGCTGGGCGCCGAGGCCGGGGCGATCGCACCGGACGATCCGCGCGCCATCGGCCGGCTGCGCGACATGGCGCGGGGCGGCCGGGCCGAGATCCGCGCCCTGTTCGAGCAGGCCGGCGCCATCCTGGGCTTCGCCGTCGGCAATTTGATCACGCTGCTGGGCCCGCCCAAGGTGATCGTGGCCGGCAGCGCCATCCAGGCCCGCGACCTGATGGAGCCGGCGCTGCTGGCCGCCATCGACCGCGTCGTGCCCGTGCCGATCCGGCGCGGCACCGAGATCATCCTGCATGAATGGAGCGACGACGCCTGGGCCCGCGGTGCGGCCAGCCTGGTGCTGCGGCAGCTCTACGAAGCGCCCTGGAACGGCCAGGGCATGCCCCGATAGCGGAGAGGACCATGAGCGACAGACCGGTCGGCGTCGGCATCATCGGCTGCGGCTTCATCAGCGGCGCCTATCTGAAGGCCGCGCCCAACTTCCCGATCCTGCGGGTCAAGTCCTGCGCCGACCTCAGCCTGGAGGCGGCGCAGGCCAAGGCGGCGGAGTTCGGCCTGGTGGCGCAGAGCATCGAGCAGCTGCTGGCCGACCCCGAGATCGAGATCGTGCTGAACCTGACCACGCCGCAGGCGCATGTGCCGGTCGGGCTGCAGGCGATCGCCGCCGGCAAGCATGTGCATGCCGAGAAGCCGCTGGCGGTCAGCGTCGCCGAGGGCCGCACGCTGCTGGACGCGGCGAAGGCCCGGGGCGTGAGGGTCGGCAGCGCGCCGGACACCTTCCTCGGCGCGGGGCAGCAGACGGCGCGCGCGCTGATCGACGCCGGGCGGATCGGCCGGCCGGTCGCCGGCACCGCCTTCATGATGGTGCCGGGGCATGAGCGCTGGCATCCGAACCCGGACTTCTACTACGCCAAGGGCGGCGGCCCGCTGTTCGACATGGGGCCCTACTACCTGACCACGCTGGTCAACATGCTGGGCCCGGTGGCGCGGGTGACCGGGACGGTGTCCGCCGCCTACACCGAGCGCCGCATCGCCAGCGGCCCGCGCGCCGGCCAGGCCGTGCCGGTCGGCACCCCGACCCACATCACCGGCACCCTGGCCTTCGCCTCCGGCGCCGTGGTCACCATGGTGATGAGCTTCGACATCCCGGCCCACCGCCACGCCCCGATCGAGATCTATGGCGAGACAGCGTCGCTGAGCGTGCCCGACCCGAACACATTCGGCGGCGAGGTGCTGGTCTCCGTCGACCGGACGGAGTGGAAGGCCGAGGCCACGGGCCACGCCTATGGCGATGGCAATTACCGCATCATCGGCGTGGCCGACCTGGCCCATGCCATCCGCGAGAACCGCCCGCACCGCGCCAATGCCGAGCTGGCCTTCCATGTGCTGGAGGTGATGGAGGCGGTGGAGCGGTCGGGCCATGAAGGCCGCACGATCGAGATCGAAAGCCGCTGCGAGCGGCCGGAACCGATGCCGGTGGAGCCCGCCTTCGGCCGGGCCGCCGCCTGAGACAAGGAGAGCAAGCGATGACCAGGCAGGCGCTGATCGTCTGGGGCGGCTGGAACGGCCACACCCCCAAGGAATGCGCGGATGTGGTGGCCGGAATGCTGCGCGGCGACGGCTTCGAGGTGTTCATCGAGGACACCACCGAGGCCTTCGCCGACCCGGCGCTGAAGGACATGCACCTGATCGTGCCGATCTACACCATGTCGACGATGGAGAAGGAGGAGGTCACCAACCTGACCGCTGCGGTCGAGAGCGGGGTCGGCCTGGCCGGCTTCCATGGCGGCATGTGCGACGCCTTCCGCAACGAGGTCGCCTACCAGTTCATGACCGGCGGCCAATGGGTGGCCCATCCCGGCAACATCATCGACTACCGGGTGCGGGTGACCCGGCCGGACGACCCGGTGATGCAGGGGATCGGGGATTTCGACTACCGGTCCGAGCAGTACTACATGCATGTCGATCCGAACAACGAGGTGCTGGCCGAGACCACCTTCACCGGCGACCATGCGCCCTGGATCGCCGGCCACACCATGCCGGTGGTGTGGAAGCGCAAGCACGGCGCCGGCCGGGTGTTCTACAGCTCGCTCGGCCACCGGGTGGAGGAGTTCGAGAACCGGGCGATGAACACCATCCTGCACCGCGGCCTGCTGTGGGCGGCGCGGGAGGGCTGAGCGGGAGGCCTGAGACATCCGCGCGCTTGCGCCCGTCACGGCAGACTCGGTAACACCGAAGGCTGGAGCCATCACGACGCCGGACGAGCCGCTTGCCCGACGCCCATCCGCCCGAGCCGGACCACCCCGGCGCGCCCGTGCCCGCCGGGGCGGAACGCCGGCGCCGCTTCTCCGAGGTGCTGCGGGACCTGGCCGCCGACGACCGCGAGCGCATCGCCATCGGCGACATCCTGACCGCCTTCGGCGACCGGGCCTTCGGCGCGCTGATGCTGGTCTTCGCCGTTCCCAACGTCCTGCCGACGCCGCCCGGCACCTCCTCGGTGCTGGGCGCGCCGCTGCTGTTCATCACCTTCCAGCTGATGATCGGCCGCCCGGTGCTGTGGCTGCCGCGGCTGATCACCCGGCGGTCGGTGGCGCGGGCCGATTTCGCCCGGCTGGTCGACCGCATGGTGCCCTGGCTGGCCAAGGCCGAGCGGCTGCTGCGGCCCCGCCTGTCGCTGCTGATCGGCCCGGTGCAGGACCGCTTCATCGGCGCCGCCTGCCTGTTGCTGACCAT
>NZ_JBCNNF010000137.1:0-16170 GCF_039594555.1 Inquilinus sp.
GAACTCGCCATTGATCGCCCCCGCCAGGCTTTCCAGCTGGTGGCGGATCTCCTGGTATTCGGCGACGTCGCTGCGGGTGGGCGGCGCGATCTGCATGAACGACACCCGGCCGCGCCGGTCGGGCCAGCGCTCCAGCAGCGTGCGGAACGCCTCGAAGCGGCGCGGCAGGCCCTTGGAATAGTCCAGCCGGTCGACGCCGATGATCAGGTCGCGCCCGACCAGGCTGTCGCGCAGCCGGTGCGCCGCCCGCATGTTCCAGGCGGCCGGGGCGTCGGCCGCGATCTCCTCGGTCTCGATCGAGATCGGGAAGGCCTCGACCACGATGCGGCGGCCGTCGATTTCGACCCGCCCGTCGGTGGTCTCGCGCCAGCTCTTGTGCCAGGCGGCCAGCAGGGCGTCGCGGTCGCGGGCGGTGTGCAGCCCGACCACGTCATAGGCGGCGAGGTCGCGCAGCAGGTCGCGATGCGTCGGCAGGGTGCGCAGCACCTCCGGCGTCGGGAACGGCGTGTGCAGGAAGAAGCCGATCGGCGCCTCCACCCCGCGCTCGCGCAGCGCCCGGCCCAGCGGGATCAGCTGGTAGTCATGCACCCAGATCCGGTCGCCGGGCCGCAGCAGCGGCAGCAGGGCGTCGGCGAACAGGGCGTTGACGCGGCGATACCCGTCCTCCGCCGCGCGGGTGTAGTGCACCAGCTGGGTGCGGTAGTGGAACACCGGCCACAGCACCGAATTGGCGTGGCCGTTGTAGTAGAGGTCGAAATCCTTCGGCGTCAGGTCCAGCATCGCATAGGTCAGCGGCCCGGCGCGCTTCAGCTTCGGCTGCGGCGACGCATCCTCCGTCAGCTTGCCGCTCCAGCCCAGCCAGATGCCCCCGGTCTCCTTCAGCGCCGCCAGCACGGCAACGGCCAGGCCGCCCTGCGGCGCCTTGCCCTCCTCCACCGGGGCGATGCGGTTCGAGACCACGATCAGGCGGCCCATCGAATTCCCTTTTCGTCAGCGGGCGGCGGCCAGATGCGCGATCCATTCGCGCATGGCCGCGGGATCAGGCAAACGCCGGCTCGCCACGGTCGGTTCCCTGTCGCCGACCTGCAGCGCGATGCCGTCATGGCGCAACGCCGCGGCGAAGGAATCCTCGTCGGTGACGTCGTCGCCCGCGGCCAGCGGCCGGCGGCCGGCGAAGGGCGGCAGCGTCAGGAACCGCTCGACCGCGGCGCCCTTGTCGACGCCGTCGGGCTTGAGTTCGACCACCATTTTGCCGGCGAGCGCGTGCCAGCCCGGCGCGCCGGCCATCAGGTCGCGGGCGAGGGCGATGACCTCGGGCCCGAGGGCAGGCGCCTGGCGGTAGTGGATCGCGACCGCGGCGCCCTTCGGCTCGACCCGCAGGCCGGGGCGGGCCGCGGCGAACTCGGTCAGGGCGCCGGCCAGCCGGTCGAGCACCGCGCGGTTGACCGGGACGCGCTCAATCGGGCCTGACGGCACCGCGCGCCATTCGAGGCCGTGCTGGCCGGCTGTGGGCAGCGAGAGCGACGGGAACAGCCGGTCGAGATCGGCGATGGCGCGGCCGGAGACCAGGGCCAGGGCGCCACCGACACGGGCTGAGAGCCGCTGCAGGTCGCCGGGCAGGCCGGCCGGCACCACCACGTCCTCGGGCCGTTCGGCCAAGTCGATCAGGCAGCCATCGACGTCGAGGAACAATGCCAGCCCAGAAATACTGTCGGCGAAAGCGGTCGTGTCGATGATCTGCGGCGCCATGCGCGGTGACATCTCCGTGTCAATTTTTCGTAAAGATTGCCGGACCGGAATGGCTCCGGACACGACGACAGGCGTGTCCACCGCCGGATCTGGCCGGCGAAGCGATGCGCCTGACAGTTGTTGTAGGGACGACGGTCCTCTCTGACAAGGGAGAGGCAGGAATTTCTAGGATCCGAGCCCTCGGGCCTCGAACAGGGCCGCGTCGTCCTGCAGCCGGGCTTTCAGCCGCGGCGCCGCGAAATCCAGGAAGGCCCGGGTCTTGCGCGGCAGAAGCTGCTGGCCGGGATAGACCAGGCTGACCGGCCAGGGCGGCAGTTCATGCTCCTCGAGCACCAGCTCGAGCTTGCCGGCGCGCTTCGCCTCCGAGACCTGGTACGACAGCAGCCGCGTCAACCCCAGGCCGGCGACGGCGCCGTCGACCGCGGCCTCCGCCGTCGTGACGACCAGCCGCGACCGGACCGGCACCATCACATCGCCTTTCGCCGATGCGAAGCGCCAGGCCACCGGCGATGCGAGATTGTCGAAGGTGACGCAGATATGGTCCCGCAACTC
Source organism: Inquilinus sp. (assembly GCF_039594555.1). Taxonomy (GTDB): domain Bacteria; phylum Pseudomonadota; class Alphaproteobacteria; order DSM-16000; family Inquilinaceae; genus Inquilinus. The sequence continues at coordinate 2,302 of NZ_JBCNNF010000137.1, forward strand.
CTCCGGCCGCTGCGGCCGGCCATGGGCGGCGAGATAGGACGGGCTGGCGCAGGTCACACGGCGCACCGCGCCGGCCTTCAGGGCGATCAGGCTGCTGTCGCCCAGCTCGCCGATCCGCAGCGCGACATCGACATCGGCCTCCAGCAGATCCACCAGGCGGTCGGCGAGAACCAGCTTGAGGTCGATCTCGGGATACCGGGCCAGGAAGTCCGTGACGATCGGGATCATGTGGGTGCGCCCGAAGACGATCGGCGCCGTGACCGTCAGCTGCCCCCTGGGATTCGTGTGGATCCCCGTCGCCGCCCGCTCCGCCTCCTCCACCTGCTCGAGGATGCGCCGGCACGCCTCGACATACAGCCGCCCCGCCTCGGTGAGGGCGAGCCGGCGGCTCGACCGGTTCAGCATGCGGGTCCGCAGATGGGCCTCGAGCTCCGCGATCCTCCGGCTGACCGTGGCCAGGGGCACGTCCAGCTGCTTCGCGGCGGCCGAAAGGCTGCCGGCCTCCACAGTTTTCAGCAGGATGGCCATCGCGCCCAGCTTGTCCATGGCCGATCTTCCCAAATTCAGCAACCTTGCTTCTCAGAAGCGAAGGATGTTCCCGATATCCTATTTCTATAGCACTGGGCGCGGAGCTGCCGACTGCGATTCCCAGGAGATGCCCATGAGCCCGAAGCCCGCCTATCCCGTGACGCACCACCGGACCGCGACCGTGGACGGCGTCAGGATCTTCTACCGCGAGGCCGGTCCGGCGGACGCGCCGGTCGTCCTGCTGCTGCACGGCTTCCCGACCTCCTCGCACATGTTCCGCCACCTGATCCCGTACCTGGCCGACCGCTACCACGTCATCGCGCCGGACTATCCCGGCTATGGCCAGAGCGACGCGCCGCCGGCCGAATCCTTCCCCTATAGCTTCGAGACCTTCGGCAGGCTGGTGGACGGGCTGCTGCAGCAGCTGGGGGTCCGGCGCTATGCCATGTATGTGATGGATTACGGCGCCCCCGTCGGCTGGCAGCTGGCGCTGAAGCACCCCGACGCCGTCACCGGGCTGATCATCCAGAACGGCAACGCCTATGACGAGGGGCTGAAGGAGTTCTGGGACCCGATCAAGGTGTACTGGGCCGACGGCAAGGCGGAGAGCCGGGACAAGCTGCTGAGCCTGGTCGCGCCGGAGACCACCATCTTCCAGTACACGGACGGCGTCTCCGACCGGACCCGCATCTCGCCGGATAACTGGGCGCATGACCAGCCGCTGCTGGACCGGCCCGGCAACGCCGACATCCAGATGGCGGTGATGTACGACTATCGCAACAACCTGCCCCTGTACCCCAAGGTGCAGGCCTGGTTCCGGGAGAAGCAGCCGCCGGCGCTGATCATCTGGGGCAAGAACGACTTCATCTTCCCCGAACCGGGCGCCCATCCCTACAAGCGGGACCTGCAGGATCTCGAATTCCACCTGCTCGACACCGGCCACTTCGTGCTCGAGGACAAGGCCGACGAAGCCTTCCCGCTGATCCGCGACTTCCTGGACCGCAAGGTGGCCGGCGCGTAGCGCCGGGCGCCCGCGTCAGTCGTCGTAGCCGATGCGGGCGCGGACGAACTCGCCCTTGATCGAGACCCGCGGCGGCCGGTCGCCGGCGGCGGCGGGGATGGTGCTGTCGACCATCGAGACGCGGGCGTCGACCTGATAGCTCACCGGCGTGCCGCGGCGGAAGCCGAGGTCGAGGTCGGCGGCGTCGGCCTGGATGCGGATGGCTTCGCCCGGATCGTCGGCGCGCAGCGTCGCCTGCACCGCATTGGCCGTGAGGTCGAGCGTCCGGGCCTGGCCGGACAGCGACAGCTTGGCCGCGTGGACCTGGACCGCGACGGCGCCGAAGCGGCCGTCCAGCGTGGCCTCGACCGCCGCCGGCCGCAGCGCCAGGGCGGTGCCGGGCCGCAGGTTCAGCGCCAGGGTCGGCCGGCAGTCGCGGGGCCAGACCGAAGATTGCTCGCGGACATCGACGGTCAGGACATGGCCGTCGACCTTCAGCGACGCGGCGCAGTCCTCCGTCCGCTGCAGCGCCGCCGCCAGCGGCCGGGCGGGGTCGGTGGTGGCGGCGACGGACAGCGCCTCGCCGGTCACCACCACCGCGTCGACCCCGGACAGGTCGACCGGCGCGGCCATCTCCGCCGCGGAAGGATCGGCGGTGCCCAGCCCCGCCAGGAAAGCCAAGGTCTGCAACGAGCCCATCACGATCCCTCCTAAGGCGGCCGGCGACGCCGGCCCGGTTCAGCGATGCATCAGGATCAGCGGTACAGCGGCGTCCGGTTGGCGACGGCCAGCCAGCCGCGGACGATGCGATAGACGGTCCACAGCCACAGCACGCCCAAGAGCGGCCAGCCGACCAGCACCCAGGTCAGGGCGCCGAACAGGAGGCCCAGCAGCAGCGCCGCCCAGAAGGTGCGGATCGCCCAGGTGAAATGGTCCCAGCCCACGGTGCCGCGGGCGTCGCCGCGCGCCAGATAGGCGATGACCACGCCGATCAGCATCGGCAGGGCGGTGAACAGCGAGACGGCGTAGATCGCGTAGACCACATGGCCGACCGTGCCCAGGCTGCCGCGCGCGCCGCGCGGCGTGATGATCTCGTAGTCCGGTCGGTAGGAGGCGGCCATTGCTGGCTCCTTTCTTCAGGTGAGTGTCCGGCTCTCAACGACCTTCGAGGTCGCGGAAGTCCCGGTTCAGCTTGAACTCGCTGGAGGTGACGTAGCGCTCCATCCCGGCCAGGCGCTGCTCCAGCTCGCGGAAATTGTGGCGGATGGCGGAGAAGGTGTCGGCCGGCTGGACCGAGACGGACCGCCAGAACACCTCCTCGTCCGGGCTGCGGTACAGCAGCGTCGGCCGGCGCTTCAGGAACACCGCCGCCGCCAGATAGGCGATCAGGATGTGCGGGAAGAAGATGAAGGCCAGGACCACGGTGCCGAAGCGGACCTTACCGGGAGAGACCCCGAAATAGGCGGCCAGGCCGGCGCAGACGCCGAAGACCATGCCGTTGTCCGGATCGCGGTAGAGGCGATGCGGGTTCGGCGATTCATTGAAGCGGCCGCTCATGGCGCCGGCCTCCGCCACTGCGGCGCTTCGGCGTCGAGGATCTTCTCCAGCGTCTGGATCCGCAGCTCCATCCGCTTGGCGCTTTCCCACAGGTCGACCAGCATGCGCTCATCCTCACGCGACAGCGTCCGCGACGCCCGCCAGCGGGTGACGTAGTGCAGCACCAGCCAGATCGGCGCCACGATCACCAGGAAGACGATGACCGGGACGAAGAAGAAGGCGTGAAACATGGTTGTCCTTGCGTCTGCGGCCCGGCGTCACCCGCCGGGCCGGTTTGACGGGGTCTGGATCAGCCGCCGGTGCGGCCGAGGCGGGCCTTGATCGCCTGTAGCTCCTTCTCGACGCCGCTCTCGGCCTCGAGGTCGGCGAACTCCTCGTTCAGGCTCTTGCGCCGGCCGAGGTCGAAGGACTCGACCTGGCCCTCCAGCGTGTCGATCTTGCGCTCGATCTGCTCGTAGCGGGCCAGCGCCTCGTCGATCCGGCCGTCATGCAGCTGGGTGCGGATGCGGATCTGGTCGCGCGCCGCGTCGTGCCGGATGGCGAAGGCCTTCTGCTTGTTCTTGGCCTCGGTCAGCTTGGCCTCGAGCCGGCCGAGATCCTCGTTGGTCTTGGCCAGTGCGGCCTCGATCGTCTCCAGCTCGCGGCGCAGCAGCTCGGCCGCGGTCGCGGCCTGGGCCTTGGCGACCAGCGCGCCCTTGGCCAGGTCCTCGCGGCCCTTCTCGACCGCGAGCTCGGCCTTGCGCTGCCATTCGGCCTGCGCCGCCTCCAGCTGGTCGACCTTGCGCAGGATGTCCTTCTTCTCGGCGATCGAGCGGGCGGCCGCGGCGCGCACCTCGACCAGCGTGTCCTCCATCTCCTGCACGATCAGCCGGACGATCTTCTCGGGATCCTCGGCGCGGTCGAGCATGGAATTGATGTTGGAATTGATGATGTCGCCAAGGCGGGAAAAGATACCCATCACACGGTCCTCTTTCGGTCCAAAGGTCTGCCCGGAAGCTCGTCCCGGTGAGTCGGCTGGCGTGGCTTTCGAGAACCGGAGCGCAGCGGACATGAAGGTCCGTGAGCACCGGAAGCGCAGAAAGCCGCGTCAGACGGCCGCCGGGGCGAGTTTGCGGGCGGGCTGTTACAGGAACAGGGAAGCGATCAGCACCCCGGCGCCGAAGAACACCCAGTTCTCGGTCGGCCGGCTGCTGATCCAGGCCAGCAGGCGCTCGCCCGTGCGGCGCCAGTCGGCGGTCCCGGCGCTGCGGCCGTAACGGGAGCGGGTGCCGGTCGGGTCGAAGCCGTAGCTCATGGATCCTCCTCAAAGCCCGATGCGTTCGGGTCGTCCCCTGGGTTGCAAGGGCCGTGCCAGAACCGGATCCGGCCGGATTCCGCCGCTTCGCTCACCGGGCCCCTTGACCATCCGGCGGAAATTTCCAGATCATCGGAAAATTTCGCCGAAGGGACCCATGGCCGACGGTCTGCCGCATCTGCTGGGCGAGGCGCCCGCCTTCGCCGACCTGCTGGACCGGGTCTCGGCCGCGGCGCCCTTGGACCGGCCGGTGCTGGTGATCGGCGAGCGCGGCACGGGCAAGGAGCTGATCGCCGCCCGGCTGCATTTCCTGTCGCCGCGCTGGGACCGGCCCTTCGTCAAGCTGGACTGCGCCGCCCTGTCGCCCGAGCTCTTGGAGAGCGAGCTGTTCGGCCATGAGGCCGGGGCCTTCACCGGCGCGGTGAAGCGCCATGTCGGCCGGTTCGAGCGCGCCGATGGCGGCACCCTGTTCCTGGACGAGCTGGCCAATGCCGGCCTCAGGGTGCAGGAGAAGCTGCTGCGGGTGATCGAATATGGCGAGATCGAGCGGGTGGGCGGCGCCCAGACCATGACGGTGGATGTCCGCGTCGTCGCCGCCACCAATGTCGACCTGCCGGGCGAGGTCGCGGCCGGGCGCTTCCGCGGCGACCTGCTGGACCGCCTGGCCTTCGACGTGCTGACCGTGCCGCCGCTGCGGGCGCGGCCGGAGGACATCCCGCTGCTGGCCGCGCATTTCGCCCAGGGCATGGCGCATGACCTGGACCGGCCGGGCTTCCCCGGCTTCGCCCCGGCGGCGATGGCGGCGCTGCGCGGCCATGCCTGGCCCGGCAACATCCGCGAGCTGAAGAACGCGGTCGAGCGCGCGGTGTACCGCACCCCGCCGGACGAGAAGGTGGCGGAGATCGTGCTGGACCCCTTCGCCTCGCCCTGGCGGCCGAAAGGCCTGCAGACCGGGGCGCCGCCCGCCCCGGCCGCGGCGGAGGCGCCGGCCCTGCCCTACGATTTCCGGGCGGAGGTCGCGGCGGTCGAGAAACGCTGGCTGGAGGCGGCGCTGCAGGCCCAGGGCGGGCATCAGGGCCGGGCGGCGACCGCGCTCGGCCTCGGCTACGACCAGCTGCGCCACCTTCTGCGCAAGCACGGGTTGTCGGCGCGATCGGGGGGCGAGGACGCATGAAGACCGTGCTGATCACCGGCTGCAGCTCCGGCTTCGGCTTCGCGGCGGCGAAACGCTTCGCCGCCGCCGGCTGGTCGGTGCTGGCGACGTTGCGCGGCCCCGCCGACCGGCCCGAGGCGGCGGCCCTGTCCGCCATCCCCGGCGTCACCGTGCTGCCGCTCGACGTCACCGACCCGGCGCAGCGGAAGGCGGCGGCAGAAGCGGTGGCGGGCGGCCTCGACTGCCTGATCAACAATGCCGGCTACGGCCTGTACGGCCCGCTGGAGGCGCTGGACGACGGCCAGGTGCGGCGCCAGATCGCGACCAATCTGGAGGCGCCGATCCTGCTGACCCGCGACCTGCTGCCGGCGCTGCGCCTGCGGCACGGCCGGGTGATCAACATCTCCTCGGTGCTTGGCTTCATCGGCACGCCGTTCATGACGATCTACGCCGCCAGCAAGCACGGCCTGTCCGGCTTCAGCGAGGCGCTGCGGCTGGAGCTGGCGCCGCATGGCGTGCAGGTCTGCGCGGTCGAGCCCGGGCGCCACGACACCGGCTTCAACGCCCGGCTGGACGCGCCGCCGGCGGTGAGGGACCTGCCCTACCGCGCCGCCTTCGACCGGTCCCTGGCCCGCCGGGAAGCCCGTGGCGGCGTGGCGCCGGAGCGCGCGGCCGCGATCAGCGCCCGGGCGGCGGACCGGCTGCTGCGCCTGGCCGAATCCCGCCGGATGCCGCCGCGGCTGCGCCTGGGCACCGATTCCCGGCTGGTGTTCCGGGTGAAGCGGCTGCTGCCCGAGGCGTTGTTCGACCGGCTGATGATCTTCGCCACCGGTAGGGGGGTGAATTGAGGACGGGTGTCGGGACACGCGGCATCCAGGTGATCCCTATGTAGCCTTTTGCTGGTTCCGGACAGCGCCGGCCGATGGCCTTATCCCTGCGGCAAGAGCGATCTGGAGCAGCTCGGTCAGGCCGCTCGCGTTCAGGCGGATCATGACCTGGGCGCGGTGCAGTTCCACGGTGCGAGGGCTGATGCCCAGCTCCTTGCCGATCGTCTTGTTGGTCCCTCCATTGACCAGGCCGACGAGCACGTCGCGCTCCCGTGGCGTCAATCTGGGCAGGCGGGCGCCGGCATCCTCGTCGGGCCTCGTCCGTCGTACCGCGCCATGACACTCCGCAATGGCGTTCGCGAGCTTTGCCTGCAGGGATGCTTCGTCTTCCACGACCACGTAGTCGACGGCACCCTCCTTCATCGCAGCGACCGCGGCGGCGACGTCTGCCCCTGGCGCGTCCAGCGCGATCGCCGGCAGCTGGACCGACCGCGCCTTGAGCTCGCGCGGGATCGAAAGCCCGTCGTTCTTGGTCCTGCGGAGGTCGACGAGCACGCAGCCCGGCGCCAGCACGGCGGCTATGTCGAGGAAGGCGGAGGCGCTTGCAAAAGGTCGCGCACGATAGCCGAGGGCCCGCACGAGCCTGCCCAGCCTGCGGGCCTCGGCGGCCGTGGTGCTGACGATATAGACCTGGCCGACATCCTCCGGGGTCAGGTCTTCGGTGATCCCGCCGATCCGGGTCACCGCGCCGTCATGGTCGGGAATGGGGAAGCTGGTGTCGCGCAGCCAGCGGACGGCGCCGTCCGCCGGCCGGATGATCCGATATTCGAACTGGGCAACCTCTCCCGCCCGCACGGTGGCGAGGGCGTGGTCGACCTGCTGGCGGTCGTCGGGATGGATACCTGCCATCCATTCGGCCAGATCGACGGGCATCGCCCGGCTCGGCACGCCCCAGAGCCGCCCGTAAGCGGCGCTGCGGTAGATGATCGTTTCCGCCCCCGGGTCGACCATCCAGAGCAGGTTGCTGCTATGCTCGGCGAAGCTGCGGAACCGCGCCTCGTTGACGCGAACCGCCGCCTCGGCGCGGCGCTGCGCGGTCACGTCGATCGCCGCACCGATGAAGCCGACGGCACGACCCTGCGCGAAGGTCGTCCGGCCCGAGGTGGCGATGTGGCGCATGACGCCGTCGTCGCGTCCCAGCACTCGGTATTCGATGTTGAAACGTCCATCGCCGGCCGGATCGACGCAGGCCGCGATCGCCTCACGGACACGGGTGAGGTCGCCCGGGTGAATTCCCGCCTCGTAGACGGCCATGTCGACCGGCGCGTCGGCAGGAAGCCCCCACATCGCGTGCAACCGCTCGTCCCAATCGAGCGCACCCGAGACCGGATCCCATGAGTAGATGCCGAGGCCGACCAGCTCGGTCGCGGCGCGCAGGCGAGCCTCGCTGTTCCGCCACGCCTCCTCGAACGCGTAGCGCTCGCTGGTGTCCGGCATCACCCCGGCTCTCCTTCAGGCTGCTGGCGAGGCGAACAGCCCGGGGGCGCGGGAGGTTCCTTAGGGATCGCCCGTATGGTCCGACGGCGGACCGCACGACACGTTTGCCCATCGAGACATGGCTGATGTCAGGAGAGGGCGATGAAAGCGGTTGTCTATAACGGACCACGCGATGTCCTGGTTCAGGATGTGCCCGATGCACGCATCGAGAGGCCGACCGACGTTCTGGTCCGAATTACCAGCACCAACATCTGCGGCTCGGACCTGCACATGTATGAGGGCCGGACCGACTTCCAGCGCGGCGGCGTGTTCGGACACGAAAATCTGGGCCAGGTGGCTGAAGTGGGCGAGGCGGTCGACCGGGTGAAGGTCGGAGACTGGGTCGCCATCCCCTTCAACATCGGCTGCGGCTTCTGCAAGAATTGCGAGCGCGGCCTGAGCGCATACTGCCTGACCACGGCGGATCGGAGCGTCATGCCGAACATGGCGGGCGCTGCGTACGGTTTTGCCGGCATGGGACCGTATCGGGGCGGCCAAGCCGACCTTCTGCGCGTTCCCTACGGAGACTACAACTGCCTGAAGCTGCCGCCCGACGCGGAAGAGCGGCAGAACGACTATGTGATGCTGGCCGATATCTTCCCGACCGGCTGGCACGCGACCGAGCTCGCCGGACTGCGTCCGGGCGAGTCGGTGGTGATCTACGGGGCCGGGCCCGTCGGCCTCATGGCCGCCCACTCCGCGATGATCAAGGGTGCCGCCATGGTCATGGTGGTCGACCGTCATCCCGATCGCCTGCGCCTCGCCGAGTCGATCGGAGCCTTGCCGATCGACGACTCCCAGGGCTCCCCGGTGGACCAAGTCCTCGACCTGACGAACGGCGTCGGCGCCGACCGCGGCTGCGAATGCGTCGGCTACCAGGCCCACGACGCGGAGGGCGACGAGCACCCTGCCATGACGATGAACAACCTGGTGAGATCGGTGAAGTTCACCGGCGGCATCGGCGTGGTCGGCGTCTATGTGCCCCAGGACCCGGCGCCCCAGGACCCGCTCTACAAGCAGGGCGAGATCGTGTTCGACCAGGGCCTCTTCTGGTTCAAGGGCCAGTCGATCGGCACCGGGCAGTGCAATGTGAAGGCCTATAACCGGCAGCTGCGGGACCTGATCTCGAGGGACCGCGCGAAGCCGTCCTTCATCGTCTCCCATGAGCTGGTGCTGGACGAGGCGCCGAACGCCTACCGGAACTTCGACGCACGCGACGAGGGCTGGACCAAGGTGGTGCTCAAGCCCGCCGCCTGACCCATTCGAGGCCGCTCCGCGATCGCGCGCTCAGCCTGCGCGCGATCCGAGATGGCGCGCGAAAGTGAGGACGCCATGCCGATCTACAGCTACGAGTGCGAAGAGTGCGGGCCATTCACGGCGATGCAGCCGATGGCTCGTTTCCGAGACCTATGCCCATGCCCGGGGTGCGGAACTCACGCGCAACGGACGCTCTCCCGCGCACCTGCCATCGTCAGCATCAACCCGGCCGGCCGCATCTCCGACAGGGGCAGCGAGCCGATGGAGACGGGCCCGCGACGCTCGTCGGCGGCGCATCCTGCCGGCTGCGGCTGCTGCATGCGCCGGACGCCGCTGCCGGGCGCCCTGTCCGCGGGAGGACGGGTCTTCACGTCGCACGGGCCCGTCCGGCGCAGCGGCCATTGACCGAGGAAGGGTCGACCATGGCGGACGGTGTCGCGCCTTAGGGAACCGGCCTCCGCCGCAAGGCGTCAGTCAGACGAGGTGATCATGACCAGACTCACAGCTGCGGCTGCGGCGGCCGCGATGGCGTTCCTGGCCGATGCGGCCTTCGCACAGCAGCAAGCCGCCTTATCGCCGGGCGGCGCGGCCCAGTTGCAGCTGGTCGCGCGCTTCGAGCACCAGGTGACCGGGGTGACGGTCTCGCCGGACGGGCGCATCTTCGTCAACTTTCCGCGGTGGACGGAGGACGCGCCGATCTCGGTCGCCGAGGTGACGCGCGACGGCGGGCTCAAACCCTACCCGGATGAAGCGTGGAATTCCTGGCGCAACGCCAGGAAGAACCAGATCCCGGCCGGAGATCACTTCGTGTGCGTCCAGAGCGTGGTCGCCGATGCGCAGGGCAATCTCTGGGTCGTCGATCCGGCCGCGCCGGCCACGGCAGCCGTCGTGCCCGGCGGACCCAAGCTCGTCAGGATCGACCTGAAGACGAACACGGTGGCGCAGGTGATCCGCTTCGACGAGACGGTTGCACCCCAGGGCAGCTACCTGAACGATGTGAGGTTTTCGCCGGACGGGCGGCACGCCTACCTGTCCGATGCCGGAGCAAAGGGTGCTCTCGTCGTCGTGGATCTGCAGACCGGCAAGGCCCGACGCGTCCTTGACGGCCATCCGAGCACCCAGCCGGAAAAGGATGTGGTTGTGAAGACCGACGGGCAGGAGCTGCGTCGGCCCGACGGGCGGGGCGTCGAGTTCGCCGCCGACAGCCTGGCGCTCTCTCCGGATGGGCGCACGCTCTACTGGAAGGCCCTGACCGGCCGGACCCTCTATCGCATCGCGACGGACGCCTTGGAGGATCCCGGTTTATCCGAGAAGGACCTCGAAGCGCGTGTGGAGCGCGCCGGCGAAGCCGAGCCGACGGACGGTCTTTGGATCGACGGGAGCGGGCGGCTTTATCTGAGCGCGATCGAGCAGGATGCGGTGAAGGTCCTTGACGGGGATCGCATCACCACCCTCGTCCAGGACAAGCGGCTCCGCTGGCCGGATACCTTCTCGGAGGGACCCGACGGGACCGTCTACGTCACGAGCTCGCACATTCAGGACATGAGCTGGTTCAAGCCCGGGAACGGTCCGCGCCTCGCGACGGAGCTGTGGCGCATCGAGGGCACGGGGGCGCGCCGGTGACGCGGACGATGGATGCGAAGGAGACAGCATGACCGAACCCTTCTGGCCGGACGATGCCCGCCTCGCCGTCAGCCTCTCGCTGATGTTCGAGGCCGGCGGCCAGCCGATCTCCGGCGCCGGCGATGTCATCCCCGAGCCGATCGAGAAGGGCCTGCCGGACCTGCCGACCAACGCCTTCTTCCACTACGGCGTCGCGGAGGGGATCCCGCGGATCCTGGACCTGATGGACAAGCACCAGGTCAAGCTCAGCTCCTTCATGATCGGCCGGGCGGTCGAGGCGGCGCCCGAGCTGGCGCAGGAGATTGTCCGGCGCGGCCACGAGGCCGCCGCGCATGGCCGCACCTGGGAGAACAGCTACGCCCTCGACCCCGACGCCGAGCGCCGCTTCATCGCCGACAGCGTCGAGACGATCCAGAAGGTGACCGGCCGGCAGCCGATCGGCTGGAATGCCTACTGGATGCGCAACTCGCCCCGCACGCTCGACATCCTGCAATCGCTCGGCTTCCGCTATCACATCGACGAGCCGAGCGCGGACCAGCCGTTCATCGTCAAGCTGAAAGGCGGCGACTTCGTCACCGTGCCCTACACCTTCCACATGAACGACATCATCTCCTTCCCCTTCGGCGGCTGGAACCCCGCCGCCTACGAGCAGGCGCTGCGGGACGAATTCGACCAGCTCTACGAGGAGGGCGCGCATCGCCGCCGGATGATGGTGGTCTCGCTGCATGACCGGATCTCGGGCCATGCCAACCGGGTCCGGGTGCTGGACCGCTTCCTGGCCTATGCCCGGAGCAAGCCCGGCGTCTGGTTCGCCCGGAAGGACGAGATCGCGGCCTGGGCGCTCGAGCACCGGTCGATCACCCCGGTCTATGACCGCGGGGCACCGACCGTCACCGGCCTTCCCGGTTCCGCGGCCTGAGGAGTCCATGATGCGCATTCCCGCCCTGCTTGCGCTGGCCCTCGCCGCCTCCACAGCCGCCGAGACGGCGCAGGTCGACGACGCGGCGGCCGTCGCCCTGGCGAAGCCGAAGGAGCTGATCGTCGCCGGGGACATTGGGCCGGCAGCCAAGGCACGGCTGCTCGAGCCTGTCGACGCGTTCTACGGCTTCTGAATCAACGTCTGACGCCATTAAATCCCTCCCTTCCGCCTGTGAAATCTAGGCGATTTCCAGAACCGGACCAGCCTTCGGCCTGAATCATCGCGCCGATTTCCTCCCGCACTGCGAGAAGGCGATTGCGCCGCCGCCCCCGACTCAGGCAGGGTTTCGAAAATCCTAAAAATCCTTGCGAATGAAACGTCCTCGGGGAGGCATCATGAAGGGGAACGCTGTTGCTGTGGGCCTGCTGGTGGCGGGCTTCGCCCTGCCGGCCGCGGCCCAGGTCTCGGGCAACGTCGTCAAGATCGGCGTGCTGAACGACCAGTCCGGCGTCTATGCCGATTACGGCGGCAAATGGTCGGTCGAGGCCGCGAAGATGGCGGTCGAGGATTTCGGCGGCAAGGTGCTGGGCGCCCCGATCGAGATCGTCAACGCCGACCACCAGAACAAGCCCGACATCGGCTCCAACATCGCCCGCCAGTGGTTCGATGTCGACGGCGTCGACGTGATCACCGAGCTGACCACCTCCTCCGTCGCCCTGGCCGTGCAGGCGCTGGCGGCCGAGAAGCACAAGGTCACCATCACCTCGGGCGCCGTGACCGCGGACCTGACCGGCAAGGCGTGCTCGCCCACCGGCTTCCACTGGGCCTTCGACACCCATGCGCTGGCGGTCGGTACCGGCGGCGCCCTGGTCGACCAGGGCGGCGACAGCTGGTTCTTCCTGACCGCCGACTACGCCTTCGGCTATTCGCTGGAGGAGCAGACCACGAAGTTCGTCACCTCCAAGGGCGGCAAGGTGCTGGGCAGCGTGCGGCACCCGCTGAACACCACCGACTTCTCCTCCTTCCTGCTGCAGGCCCAGGCGTCCGGCGCCAAGGTGGTGGGCCTGGCCAATGCCGGCCTGGACACCGCCAACGCCATCAAGCAGGCGGCGGAGTTCGGCATCGTCGCCGGCGGCCAGAAGCTGGCCGGCCTGCTGTTCACCTTGGCCGAGGTGCACGGGCTGGGGCTCGAGGCGGCGCAGGGGCTGGTGCTGACCGAGGATTTCTACTGGGACCGCAATGACGAGAGCCGGGCCTTCGCCCAGCGCTTCTTCGAGCGCACCAAGCGCATGCCGAACTCGGTCCAGGCCTCGGAATACTCGTCGGTGCTGCAATACCTGAAGGCGGTGCAGGCCGCCGGCACCGATGACGGCGACAAGGTCGCGGCCAAGCTGAAGGAGCTGCCGGTCGACGACGTCTTCGCCCATGGCGGCAAGGTGCAGGCCGACGGCCGCATGGTGCACGACATGTACCTGTTCCAGGTCAAGGCGCCGTCGGAGAGCACCAAGCCCTGGGACTACTACAAGCTGCTGGCGACCATCCCGGGCGACCAGGCCTATCTGTCGGCGGAGACCAGCGGCTGCCCCGCGACCGCGAAGAAATAGCGGCCGCATGCCGGATTCCCAGCCGATCCTGGTGGCGGAGGGCCTGACCAAGGCCTTCCGCGGCTTCCTCGCGGTCAAGGGCGTGGACCTCAGCGTGCGCGAGGGCACGATCCACGCCCTGATCGGCCCGAACGGCGCCGGCAAGACCACCGTCTTCAACCTGCTGACCAAGTTCCACCAGCCGACCTCCGGCCGCATCGCCTTCAGGGGCGAGGACATCACCCGGCTGAAGCCGGCCGAGGTGGCGCGGCGCGGCCTGGTGCGGTCGTTCCAGATCTCGGCCGTGTTCCCGCATCTGACGGTGCTGGAGAATGTCCGCGTGGCGCTGCAGCGGCCGGAGGGGCTGTCGCGCCAGTTCTGGCGCTCCGCCGCGGTGCTGCGCCGGCTGGACGCGCGGGCGCTGGAGCTGATCGAGGCGGTCAACCTGAGCGAATTCGCCCGCACCGCCGCGGTCGATTTGTCCTATGGCCGCAAGCGGGCGCTGGAGATCGCCACCACCCTGGCGCTGGACCCGCCGATGCTGCTGCTGGACGAGCCGATGGCCGGCATGGGGCATGAGGAGATCGGCCGC
>NZ_JBCNNF010000138.1:0-16018 GCF_039594555.1 Inquilinus sp.
CCAGCCGGTCGACGCCGTCGCCGCCGTCGAGGCTGTCATTGCCGCCCTCGCCATAGAGGGCGTCGTCGCCGCCGCGCCCGGCCAGGATGTCATCCCCGCCCCGGCCGGCCAGGAGGTTGCCGCTGTCGTCGCCGCCCAGCGTGTCGGCGGCACTGGTGGCGTAGATGTTCTCGATCCCGCTCAGGATGTCGCCCGTGGCGTCGCCGCCCGTGGCGGTGTGCGCCAGCAGGTCGATCGTCACCGCTCCGGTCGAGGCGTAGAGGACGGTGTCGACCCCGGCCCCGCCGGTCAGGCGGTCGGCCCCTGCCCCGCCGATCAGCACATCGTCCCCGGCGCCGCCGTCCAGCTGGTCCGCGCCGGCGCCGCCGTCGAGCGAATCGTTGCCCAGGCCTCCGACCAGCACGTCGTCGCCGCCCAGGCCGCGGACGGTGTCGTTGGCGTCGCCGGCGGTAACCACGTTGCGGTCGTCGCTGCCGACGATCAGCAGGTTCGACTGCACGCCGATCAGCATCAGATGCGCCGGCAGGCCGACCGGCCCGCCCGGGAAGCCGAGGTCGATCTCCTCGATGCCGACCAGCATGTCGCCCTGCAGCACCAGCAGCGTGTCGCCCCCCGGCAGTGGCGTGAAGACGACGACGTCGTAGCCGTCGCCGCCGTCAATGACCTCGCCGGCCACCACCTCTGACGCATCCATGATGCCGATCAGGTCGTTGCCGTCGCCACCCTCCAGCAGATCGGCGGCACCGCCGCCGTAGAGGATGTCGTCACCCGCGCCGCCCTGCAGATGGTCCGCGCCGCAGCCGCAGCCGCCGGCCCCCGGCTCCGCATCCCCGGCGAGCATGTCGTTGCCGTCGCCGCCGATCAGCGTGTCCGCGCCCTCATACCCGACCAGCAGGTCGTTCCCCGCCAGCCCGGACAGGACGTTGTCGTCGGTGCCGCCATCGACGGTGTCGTCGCCGGCGCTGCCGATGACGTTCTCGATCCCCGACAGAGTGTCGTTCTCGGCATCGCCGGCCGAGCCGATGCCGGCGAAGAGATCCACGGTGATCGGCTTGAGGCTGGTGCTGTAATCGGCGGTGTCGACGCCGTCGCCGCCGATCAGCGTGTCGGGACCCATGCCGCCGCGCAGCAGGTCATCCCCGGCGCCGCCGTCGAGATGGTCGGCGCCATCGCCGCCATCGACGACGTCATTGCCGGCACCGGCCAGGACGAAGTCGTCCCCGTCCACCCCGCTCAGCGTGTCGTCGCCCGACAGGTCGAGCTGCACGCCGTTGGCGCCGGGCGGCACCACCACGGTGTCGCTGAGGCCGTAGATGTAGTCGGGGTCGACGGTGCCGGTATAGCTGGTCACGATGAAAAGCCTCCGATGAACGCAGGGCGGCGCACCGGCCGGGCGAGCGGAAACGGCATCGGCCGTGCCCGCCGCCGGGCGGCATGTCGCGGTTGAAAGCGGAAGGCGCCGTCGAAATCCGCGGCGCCGGGGTCAATACAATGCAAATGTTCCTAAAATTACGAATGCCGCGGCACTATAGGTGATTCTGCGGCTTTCGGCCATCGCCCGTGAGGCGGGCGTTACGGCCCGGCCAGCGGCGCCAGGCTCTTCAGATAGGTGGCGATGGCGTCGCGGTCGGCGGGCACCAGCTTGGCGGTGTTGTCCCGGATCACCTCGGCCATGGCGCCGCCGGCGAAGTCGCCGTCGGGCGTCGTGCCGGTCTCCAGATAATAGGTGATGTCCCGGTCGCTCCAGCCGCCGATGCCGTGCTGGGGGTCCGGGGTGATGTTCGGGATCTTGCCGCCGCCGTCCGGCGCCTGCGGGTTGCCGGCGAAGGCGCTGTACCAGTTCAGCCCGCCCAGCATGTCGCGCGGCGTGTGGCATTCGCCGCAATGGCCCAGCACGCGGACGAGATAGGCGCCGCGATACCATTCGGGCGACTGGCCGGCCGCGACCAGGAACGGCCCTTCGCTGAAGTTCAGCAGGCGCCACCCAGGCAGCAGCGAGCGCCAGGAATAGGGCCAGGACAGATCATGCGGCGTGTTCGGCTGCCGCACCGCCGGGACGCTGCGCAGATAGGCCCAGAGGTCGGCCAGGTCGCGGTCGGTGATGCCGGTGTAGGAGGTGTAGGGGAAGGCCGGGTACAGGTCGTCGCCCGTCGGCGACACGCCTTCGCGCAGCGCCCGGCGGAAATCCTCCTCGCTCCAGCTGCCGATCCCGGTCTCGGCATCCGGCGTGATGTTCGGGGTGTAGAAGGTGCCGAAGGCGGTCTTCAGCGCCCGCCCGCCGGCCAGCGGCTTGGCGTCGGGGCCAGGCTGGGTGTGGCAGGTGGCGCAGCCGCCGGCGGCGAAGATGTAGGCGCCGCGCGCCACCGGGTCGGGCGAGGCCGGATCGGGCGCCACCGGATCAGCGGCCCGGACGGTGCCGGCCAGGCCGAGGGCCAGCATCAGGGCCGTGAGAACCGGGAACGGACGCATGCTGGCCTCCGGGCTGCGATCGGGCGACTCAGCCCTTATAACCGATCCGCCGGCCCGACCCGTTATTCCCGGGTCATGCGACTCTTTCGCCCTCGCGCCACACGGCGCGGATCACCGGCACGCCGTCAACCAGCCGGACGCGCAGCAGGTCGGCCCGCAGCCCGGGCTCGATCCGGCCGCGATCCTCGAGGCCGGCGGCGCGGGCCGGGTTGATCGTCACCGTCGCCAGCGCCTGCGGCAGGCCGATGCCGTGCTCGCCCTCCGCCAGGGTGAAGGCGCCGTGCAGCAGGCTGACCGGGACGTAGTCCGACGACAGGATGTCGACCAACCCCTCGCGCGCCAGCTCGCCGGCCGAGACATTGCCGGAATGGGAACCGCCGCGGACCAGGTTGGGCGCGCCCATCAGGATCTGCAGCCCGTGCTCGCGCGCGGCGCGGGCGGCGGTCAGGGTGGTCGGGAACTCCGACACCACCATGCCCAGCGCCGCCGCCTCCTCGACATGGGCGACGGTCTCATCGTCATGGCTGGCGATCGGCAGGCCGCGGCTGCGGCCGATCGCGGCCAGGGCGTCGCGGTTGGTCACGCCGTGGGTGCGCGACGCGGCGATCCGCTCCGCCGTCTGGGCGTCGATCTGCTCGTCGGTCATGCCGAGCATGCCCTTGTAGATCTCGCGGTACTTGGCGAGGTCGGCGAACTGGCGATGGCCGGGGGCGTGGTCCATCACCGACATGAACTGCACCAGCGGGTCGTCGCGGAACGGCTCGAACAGCTGCAGCACGTTCGCCTCGGTGACCTCACAGCGCAGATGCAGGAAATGCTCGGCCCGCAGCATCTGGCCGGCCTGGGCCTGGCGGATGCCGTCGACCATCGGCCGCAGCGTCTCCAGCCGGTCCTCGCCATTGCGGCCGCCGACCAGGGCCAGCGCATCGAACACGGTGGTGATGCCGGCCGCCGCCACCTGGGCGTCATGCGCCATCACCGCGGTCACCGCCGGCCAGCGCACGCCGGGCCGGGGCGTGTAGTGGCGCTCGAGATGGTCGGTGTGCAGCTCGACCAGGCCGGGCAGCAGGTAGTCGCCCTCGAAATCGACGGCGCCGGGCGGGCAGGATTCGTCGCGGTCGAGATCGGCGATGCGGCCGGAGGATACGGCGAGGCTGCCGGTCAGCACGGCCTCCGCCGTCACGATCCGCGCATGGGCGACGATCAGATCCCCCGGCATAACCCAATCCTTCTCTTCCGCTTCCGCACGATCGGCCCGGCGGCTCGCCCGCGCGGCCTTATATGGGCGCTCGGCCCCGCATCGCAACGCCGGCCCGCGCGCGGCGCCGTTATGCCCCGAGCTTTGCGACCCTTTGATGACTCGCGGATGACAGCGTCGATTTAGCCTCCGGCCAGGTGACCCGGTCGACCCCGGCGAAGCGGCGGATGCGGTCCAGCTGCGCCTCCAGCCGGCGCGTCCGCGCCTTGCTGGACCGCACCTTCGGCTCCCACCACAGACCGGCGACGGCGAGGTCGCCGCTGTCGCGCTTGGCCCGCATGTCGATGCGGCCGACGAAGCGGTCGCCCTCCAGGATCGGGAAGACGTAATAGCCCCAGCGCCGCTTCGCCTCCGGCACGAAGGCCTCGAACCGGTAGTCGAAGCCGAACAGCCGCTCCAGCCGCTGGCGGTTGCGGATCACCGGGTCGAAGGGCGACAGCACCCGCAGCACGTCCGGCGCCGGCGCGGCCGCGGCCAGCCGGTCCTCGATATCGGCAAAGGCGAAGGCCGAGGTGGTCTTGCCATCCGCGCCCTGGACATGGACGACGTGCAGATCGCCGCGCCGGGTCAGCCGGTCGCACCACTGCTCCGCCTCGCGGATGGTGATCAGGTCCCAGAATCCCGCGATCTCGCCGGGCCGGGCGATGCCCAGCCGCTCCAGCGCCGAGCGGCAGGCCCAGTCGACCACCGCCTCCGGCTCCGGCGCCGGGCCGCGATGCTGCTCCGGGATCACCCGCTCGGTCAGATCGTAGACCTTCTGGAAGCCCTCGCGCCGGGTCACCGCCAGCACGCCGGTGCGCCACAGGAACTCCAGCGCCATCTTCGAGGGCGTCCAGTCCCACCAGCCGCCGGAGGGGCGCTGCCGCTCCTCCTCGAAGCTGCGGGTCAGCAGCGGGCCCTCGGCCGCCACCCGGTCGCGCACCTGCGCCAGCACCTTGGGGAAGTCCGGCCCGGCCTCGGTCCACCAGCGGCTGGTGGCGGCGCGAGCCTGGACATCGGCGAAGCGCCGCGACCAGTAGGGAAAGAAGCGGGTCGGGATCAACGAGGCGTCGTGGGTCCAGCCCTCGAACAGGCCGCGGGTCTTTTCCACCAGCCGCGGCAGTTGGGTCTGGACGTAGCCGTGGCGGCGGGCGAACAGGATCATGTGGTGCGCCCGCTCGACCGTGTTGATGCTGTCGACCTGGACGAAGCCGATGCGGTCCACCACCGCCTGGCAGCCATCCACCGTCAGCCGGCCCAGCGGCGGATCGGCCAGGGCGTGCAGGTCGAGGAACAGGCGCCGGGCGTCGGCGTTCGGGATCGTGAGCGGGGCGGAGTCGGCCATGAACAATACCAGAACATAGACACTGGCGCCGGGCAAGAGGAAAGCCCTTCGCGCGCCGCCATGCCCGGCTATAGTCGGGGTGCAACGACCGAGGTTTCCCATCCGTGACCGCCACCCTGATCGCCCCGGAACCGCCGCGCCAGGACGCGGTGCTCGACCTGATCCGCCAATCGGACGCCTTGATGGCGAGCCTGTACCCGGCCGAGAGCAATCACATGCTCGACATCGCCTCGCTGGAGCGGCCGGAGGTGCGCTTCTGGGTGGCCCGGCGCGATGGCCGGGTGGTCGGCTGCGGGGCCCTGGTGGTCGGCGAGGACGGCCGGGCCGAGCTGAAGCGGATGTTCGTCGACCCGGCGACGCGGGGGCTGAAGGTCGGCCGCGACCTGCTGGCCCGGATCGAGGAGGAGGCCCGCAGCCTGGGCGTCCGGGTGGTCCGGCTGGAGACCGGGATCCACCAGCCCGAGGCGATCGGCCTGTACCGCCACTTCGGATACGAGGAGTGCGGGCCGTTCGGCGACTACCAGCCCGACCCGCTGAGCCTGTTCATGGAGAAGGCGCTGGATTGAAGCCCCGGCGGCGGACCGCCGGGGCTTCGGGTCAGGTCAGGATCACTCGGCCGGAGCGCCCGGGATCGTCGGGGCCGCGCTGACTGCGGTTTCCGGTTCGGTCAGGAACCGCCCCACCAGGCCGCCGATGATGCCGCCGACGATCGGCGCCACCCAGAACAGCCACAGCTGTCCCAGCGCCAGGCCCTGGGCGATCACGGCGACGCCGGTGCTGCGCGCCGGGTTGACCGAGGTGTTGGTGACCGGAATCGAGATCAGATGGATCAGCGTCAGCGCCAGGCCGATCGCGATCGGTGCGAAGGGCGCGGTCGCGGGATTGCTGACCACGCCGACGATGACCACCAGGAACACAGCCGTCAGCACCACCTCGCAGACCAGCGCCGCCGTCAGGCTGTAGCCGCCCGGCGATCCGGCGTCGTAGCCGTTCAGGGCGAAGCCCTTGGTGATGTCGAAGCCGGGCATGCCGGAGGCGATGACGTAGATGACCGCGCCCGCAATGATCGCGCCGACCACTTGGGCGATGATGTAGGGCACGACGTCCGACGTGCCGGTCTTGCCGGCAGTCCATAGCCCCACCGTGACCGCAGGATTGAAATGGCCGCCGGAGATCCGGCCCAGGGCGAAGGCGCCGGTCAGGACGGTGAGGCCGAAGGCTGCGGCGACGCCGCCGAAGCCGACATGCGATCCGGCCAGGACCGCGGTGCCGCAACCGCCGAGGACGAGCCAGAACGTCCCCAACGCCTCGGCAAGGACTCGTTTGAGCATATCGTTCCCTCCATTCGATCTCCACCGCCACTGGTGGCGGGGAGAACCGAGGTGCCAAGATATAGTATTATGTAAATGCACGCAATAAAGTGACTTTGAGATGTTATTGAGCTTTTGTCTTAAGATTGATTGCAATATCCGGAGAACGAATTCCGGGCAGCGGGACCATATGGCTGATGACTCGTAAGGCTCCGCCACACGCCGTCATCCATCCGGCTTATGCCGGGAACTTGCATGTCAAGAGACCGTGACAACTCGGGCCGCCGGCGCTGCCGCTGTGATCTGTCGACCCCGCGTCCATCTCCGGATGAGGACGGCTCTCGTTCGATCATGCTGAGACCATTCGGTCGGACGACTGTGCTGAAATTCGGTGCGGGAGGGCTACCAATTCAAGCGAAGCGGCGGTTTTACGGTCCGGGCATTTGCCAGACAAGATCGCCCCGAGAACCGCGGTCGGGCTCCCTAAACGTTAGGGAACATTTGCCGCCGCCCGGGGTTGGTGTAGCGGTTCGGGGGGAGAACCCGGAATTCAGTCCTGGGCCGCGGCCGGACAGGCGAAAGCCTGCCTATCGTGCTGCCCCATATCTGGAGGCGTCGATGTCGCTCACGGTCACCTACAAGGACAACAAGCTCTCGCTGGTCGGCAAGGACGGGCGGATCCATGAGGTCAACGCCGCCCAGCAGCAGCAATGGATGCAGACGCTGGACGGCCTGGCGAAGCAGCATCAGCTCAAGGACGCCAAGGAGCTGCTCAGCCAGGGCACCGTCGAGGTGCCTGAGGCCGGCGATTCGCAATGGCGCATGGCCATGGAGGCCGGCATTGCGCCGGAGAACATCGATGCGACCGTCGTCGCCCTGAACGACCAGATCGCCAACCCGGACCTGATCCAGACCTATCATGAGGGGGATCTGAAGCCCGATTTCGTCATGCTGCCGGTCGCGCCGGAGCAGGAGCCCATACCGGGCTCGGACGCGCCGGCCGGGATGCCGGCCCCGACGCCGGGCAACACCAAGCCGCCGGAATTCGCCACGACGCTGGCAAACGAGACCGACCCGAAGAAGCGCGACGGCCTGGTCGACGGCTACTTCAAGGCGGCGGATGACCCGAAGAAGGCGGTGCAGGAACTGCTGGGGCAGGATTTCGGCAATGACGCCGATGCGATCCGGCGCAAGATCGTCCACGCCTATCTCGACAAAGTCGCCGGTGGGAACGGCGACAACCAGCTGAAGACCTTGAAGGATCTGGCGGAGTTCGACTGGAAGAACGGCAAGGGCGAAAGCGTCGACGTATCGGTTGATACCCAGATCCTGGCCGTGGCCAAGGAGCTCGGCTTCAAGAAGGACCAGATCCCCAACCTCAACGCCGGTGTCAAAGACTGAGCCCCTGAAGGGCATCAGCGGCTTCGGGGCAACGGGGACGCCTCGCCGCCTGCCATCCTTCGACCATCCTTCGCGGACAGGATCGAGCCATGTCACCCCGCATCGATTCGCTCGGCACCGCCCCCTCCCGGTTCGGCCCCGCGCAACGCGGGGGCGACTTCGCCAGCGCGGTACAGCGTGCCAGGGCCGCGCCACCCGCCGAGCCCCCGCCGCCGAAGCCGGCCCCCGCCGGAGGTGGCCCGTCCGACGCCGCGCCGACCGCCCCGGTCGTGCCGGTCGTCAGCGAGGATCGCCGGCGCGGGATCGATGACTGGGTCGAGCATCATTCCGACGCCAATGGCGGCTTCCTCGGCTTCGGCCAGACCGAATCCCATGAGCATGTCCGCAACGCGCTGAACGGGCAGTCGACCGAGCTCAAGGGCCTCAACACCGACGAGCAGCGCTATCTGCTGGACCGCATGCTGGACCGCTGGTCCGACGGCAAGGGCGGCGGGCTGGGCCAGGCGTCCGACCTGACCAAAGCCCTGGGCGACAGCCCGCAGCTGCGCGGCGTGGTCGGCGAGCGCTTCGCGCTCCGCGCCGCCGCGCTGATGCAGCAGCCGGCCGGCAACGGCTCGGCCGCGGATCCGCACAGCAAGGCCCGGGCCTTGGTGCTGGGGACGATCCAGGCCACCTCCGGCGACCTGCAGCACACGCCCGCGACCCTCGCGGCGCTGCGGCAGACCGTCGTCTCCCTGAGCCCGGAGAACGCCGCCCGCTTCATGCAGGCGCTGCAATCGCGCGGCGGCGCCGACGGCATCGAGGCGATGGCCCGGCAGCGCATCCTGACGGCGATGAATGACGGCCCGCCCGGCCCCGCCGTCAGCGCCGTGGTGCAGTCCGTCTACGCCCAGACCACGCCGTTCGACATCGACAAGCGCGAGGGCCTGCGGCAGGAGATGGCGCAGGCCCTGGCACGCGAATGGTTCCCGGACGATCCGGGGCAGCGGGATGCGGAGGCCCGGCGGTTGGACGGCATCCTGGGCACCCATCAGGGCCAGGTGCTGCTGTTCGGCAACGGCAATGACGGCAAGATCGGGCTGGAGGGCCGGGTCGGCGCCCTGGCCACGGTCCGCGCCGACCGCGGCATCACCGCCGACACGCTGAAGCGGACCGAGGATCCCTGGACCAACCCGGCGATCGTCGGCCCGCAGGCGCAGGACAACGCCAAGCAGTTCCTGGCCGGCCGCGGCGACGATCCGCAGACCCTGCAGGGGACCGACCTGGACAACACCATCGGCTACGCCATGGGCTTCCCCCCGGCCGTGTCGAAGGACGCGGAGGCGGCGCAGGCGAAGGCGGCCCAGGGCCAGTTCTCCTATTTCGCCGACGGGCCCGGCAAGGACCCGGTCGGCAAGGTGGTGGCCCAGATCCGCGCCGTCGGCGGCGACAATCCGCAGGTCACGGTGCTGCCGATCCAGTATTCGAGCAACGCCTCGGGCCCGGTGCAGCTGCCGCTGTTCCGGGTGCACACGGCGTCCGGCGACAAGTTCGTCGACAACACCGGCCGCAGCTACCAGGACTTCGCGGACTGGAAAGCGAACAACGAGCTGCCGCCCGGCGACGTCACCTACCCGACCGACGGCCATCTGACCCTGAAGGCGGACGGCACGGTCGACCTGTCGCACGGCAACACGCCGAAGACGGTCGACACGGCCTGGGAAGAGGTGAAGAGCGTCTTCGACGGGGTCGCCCTGGTCGGCGGCATCATCGCCGGCGGCGCGCTGATCATCGGCAGCGGCGGCACCGCGACGCCGGTCCTGGTCGGGATCGGCGCGGCGGCCGGGGCCTGGGGCGTGTACCAGACCGGCAGCGAGCTGATCGACCGGTCGCAGCATGGCCAGTCGATCAACCCCTTCACCGATGGCGACGCCCGGATGCTGTGGCTGGGCCTGGTCGCCAACGGCACCGGCATCGCCGCCTTCGGCAGCGCTGGCGCCCTGACCCGCCTGGCCGGCGCCGGGGCGCGGCTGAGCCCGGCGGCGGCACGGGTGATCGGCACCACCCAGGCATTGGCCAACACTGCCAACGCCGGCGCCTTCGTCGACATGGGCATCCATCTGGCGACGAATTGGGGATCGATGACGCCGGAGCAGCGGGCGCAGGGCCTGCTGGCCATGGGCTTCTGGGGCGCCACCATCGGCGTCGGCGCCCGCCAGGCCCGGTCGCCGGGCGAGATGTTCAACCCGGCGGCGCTGACCCGGCGGTTGACCGCCGCCTATGAGCCGCCGGTGGTGCGGACCAGCGAGGTCGAGGGCAACCGGGTCAGCATCGTGCGCGACCCGAAGACCGGCACCTACACCATCAAGGCCGGGCCGCAGGCGAGCGACGCCGACATCGCCCTGCACCGCGATGTCGCCCGGATGATGGCCCAGGGCGAGGGGCTGCAGGGCCTGGTCCGCGGCTGGACCGGCGAGCCCAAGCCCGGGACCCTGGCCTATTCGGTCAAATACGAAGGCATCAAGCTCGACCGCAAGCTGGCCGACCTGCAGCGCCGGCTGGATGACCCGACCCTGACGCCGCAGCAGAAGGACCAGCTGCGCGGCGACATCCAGACCACCCGGGCCTATCTCGACCAGCACAATGAGTCGCTGGGGCGGATCATCACCGACCCGGCCCAGCGGGATGTCGAGGCGCCGAGCACCGGCCAGGCGCGGGCAGAGGAGATCCAGCCGGGGCTGGGCGATGCGATCGACAACAGCCCCTATGCCGGCCAGGGCTACTATTTCCGGACCACCGGGCCGGAAACGGTGCCGGAGATCGTGCGCACCGAACCCTACGACAGCAGCCATCCGCGGCTGGGCCTGGTGAAGGGCGATGACGGTATCTACCGGATCCAGGAGGTGACGAACGGCAACCTGCCGACCTATGCCCCGGTCATCACCGGCAACGTCGCGCCGAAGATCAACCTGCCGGCAGGGCTGAGCCTGGCGCAGCAGCAGGACCTCAAATCCGCCCTCGCCGCCCGCGACACCGCGGTGCTGGAGCGCGACGCCGCCACCGACAAGACGGTCAAGAACGCCAAGGGCCAGGAGGTGGTGAACCAGAGCGCCGAGATCGGCGAGCTGGGCGGCATGAGCTTCGTGGCGCAGCGCTATCCCGACGCCAGGCTGGAATATGGCGGCCCGGGATCGGGCTCGCGCCCCGGCGACTTTGATCAGGTCTATCGGCAGACGCTGCCGGACGGCAAGATCCGCTTCGTCGTGGTTGAGGCCAAGGGCGGCAGCTCGCCGCTCGGCACCCGGCTGGTCAACGGCCAGGTGGAGACGCAGGGAACGGCCGAGTACTTCGCCGCCATCGCCAACAACATGCGCTACAACATGGACGGTCCGGCGGCGGCCACTGGGAAGGATCTGTCGAATGCCTACCGCTTCGGCAAGACCGCGGATGGCAAGCCGGCGGAGATCGTCTATCTGACCGTCAGGACGCCGATCAGCCAGGCTCCCGGCGGCGGTGCCGCGGCGCCGGTGGCGACGGCGAAGCAATTCGACCTGGGGGCCTGACGATGACCGACGGCAAGGACGGGGACAGCGCCGGCTTCGTGGCCCGGCACCGGCCCGGCCGCGACCGCGATGCGCTGGTGGCGCAGGCGGCGGATCGCGCCGACGAGATCCCGATGCTGCGCGACAGCCTGGCCGGCCGCCCCGGCAACCTGGTGCCGCTGACCGAGGAAGCCCTGGCCCTGGCCGGGCTGCGCCAGCTGCTGGGCCCGGAGGACGCGGTGCCGGCGCTGCTGCGGCTCGGCGCCCGGGCGGCGATGGCCGCGGGCGCGACGGTGACGCCGGCGGAACCGCCGTTGCGGGTCGATCTCGGTCCGCCGGGTGCGATCGAGCTTCCCCGCGGTCGGGAGCGGCCGACAGGGCTGACCCCGCGGCGGCTGGTCGAGGCTTGCCACGCCGCCCTGGCCACACGCGACCGCATTGCGCTGGATCTGTTCGCGCAGGTGCCGGTCGACCGCATCGCGCGCCAGCCCCCGGCGCCGGAGGAGCGGATCTACGGCCTGGCCCATGCCCAGGGGCTGCAGGCGCTGCTGCGCGGCGACGCCGCCGGGAACCAGCTGCTGCTGCAGGCGATCCAGGGCTGCAACGACACGGCGCTGGCGCCGGCGGCCCGCGACTACGCCCAGTTCATCGTGTCGCCGGAGATCGAGCTGGCCCTGCTGCACCGCGACCCGGATGCGGCCCAGTTCGACAAGGCCCTGCGCAACGCCCTGGTGCTGCATCGCCGCTACTGGTCGGAGCTCCGGCCCAATCCCGGCGAGGCGCAGGACAGCGACCCGGCCGGCTTCATCGCCCTCGGCCCGCTGGCCTGGGCGGCGATGCGCCACGACCAGGGCCTGCCGGTCGGGATCCGGTCGGACTATCTGCCGCAAGGCTTGGTCGACGGGGCCGTGTAGCTCCCGCCCGCGACAAAAAGCGGCCCGGCCGAACACGTCGGCCGGGCCCAGCAGGGGTCTTCGAAAGGTCGGTCTTGGAGATTAGGCCGGACAGTGCGCCCGCGCCGCCCGGCCCGGTCGC
The DNA here is from genome assembly GCF_039594555.1 of Inquilinus sp. Lineage (GTDB taxonomy): Bacteria > Pseudomonadota > Alphaproteobacteria > DSM-16000 > Inquilinaceae > Inquilinus. The sequence continues at coordinate 12,319 of NZ_JBCNNF010000138.1, forward strand.
GATCAGGAGGCTCTATCGGGCCCCCTCATGCGCGATGGTGTAGCGCTGATGCGCGTTGCTGGTGGTGGCCGCGGCCAGTTGCCGCCAGGCGTGCAGCGCCTCGTCGTAATTCTCGAACGGGCCCTGCAGGCTTTCGGTGCCGTTGATCAGCCGGTCGAAGCGGGTGTCGGCATACTCGCCACCGATGATCCAGAAGCGGTTCGGTCGGGTGGTCATGGTCCTATCCTCCTTCGGGCGCGATGATCAGTGGAACTGGGCGGCTTCGGTCGATTCCTGCAGCGCGGTGGTCGAGGCCTTGCCGCCGGAGATGGCGAGGCTGACGGCGTCGAAATAGCCGGTGCCGACCTCGCGCTGGTGCTTGGTGGCCGTGTAGCCCTGGGCCTCGGCCGCGAACTCCGCCTGCTGCAGCTCGGAATAGGCGGCCATCTGCCGGTCCTTGTAGCCGCGCGCCAGCTCGAAGGTGGCGTAGTTCAGGCTGTGGAAGCCGGCCAGGGTGATGAACTGGAACTTGTAGCCCATCGCCCCCAGCTCGCGCTGGAACTTGGCGATCGTCGCATCGTCGAGATTGGCCTTCCAGTTGAAGCTGGGCGAGCAGTTGTAGGACAGCAGCTTGCCCGGGAAGTGCCGGTGGATGCCCTCGGCGAAGCGTCTGGCCTGGCCCAGATCCGGCTTCGACGTCTCCATCCACAGCAGGTCGGCATAGGGCGCGAAGGCCAGGCCGCGGGCGATGCAGTACTCCATCCGGTTCTCGGGCCTGATCGGATGGAAGCCCTCCTCGGTGCGTTGCGTCCGGTCGATGAAGGGGTGGTCGCGCTCGTCGATGTCGCTGGTGATCAGCTTGGCGCTCTCGGCGTCGGTGCGGGCCAGCAGCACGGTCGGCACGTCCATCACGTCGGCAGCCAGGCGGGCGGCGTTGAGGGTGCGAATGAAGCTGCGCATCGGCACCAGCACTTTGCCGCCGAGATGGCCGCACTTCTTCTCCGACGCCAGCTGGTCCTCGAAATGCACGCCCGCCGCGCCGGCCTCGATCATCGCCTTCATCAGCTCGAAGGCGTTCAGGGGACCGCCGAAGCCGGCCTCGGCATCGGCCACGATCGGCGCGAACCAGTGCCGCTTGGCGCCCCCCTCGGCATGCTCGATCTGGTCGGCGCGCTGCAGCGTGCGGTTGATCTTCTTCACCGCCTCCGGCACCGAATCCGCCGGGTACAGGCTCTGGTCCGGATACATCTGGCCGGCGGTGTTGGCGTCGGCCGCGACCTGCCAGCCTGAGAGGTAGATCGCCTCCAGCCCTGCTCGCACCTGCTGCATCGCCTGGGTGCCGTTGGTGGCGCCGAGCGAGTTGACGAAGTCGCGCTTGTGCATCAGCTCCCACAGCCGCTCGGCGCCCAGCCGGGCCAGCGTGTGCTCGATCCGGACCGATCCGCGCAGCCGCTCGACATCCGCCGGGCTGTAGTCCCGGACGATGCCGTCGAAGCGGCCGGGCTGCGTTCGGGTCGGGGTCGGAGAGTCGAGGGGAGCCATCCTGTAAATCCTTTTCATTCCGTTCTGGGTGGCGCGCCATGCTGCGCTGCGGTGATGGGAATGATGTTGGGTGCGGCTCCGGGCAGCGTCAACGCGGCGTTGAGCGTGAAAGGGAAACGTTGTAAAGTTTGTTGATGTCTATTTTGTAAATCGGAGAAGACCGATGGCCGCGCGCAAGCCGATGCTGGGGCACAAGATCCGGCGGCTGCGGCGCGACCGCGAGGTCACCCAGGCGCAGCTGGCGGAGCGGCTGGGCATCTCCGCTTCCTACCTCAACCTGATCGAGAGCAACCAGCGGCCGGTGACGGTCGAGATCCTGCTGAAGCTGGGCCAGATCTTCGACCTGGACCTCGCCAGCTTCGCCGAAGATGAGGGCGAGCGGCTGGTGGGCGGCCTGTCGGAGGTGTTCGGCGACCCGCTCTTCGCCACGCCACGGCCGGGCACGGCCGGGCTGAAGCGGCAGGACATCATCGACCTGGCCGCCCAGGCCCCCGCGGCGGCCGAGGCGGTGCTGGCCCTGTACCACGCCTATCGCGAGGGGCGCGAGACGCTGCGCCTCTTGGCCGAGCAGCAATCGGCGCCGGACGGGGCGCTGGCCGAGGCCGCTTCCCCCCTCGACGAGGTGCGCGACTGGGTGCAGGCGCATGGCCACCACTTCCCGGAGCTGGAGACGGCGGCGGAGGAGATCTGGCAGGCCGGGTCGATCGAGCCCGGCGCCCTGTTCCCGGGCCTGATCCGCTACCTGGACGAGGAACTGGCGCTGCGGGTCAAGGTGATGCCGGTCGACGTGATGGGCCCGGTGCGCCGCCGCTACGACCGCCACGGCCGCCGCATCCTGCTGTCGGAGATGCTGCCCTTGCCCAGCCGCAGCTTCCACCTGGCGGTGCAGATCGCGCTGATCAAGTACCGGGCGCTCTTGGACGAGATGGTGGCGCCGGTCGGCTTCTCCGGCCCGGAGGCGTCGCGCCTGGGCCGCATCGTCCTGGCCAACTATCTCGCCGGGGCGGTGATGATGCCTTATGACCGGTTCTGGCGGGCGGCGACGGCGCTGCGCTACGACATCGAGGTGCTGCAGAGCCGGTTCGAGGCCAGCTTCGAGCAGGTCTGCGTCCGCCTGACCACGCTGCAGCGCCAGGGCGCCAAGGGCGTGCCGTTCTTCCTGATCCGCAGCGACAAGGCCGGCAACGTCTCCAAGCGGCTCGGCGCCACCAACTCCGCCTTCGCCCGGATGGGCGGCGCCTGCCCCTTATGGATCCTGCCCGACGCCTTCCGCTCGCCCGGCCGGATCCAGACCCAGGTGGCGGAGCTGCCGGACGGCAGCCGCTGGTTCACCATCGCCCGCACCGTGTCGAAGCCCGGCGCCGGCTTCCGCGCGCCGGGGCAGAGCTTCGCCCTGGCGCTGGGCTGCGAGATCGCCCAGGCGGCGCAGGTGGTCTATGCCGACGGCATCGACCTGGCGGCGGACGAGGCGGCGGCGCCGATCGGGCTGCATTGCCGGCTGTGCGAGCGGCCGGATTGCGACCAGCGCGCCTTCCCGCCGCTGAACCACGTGCTGTCGGTGGACGAGAACCTGCGCGGCGCCACGCCCTATCAGTTCACCCCGGCAGCCTAGGCCTTCAGCCCCCAGAAGCCGATCGACGCCACCTTGCGGTAGCCGATGCGCTCATAGACCGGGGTTCCCGCCAAAGTGGCGTGCAAGGTGGCGCGGGTCAGGCCGGTCGCCCGGGCGCCCTCATACAGCGCCTTGCGCACCGTCGCCTCGCCATAGCCGCGGCGCTGCGCCTCGGGCGCGGTCGCGACCAGGGCCAGGAACAGGCAGCTTCCGGTGGCCACCGTCGCCGCGGCCGAGACCGGCACGCCGTCCGCCAGCCCGAGATAAGTGTACATGCCGGATTTCCAGAGAACCGACCCGGCCAGCCCGTCGCGCCCGGCCTCCAGCGGCATGCCGTAGGCGCGGGAATTGAGGTCGGCATAGGCCGTCAGCTGCTCCTCCGTGGCGACGCGCACGAACTCCAGCTCCGGATGATGCGGCTCGGCGATCGGCAGGATATCGCCCGCCATGCCGAAGCCGGACAGCGACAGGGCCAGCCCGGCCTGGTCCGCGATCTTGGGCAGCGCCTTGTGGCAGGCGGGGTCCAGCAGATCCTCGAACAGCCAGATCAGCCCGGGCTGGCGACGC
>NZ_JBCNNF010000139.1:0-15924 GCF_039594555.1 Inquilinus sp.
CGGTCTCCTGGATCATCGTCTGGCCCGAGACCAGCGGCAGGAACTGCTTGGGATAGCCGGCCCGCGACAGCGGCCACAGCCGCGTCCCCGACCCGCCCGACAGCACCACCGGCACCATCGCCTGGCTGCCGGCTTTCGCCGCCGCCCGCTCGACCGTTTTCGCCTTCGCCATGAACCGTCTCGTTCCGCCAGATCCGTTGCCCTGCTTATCGGCCATCCGGCCCGGCCGATTCAAGCCTGCTGCCGTTCGAGCCCTCCGTTGACAGTGGCCGAATAATCATCCGACAATTCATGCTGAACAAAGAGTCGGGGATCGCGGCGCGGCACCGCCCCTGGCAGCCAAATCGCCGTGGAGGAGTGCTCATGACTGGTTCGTTGCAGCGCGCCCTGCTGGGTGCGGTCCTGGCCGTGGCTGTGGCCCTGCCGGCGGCGGCTCAGGACAAGAAGACCATCCTGACATCGGTGCCCAGCCTGGGCTTCCCGTTCTTCGTCCACATGATGAACGAGTTGAAGGCCGAGGCGCAGAAGCTGGGCGTGGCCTCGGTCGAATCCGACGGCCAGAACAGCGCGCCGAAGCAGACCGCCGATGTCGAGGCGGCGCTGGTGCAGAAGGTCGACGGCATCGTCATCAGCCCGATCGACGTCAACGCCATGGCGCCGGTGCTGAGCGAGGCTGTGGAGGCCGGGGTACCGGTCGTCACCATCGACCGCCGCGTCACCGGGGTCGACGGCATCCTGGCCCATGTCGGCGCCGACAACGTGCTGGGCGGCGAGGCCCAGGCGAAGTGGCTGATGGAGAGCTATCCGAACGGCGCCACCATTGTGAACCTGCAGGGCCAGCCGGGCGCCAGCCCGGCGATCGACCGCAACAAGGGCCTGCATAACGTCTTGGACGCGCACAAGGACAAGTACAAATTCGTGGCGGAGCAGACCGCCAACTTCGCCCGCGACCAGGGCTTGAGCGTGACCGAGACGATCCTGGCCGGGCTGCAGACGCCGCCCGACGTCATCGTCTCCGCCAATGACGACATGGCGCTCGGCGCGCTGGAGGCGGTGCGCGGCCGCAACCTGCAGGACAAGATCAAGATCATCGGCTTCGACGCGCTGCCCGAGGCGCTGGGCAGCATCCGCGACGGCGGCCTGGCCGGCACGATCGAGCAGTTCCCGGGCGGCCAGAGCCGCAAGGCCGTCGAGGTGCTGGTCGACTATCTGAAGACCGAGAAGAAGCCGGATCCGTCGCTGATCCTGCTGACGCCGATCGCCATCACCAAGGCCAATCTCGACAAGGCCGAGCGCATCGCCGAGGTGAAGTAGCCGGCCCGTCGGGTCCGCGGTGACGCGGACCCGACCGATCCCGCGCGTCGGAGACATCATGACTGAACCGCTGCTGCGCATGACCGCGATCACCAAGCGCTTCCCGGGCGTCGTCGCCCTGGACGGCGTTGGGCTGGAGGTCGCGGCCGGCGAGGTGCACGGCCTGCTGGGCGAGAACGGCGCCGGCAAGTCGACGCTGCTGAAGATCCTGTCCGGGGCGCAGGCGCCGGATGGCGGCGGCATCGTTTTCGCCGGCGAGACGGTGAGCTTCGCCGCACCCTATGAGGCGCAGCGGCGCGGCATCGTCACGATCTATCAGGAGTTCAACCTGATCCCGAGCCTGACGGTGGGGGAGAACATCCTGATCGGGCGCGAGCCGGGGCGGGCCGGGCTGGTCGACTGGAGCGCGATGCACCGGGCGGCCAAGGCGGCGCTGGACCGGATCGGCCTGGCCATCGACCCGCGCCGGCTGGTGCGCGATCTCAGCGTCGCCGAGCAGCAGATGGTCGAGATCGCCCGCGCCTTGTCGATGGAATCGCGGCTGATCGTGATGGACGAGCCGACCTCGGCGCTCAGCGCCACCGAGGTCGACCGGCTGATGGCGATCATCCGCACGCTGCGCGGCCAGGGCATCGCCGTGATCTACGTCACCCATCGCCTCGACGAGGTGATGGCGGTGTGCGACCGGATCACGGTGCTGCGCGACGGCCGGCCGGCCGGCGGCGCGAATGTCGCCGACATCACCGTCGACGACATCATCCGCATGATGGTCGGCCGTGATCTCGGCGCCCTGGCCCGGATCGAGGGCACCGCCGCCCAGGCGGGCCCGCCGGCGCTGCGGGCCGAGGGCATCGCCACCGAGCGCAGCGCGCTGAACCCGCACGCCACGGTGCTGCACGACGTGTCGCTTTCGGTCCGGCGTGGCGAGATCCTGGGCATCGCCGGGCTGGTCGGCGCCGGGCGGACCGAGCTGGCCCGCGCCATTTTCGGCGCCGATGCCCGCACCGGCGGCCGCGTGCTGGTCGAGGACAAGCCGGTCGAGATCCGCAGCCCCGCCGACGCCATCCGCCACGGCATCGGCCTGGTGCCGGAGGATCGCAAGCAGCAGGCGCTGTTCCTGTCGCTGGCAATCCGCAGCAACCTCGCCATTGCCGCCCTGGGCAAGCTGGCGGGGCTGTTCGGCTACGTGTCCGACAGCCGGGAGCGGGGGCTGGTCGAGGAGTATCGGCGGGCGCTCGGCATCCGCATGGCGGGGCCGGAGCAGCAGATCGCCAACCTGTCCGGCGGCAACCAGCAGAAGGTGGTGCTGGCGCGCTGGCTGGCGCTGCGGCCGAAGGTGCTGATCGTCGACGAGCCGACCCGCGGCATCGATGTTGCCGCCAAGGCCGAGGTGCACCAGCTGCTGGGCCGGCTGGCGCGCGAGGGCATCGCGGTCATCGCCATCTCCTCCGAGCTGCCGGAGGTGCTGGCGATCAGCGACCGCATCGTCACCATGTGCGAGGGCCGGATCACCGGCGAGCTCGGCCGGGCCGAGGCCGACGAGGAAACGCTGATGCGGCTGATGACGCGCCGCCGGGCGGCATAGGAAAGACCGAGATGGCGCAGGGCACGACACTTCCGGACCGCGGCGGCTTCGACCTGTTCGGGCTTCTGGCGCGGTTCGCGCCGCTGATCTTCCTGGTGGTGCTGATGGCCGGCTTCGCCATCGCCGAGCCGCGCTTCATCTCCACCGTCAACCTGCTGAACGTGCTGCGCCAGGTCTCGATCTACGGGCTGCTGGCGATCGGCATGACCTTCGTCATCCTGACCGCCGGCATCGACCTGTCGATCGGCGCCGTGCTGGCCTTCTGCGGCCTGGCCGCCGCGATCGTGGCCAAGGGCAGCGCTACCGGCAACTTCGCGCTCGGCAGCGAGGAGGCGCAGGGCTGGGGCTGGGGCGCCGCCGCGCTGGTCTCGATCCTGCTCGGCATGGCCGCGGGGGCGATCCAGGGCTTCGGCATCACCCGGCTGAAGGTGCCGCCCTTCGTGGTCACGCTGGGCGGCATGTCGGCCTTCCGCGGCGCCGCGCTGCTGCTGTCCGGCGGCGGGCCGATCAGCGGCTTCGACGCCGATTTCCGCTATTGGGGCCAGGGCAAGCTGCTGGAGATCCCGGTGCCGGTGCTGGTGTTCCTGGGCTTCGCCGTGCTGGCCCATCTGGTGCTGCGCTACAGCCGCTTCGGCCGCCAAGTCTACGCCGTCGGCGGCAACCCGGAGGCGGCGCGCCTGTCCGGGCTGAAGGTGCGGCGGGTGCTGCTCAGCGTCTACATCATCATGGGCTTCTTCGTCGGGCTCGGCGCCTTCGTGCTGTCGGCCCGGCTGAACTCGGCCGAGGCGGTGGCGGGGCAGGGCTATGAGCTGACCGTCATCGCCTCGGTGGTGATCGGCGGCACCAGCCTGTTCGGCGGCATCGGCACGATCTTCGGCACGGTGATCGGCACCGTGCTGATCGGCGTGCTGCTGAACGGCCTCGTGCTGCTGAACGTCTCCTCCTACATCCAGCAGATCATCATCGGCGTGATCATCGTCCTGGCCGTCGCCTTCGACACCTTCGCCAAGTCGCGCCGCCGGCGGGTGTAGCCGCCCGAAGTTTTTTCGGGGACGATGTCGAACGGCCTTCCGCCGGCCCGTCATTGGGGTGAGCGAGACGCGCTCGACCCCATGCGATGGAGACGACAATGCAGTACGCCCTGCTGTTCCAGCAGACCCCCGAGGAGTTCGCCAACCGGCGCGACCCGGAAAAGCACGCCGCCTTCTGGGCCGCCTTCATGCCCTATATGACGGCGCTGAAGGAGGCCGGCATCGTGGTCGCCGGCGCCGGGCTGGAGCCGCCCGCCACCGCCACCTCGATCCGCATCAGCGGCGGCGGGCGGCAGGTGCAGGACGGCCCCTTCGCCGACACCAAGGAGCAGCTGGCCGGCTTCTTCATCATCGAGGTGCCGAACCTGGACGTGGCGCTCGACTGGGCCGCGCGCTATCCGGGTGGCACGGGCGGCGGGGTCGAGGTGCGGCCGGTGGCGCCGCCGAAGCCGCAGCAGTGAGCATGGACACGCGCCGCGCGGTCGAGCGGGCGGCGCGTGACTCCTACGGCCGGCTGGTGACCTTTCTCGCGGCCCGGTCGCGCGACATCGCGGCGGCGGAGGACGCGCTGGCCGATGCCTTCCGCGCGGCGCTGGAGACTTGGCCGCGCGACGGCGTGCCGGACCGGCCGGAGGCCTGGCTGCTGACCGCGGCGCGGCGGCGGCTGATCGACCGCGCCCGGCATTTCCAGGTCCGGGCCGAGGTGGTGCCCGATCTCCGCATCGTGGCGGAGGAGGCCGAGGCGCTGGCCGAGGCCGACCGCTTCCCGGACGAGCGGCTGAAGCTGCTCTTCGTCTGCGCCCATCCGGCGATCGACCCGGCGATCCATACCCCGCTGATGCTGCAGACCGTGCTGGGCCTCGACGCCGCGCGCATCGCCTCGGCTTTCCTGGTCAGCCCCGCCGCCATGGGGCAGCGGCTGTCGCGCGCCAAGGTCAAGATCCGCGACGCCGGCATCGGCTTCGAGCTGCCGGAGGCGAAGGAGCTGCCGCCGCGCCTCGATGCCGTGCTGCAGGCGGTCTACGCCGCCTATGGCAGCGGCTGGGACGACGTCGCCGGCGCCGATCCGCGCCGCAAGGGGCTGGCCATGGAGGCGATCGATCTCGGCCGGATGCTGCGGCCGCTGCTGCCGGCCGAGCCGGAGGTCGAGGGGCTGCTGGCGCTGATGCTGCATTGCGAGGCGCGGCGCGAGGCGCGGCGCGGCCCGGACGGCGCCTACATCCCGCTGTCGGAACAGGATACCGCGCGATGGTCGGCGCCGATGATCGGGGAGGCGGAACGGATCCTGTCGGCCGCCGCCCAGGACCGGCGCTTCGGGCGGTTCCAGCTGGAGGCGGCGATCCAGTCGGTCCACGCCCAGCGGGCCCGGACCGGCCGCACCGACTGGGAGGCGATCGTGCTGCTGTATGAGGGGCTGGTGCGGTTGGCGCCCACGATCGGCGCCCGGGTCGGCCAGGCCGCCGCCGTGGCCGAGGCACGCGATGCCGCGGCCGGCTGGGCGCTGCTGCAGGCGATCCCGGCCGAGACCGTGGCAAGCTATCAGCCCTACTGGGCCCTGGCGGCGCATCTGCTGCGCCGGCTCCGCCGGCCGGCGGACGCGGCCTATGAGCGCGCCATCGGCCTGTGCGAGGACCCGGCGATGCGCGACTTCCTGCTGCGGCAGCGGGATCGGACGTAGGCCTCGGGAATGCCGGCGTCTTCTCGTGTTGCCTCTCCCGCCTGGCGAGAGAGGCAACGCGTTACGGCCTTGCCGCGATTTGACGTAAACTCATTCCGCTTTAGTCCCAGAGCACCATCATCTCCGCGATCCGCTGTCGGGCCGTGGCGACCACCGCGTCGGAGACGGCCGGGCGGGTCAGGAATTCGGCCCAGCTGAACAGGTCGGCCAGCGCCGCCATCCGGCGCCACTCCGCCGGCAGCGCGCCACCCGCCGCGCGGTAGCCGGCGGCGACGGCCTCGGCGACGCCGGGCCGGGAGCCGAGCGGCGGCCGCAGCAGGTTGCCGAGATCGAAGAACGGGCTGCCGGCGAAGGCGAACTCCCAGTCCAGCACGGCGGCCACGGCCCAGCCGCCCGGCTCCCGGCGGACCAGGATGTTGGTGCCGCCGAAATCGGAATGGGTCAGGCAGGGCGGGCCGGGCCAGCGGTCGAGCAGCCCGGCCTCGCGCTCGGCGAAGGCGACCAGACGTTCGGCCAGGTCGCGGCCCAGCCGGTCGCCGCCGGGCCCGTCGACCAGGGCGTGGCGCAAGAACCAGATCAGCCCGGTGGAGCCGATATCGACCGGCTGGGCCATCGTCAGCGACGCGTCGAGGAAGCCGCTGCGGTCGAAGGTCACCGCATGGATCGCCGCCAGCGCCGCGCCGACGGCCCGGGGGAGGGGCGGCAGTTCTGCATCGTCCAGCCCACGGGCGGCCTCGTCCAGCCGCTGCCCCTCGATCCAGTCCAGCAGGGCGAAGGGCAGGCCGGTCGCCGGATCGTCACCGCCGCCCAGCAGGCGAGGGGCGGGGATCCCGCGCTGGGTGGCCAGCGCGTGGATCGCCCGTTCCTTCGCCGCCTGGGCCGGATCGCGCTGGTACAGCCGCAGCACCACCGGCGGTGGACCGTCGAGGTCGAGGCGGAGATTGGTGTTGGCCAGGCCGCCCGGCAGCTCGGTCACCCGCAGCACCGCCGGCCGGCCGGGCAGGGACCGGACCAGCACCGACGTTTGGTCCGGGCTGAGGACCGCCGCCGGATAGGGTCTCGACCAGTCCTCACGCATCACAGGCCGAGCGTCGCCAGCCGGGACAGCAGGAAGGCGGCGCCGGCCAGGATCAGTAGCGCGCACAGCGCCAGGGCGACGCGCCCGGCCCAGAGCGGACGTGCCGCCGAGGCCATCACGTGCCGGAGCTGCCGGGCCCAGCGCGAGAGCCACCAGCCGCCGATCAGGATCGAGAGGCCGGCCGCGGCGAGGTAGCTCCAGAAGATCCCGTCGGCGCCCCATTCCTGGAAGATCAGCCCGGTCCGCTCCGGCGCCCCGTCATGCACGCCGGCGAAGGCGGCGTAGACCATGGCGAAGCCGACCAGGATCAGGCCGGTGGCCTTGATCGGCGTCTCCGGCCTGATCATCGCAGCGCCTGCAGCACCCGCCCGGCCATCGCCGGCATCTCCGCCAGGTCGTGATACAGGCCGAAGCCGAAGCGCAGCCGGTCGTCGCGATGGTCGACGACGATGCCGGCCGCCCGCAGCCGGTCGTCGATCGTGCCGGCTTTGTCGGTGCGGTAGGTCAGGAAATGGCCGCGGACCGGCGTGTCCATCGGCACCAGCAGCCGGCCGCGGGCGAGGTCCGGCACCCCGGCCTGGTCTAGCGCCCCGGCGAAGGCCTGCTGCAGCGCCAGCACATGGGCGTGGATCGCCGGCACGCCGATGCCTTGCGCGTCCAGCAGGTCGAGCACGGCGAGCAGGCGGTAGAGGCCGGAGGGGTCGAAGGTCGAGCCGAGGAAGCGGCTGCCGTCGACGCCATAGGGCACGCGCCCGTCCTGCGCCCCGGCCAGCGCGCCGAAGGCGGCGTACCAGCCGGTGTCGCGCGGCCGCGGGCCGTAGCCGGGCGGCACATGCAGGAAGCAGGCGCCCTCGCCGGCCATGGCGTATTTGTAGCCGCCGGCGATGTAGAAGGCGCGGCTGGCGATCGCCGACAGGTCGGTCGGCAGTGCCATGAAGCCGTGATAGCCGTCGACGGCGACCAGCGTCTCGGGATCCGGCACTGCCGCCACCAGCGCCGCCAGGTCGGGCACGGCATAGCCGGAGTTGAAGAACACCTGGCTGAAGAACACCAGGTCGTGGCCGTCGGCCCCGGCCGCCGCGGCGAAGCGGGCGGGGAAGTCGGCCGTCGGCTCCTGCGCCACGCGGGTGACCTGGACCAGCCCGTCCTCCTCCAGCCGGGCCAGTTGCCGGCGGACGCTGTGGAACTCGGAATCGGTGGTCAGCACCCGGGCCGGCCGGTCCGCCGGCAGGCAGGACAAGAGGCGCTTGACGAATTCATGCGTGTTCGGCGCGAAGGCGAGGGAGGCCGGGTCGGGCAGGGACAGGATCGCGGCGATGCGCGCCTGCAGCCGCGGCACCACGTCGCCGAACACCAGCTCCCATTTGTGGTCGGCGAGGCGAGCGGTGTCCTCGACATAGCGCAGCTGCGCCTCGTAGACCGCGTCGGGCCACAGGTGGTGGCTGTGCGCGGCGAGGTGCAGCCGCTCCGGCGCCGCGGCCAGGAAGCGGGAGAACAGCGGCTTGAAGCTCACGTCCCTGCCTCCTCGCCATAGGACAGGCCGGTTCGGCGAGTGATCTCCTCCGGCAGCGGCGGCAGGGCCGAGCGCGGGATCAGGTAGGTCGACAGGGTGAACAGGTCGCCGAACACCCGGTGCCGCTCCGCCGTGCGGGCCAGGTAGTCATGGCCGGAGGAGCCGCCGGTGCCGGTCTTCAGCCCGATCATGCGCTGCACCATCAGCGCGTGGCGATAGCGCCACAGCGTCATGGTCTCGTCGATGTCCATCAGCAGGCTCAGCAGGCCGAACGGCACCTGCAGCGCCGGCTCGTCGCGGTAGAGGGTGATGAACAGCGCCGCCTGCAGGGCGCGCCAGGACATGCGCCAGGCGCCCTGCGCCGCCTCCTCGGCATGGCGGGTCTCGTCGAACAGCGCGTCGAAGCGCGACAACGCCTTGCGCAGTGCCGCCACCTCGGCCTCCCGCGCCGTTTCGTCCAGCGTCGGATGGGCGGTCAGGTGGCCGATATCGCCCTCCAGCATCGCCACCACGGCCTGGCGGTATGCCTCGCGGAAGCGGTAGCCGCCGAGCTCGATGAAGGGCGTGCGGGCCAGCCAGGCGTCGAGCTGCTCGAACAGGCTGGGCTGGCCGGCGGCGGCCACCACTTTCTCGCGCCCCGGCGATTCCAGCCGGGTCTCGAAGGACTTGCCCTCATAGGCCAGCCGGTCGTCGGCGCGGAGGCCCAGGCGGATCTCGAGCAGCCGGAACTGCGCGCTCTGGAACCCAGAGGCCGGGCGCAGCAGGTCGCGGAAATCGAGGAAGTCGAGCGGCGTCATGGTCTCGAGCACGTCGAGCTGGTGCACGCCGAGCTTCAGGATCTCATGGATGCGGTGCAGCGCCCGGCTGGCGCGGCCGATGGCGCGGTCGTCGACCCGGTCGGCGGCGAACACGCCCTGCACGGCGTCGAGCTCGAACAGGATCTGCTTGAACCAGAGTTCGTAGGCCTGGTGCACGACGATGAACAGCATCTCGTCATGCGCCGGGCGGCCGGCCTTCTCGCTTTCGCGGTCCTGCAGGTCGAGCAGTTGGTCGAGCCGCAGATAGGATGCGTAGTGGACGCCTGGTTCGGCCATGGCGCGTCTCCCGGTGGCTGCCGGTTGCCGACCGAAGTCGACCGCGGTCCAGTGCTGATGATGACCGGAGGCTAGCGCGGCGGCGCGGGAGACGGCAAGCGGGCGCCGTGCCCGAGGTCGTCTGCACCCGTCGCGACCAAACCGACGCAGGCCGGAGACCTAGAATACGCCGATCGCGGCGTCGCCGATGGCGTGGTCGTCCTCCGCCCCAGCGCCGGCGACGCCGAGGGCGCCGACCACGGCGCCGGCCTCGCGCCAGGGGAAGCCGCCGGGCTGCACCAGGATCTCACCCAGCCCGGCCAGCTGCGCCGCCTCGGCCGGGTCGCGGGCCAGGCGCAGGGCTGGCTCGCGGGTCGGCTCGCCGAGATGCAGCGCTGCGGCGGCCCGGCGCCGGGCGATCTCCAGCACCAGGTGGCCGACGCCGTCCATCCGCGTCGCCGCGACGATGTGGCCGCCGCGGTCGACCACCACGGCCGCTATCTGCTGCTCGCGGCGGCCGGCCTCTGCCAGGGCGGCCGCCAGCACGGCCTGGGCTTCGGCGAGGGCGGGGGCGAAGTCGGGCATGACGCTCTCCGGCGGGGTCAGGACCGAGAATAGCAAACCGTGTCCCCTCTGTGTCATGCCCGGGCTTGACCCGGGCATCCAGAGATGTCGACGTCGCTCCGGGCGGCCCCTGGATCGCCGGGTCAAGCCCGGCGATGACAGGATGAGGTTCGCGAAAGAATCGTACACGAGCCCACTTGATCCGGCGCCCGGTTGCGGCCACGCTCATCTCCATGAGCTTCACGCTGAACGCCGAACAGGAAGCCATCCGTGATGCCGCGCGCGCCTTCGCCGCGGAGCAGATGGCGCCCCATGCCGCCCGCTGGGACGAAGAGCAGATCTTCCCGGTCGACACGCTGCGCCAGGCTGCCGCGTTGGGCTTCGCCGGCATCTATTGCGGCGAGGCGCATGGCGGCAGCGGCCTGACCCGGCGCGACGCCGCGATCGTGTTCGAGGAGCTGGCGGCCGCCTGCGTCTCCACCGCCGCCTATGTCTCGATCCACAACATGGTCGGCTGGATGATCGACAGCTTCGGGTCGGAGGAGCTGAAGGCGCGCTTCCTGCCGTCGATGATGACGATGGAGCGCTTCGCCAGCTACTGCCTGACCGAGCCAGGCTCCGGCTCCGACGCCGCGTCGCTGCGCACCAGGGCAGTGCGCGACGGCGACCATTATGTGCTGAACGGCACCAAGGCCTTCATCTCCGGCGGTTCGACCTCCGACATCTATGTCGTGATGGCGCGGACCGGGGAGGCGGGGCCGAAGGGCATCTCGGCCATCCTGGTCGAGAAGGGCACGCCCGGCCTGTCCTTCGGCAAGAAGGAGAAGAAGCTGGGCTGGAACAGCCAGGTCACCACCATGGTGATCTTCGAGGATTGCCGCGTGCCGGTCGCCAACCGGCTGGGCGAGGAAGGGCAGGGCTTCACCTTCGCGATGAAGGGGCTGGACGGCGGCCGGGTCAATATCGGCGCCTGCTCGCTGGGCGGCGCCCGGGCCTGCCTGGAGGCGGCGCGCGGCCACATGCTGCAGCGCAGCCAATTCGGCCGGAAGATCGCGGAATTCCAGGCGCTGCAGTTCAAGTTGGCCGACATGGCGATCGACCTGGACGCGGCCCGGCTGATGATCCATCGCGCCGCGGATTCGCTGGACCGGCGCGACCCGGACGCGACCCAGCATTGCGCCATGGCCAAGCGCTTCGCCACCGACGCCGGCTTCCGGATCTGCAACGATGCGCTGCAACTGCATGGCGGCTACGGCTACATCAAGGAGTATCCGGTGGAGCGCTTCCTGCGCGACGTCCGCGTCAACCAGATCCTGGAAGGCACCAACGAGATCATGCGCCTGATCGTGGCCCGCCGCCTGCTGGCCGAGTGAGGCCGGAAGAGACCGCGATGACCGACGAGATCCTGATCGACCGCGAGGGACCGATCGCCATCGTGACGCTGAACCGGCCGAAGGCGCTGAACGCGCTGACGCTGGCGATGTGCCGGGCGCTGCTGCCGCGGATGGCGGAGTGGGCGGCGGATCCGGACCTGCACGCGGTGGTGCTGCGCGGCGCCGGTGATCGCGCCTTCTGCGCCGGCGGCGACATCCGCGCCGTGTATGAGCACGGGCCGCAATCCGGCGTGCCGGGCGACGACCGGGACCAGGATTTCTTCTGGGTCGAGTACCGGCTGAACCACGCCATCCATCATTTCCCCAAGCCGTGGATCGCGCTGCTCGACGGCGTGACCATGGGCGGGGGCCTCGGCCTGTCGGTGCACGGCTCGCACCGTGTGACGACCGGCAAGACGCTGAGCGCCATGCCGGAATGCGGCATCGGCCTGTTCCCGGACATCGGCGGCGGCTGGTTCCTGTCGCGCTGCCCGGGCGAGGTCGGCACCTATCTGGCCCTGACCGGGGCCCGCATCGGCGCCGCCGATATGCTGTACAGCCGGATGGGCACGCATCACGTCGCCTCCGACCGGGTCGACGACCTGGTCGCGGCGCTGGCCGATGCCGAATGGATCGGGCAGGGCGGGCTGGCGGTGGAATCGGTCCTGCAGAGCTTCGCCACCGATCTCGGCGACCCGACTTTGGCGCCGCTGCGCCCGGCGATCGACCGCTGCTTCGGCCACGACACGGTCGAGGAGATCCTCGCGGCCCTGGATGCCGAACCCGGCGAATGGGCACAGGCCGCGGCGGCGCAGATGCGTGCCGGGTCGCCGACCAGCCTGAAGGTGACGCTGCGGCAGGTCCGCCAGGGCAAGACCATGATCTACGACGCGGTGGCGGCGATGGAATACCGCATGGTCCACCGCTTCCTGGCCAAGCCGGACTTCTTTGAGGGCGTCCGGGCGCAGCTGGTCGACAAGACCCGCGATCCGAAATGGCGGCCTGCGACGCTGGGCGAGGTGGACGATGCCGCCGTCGCCGCCTATTTCCAGCCGCTGCCCGGCCGCGAGCTGAGCTTCGACTGAACCAAAGACGGGACAGGCGGTCCACGCCTGGTTGAGGAGGCCCCCATGTCGCTGCGTATCGCCTTTCTCGGGCTCGGCCATATGGGCCGGCCGATGGCGCTGAACCTGGTCAAGGCCGGGCACCAGGTGACCGGCTTCGACCCAGTGGATGCGGTGCGCGAGGCCGTGGCGAAGGAGGGCATTGCCGCCAAGCCGTCGATCGCCGCCGCGGTCGACGACGCCCAGGTGGTGATCAGCATGCTGCCGACCGGCGGCCACGCCCGCGAGGCCTATCTCGGCGACCAGGGCGTCTGCGCCGGCGCGCCGGCCGGGGCGCTGCTGATCGACTGCTCGACCATCGATGTCGACAGCGCCCGGCTGATCGCGAAGGAGGCGGCGTCGCGCGGCTTCGACATGGTCGACGCCCCGGTCTCGGGCGGCACCGGCGGTGCCGCGGCCGGCACTCTGACCTTCATGGTCGGCGGGCCGGACGAGGCTTTCCACCGGGCCGAGCCGGTGCTGCAGGCGATGGGCAAGGCAGTCATCCATACCGGCGGCCCCGGCACCGGCCAGGCGGCCAAGATCTGCAACAACATGGTCCTCGGCATCTCGATGATCGCGGTGTCGGAGGCCTTCGCCTTGGCCGACAAGCTGGGGCTGGAGCGGCAGAAGCTGTTCGACGTGTCGTCGAAGAGCTCCGGCCAGTGCTGGTCGCTGACCACCTATTGCCCGGTGCCGGGGCCGGTGCCGACCTCGCCGGCGAACCGCGACTACAAGCCCGGCTTCACCGCGGCGATGATGCTGAAGGATCTGCGCCTCTCTCAGGCCGCGGCCCAGGCGGCCGGTGCCGCCACGCCGCTCGGCGCCGCGGCGGCCTCGCTCTACACCCTGTTTGTGAACGATGGCGAACAAGACACTGATTTTTCAGGAATCTTCAAGATGATCTCCGGTGAGTGAGCCGGCCGGGCTGCCGCGCGACCGGCTGACCCGGGTCGGGCCTGATCGGCGCGTCACCGTCCGGCTGGTGGCGCCGGCTGCCCGGTCGGTGACCGTCAACTTCCACCCGCTCGGCTCCGTGCCGCTGGCCCGCAACGGCGAGGGCATGTGGGAGGCGGTGCTGGGCCCGCTCGATCCCGGCCTCTACGAATACGGCTTCGACGTCGACGGCTTCGCCGCGCCCGACACCGGCACGGCGACGCCGAAGCCGCAGCGCCAGGTCAATGCCAGCCTGATCCTGGTGCCGGGCAGCATCCTCGACACCCGGCCGGTGCCGCATGGCGACCTGCGGGTGGTGACCCGGCACAGCACGGCGCTGGGGCTGGAGCGGCAGCTCCTGGTCTGGACCCCGCCGCGCTATGGCGACGGCTCGGCGCCGCTGCCCGTGCTGGTGCTTTATCACGGCTATGGCGACACGGTGTGGTCCTGGGTGCTGCAGGGCCGGGCGCCGCAGATCCTCGACAACCTGCTGGCCGAGGGCCGGATCACGCCGATGGTCGTGGTCTTCGCCGGGACCGAGGCCGACGTCCCGGGCGTGATCCCGGAGGAGTTCCCGGACGAGACCCGCCGCCGCGACTTCTACCCGCCCAACGCTGCCGCCGTGGACCGGGAGCTGATGCAGGACATCCTCCCGCATCTGGAGGCGAATTACCGGGTGCGCATGGATGCGGCGGGGCGGGCGATCGCCGGCCTGTCGCAGGGCGGCTATCAGGCGCTGGTCTCCGGCCTCGGCCATCTCGGTACCTTCGGCTGGCTGGCAACGTTCAGCGGCGTGTCGCAGGCGACGGTGCCGCATGACGGCATCACCCGGGCACTGGCCGATCCGGACCGGGTCAACGCGACGCTGCGCGACTTCAGCGTCACGCTCGGGTCGGAGGATACAGTGACCGGGGAGGATGCGCACGGCCTGCGCCGGGCTCTGGATGCGGCCGGCATCCGGTACCGCTACACCGAGTACCCGGGCCTGGCGCATGAGATGGCGGTGTGGCGGCCGTCCCTGATCGACTTCCTGCAGGTGATCTTCCGGGAGTGACCGGATTGGATCTCCTCGTTTGTAGGGCATAATTCCTGCCCAGAGACTCGGGAGGAACGCCATGCGCAGGATCTCGTCATCGATCGCCGTTCTTGTCCTGGCGTTGGGCGGTGCGCCGTCGATGGCGGCGGACCCCGGCATCCCCGCCCTGCCGCCGACCGACCAGCCGCTGCGCGACTTCGTCACCCGGGTCGAGGCCGACCGCCGCATCACCTTCCGGCTGTTCGCGCCGGAGGCGAAGGCCGTCTCGGTCGTGTTCGGCTCGATGGACCCCGCCAAGGTCAAGGCGACGCCGATGACCAAGGACGGGCGCGGCGTCTGGAGCGTCGCGGTCGGCCCGGTCGAACCCGATCTCTACGAGTACTACTTCAGCGTCGACGGCTTCCGCGCCACGGACACCGGCACCGCCGGGCCGAAGCCGCAGCGCCAAGTCAACACCAGCCTGATCCTGGTGCCGGGCAGCATCGTCGACACCAGGCCGGTGCCGCATGGCGACCTGAGGGTCGTGACCCTGTCGAGCCGGGCGCTGGGGTCCGAACGGCAGATGCTGGTGTGGACGCCGCCGGGCTATGGCGACGGATCGGCGCCGCTGCCGGTGCTGTACCTCTATCACGGCTTCGGCGACACGGTGTGGTCCTGGGTCACCCAGGGCCGGGCGCCGCAGATCCTCGACAATCTCCTGGCCGAGAAGAAGATCGTGCCGATGATCGTGGTGATCCCGGACACGGAGACCGATATCCCGGCGGCGGTGGCGGAGGATTTCCCGGGCGCGACCCGGCGCCAGACCTTCTATCCGGCGAACGCCGCCGCGGCCGACCGCGAGCTGATCGAGGACATCATCCCGTACATGGAGGCGCATTATCGGGTGCGCACCGACGCGGCCGGGCGGGCGCTGGCCGGCCTGTCGCAGGGCGGCTACCAGGCGCTGGTGTCCGGCCTCGGCCATCTCGGCACCTTCGCCTGGCTGGCGACCTTCAGCGGCGTGTCGCAGACCACGGTGCCGGACGCCGGCATCGCCAAAGCGCTCGCCGACCCGGCCAAGGTCAATGCCAGCCTGCGCGGCTTCACCGTCACGGTGGGCAGCGACGACACCATCACCGGCAAGGACATCGCCGGGCTGCGGAAGGACCTCGACGCCGCCGGCATCCGCTACGACTACAAGGAATATCCCGGCCTCTATCACGAGATGGCGGTGTGGCGCCCCTCGCTGGCCGATTTCCTGCAGACGATCTTCCGCGACTGACCGGGGATCAGAGCGAGTCGTCGACCCGTTCGACGAGGCGCCAGCAGGCCTGCCTGTCGAAGGTGTAGGTGAGCTGCAGGTCGCTGTCCGGCTTCGCCAGCCGCAGCACGGCCCGCGTCTCGCCGCGCTCGAGCCATCGTGCCTCCAGGCCCAGCGTGGCTCGTTCACTGCGGGTCGGGATCACCGGGAAGGTCAGCGCGGGCTCGGACAGCATTTGGGTCACGGGGCGCGGCTCGGGGTCCGCGGTGGCGTCGACATACTGGTCCCGCAGCGGCTGTGCGGTGAAGGCGCGCTGTACGGCGACATCGTCGATGAAGGCCTTGAGGAAGGCATCGATGTCGGTCGACGGGCAGGCCGGGCCGGCGGCTTCGGCCTGGGC
>NZ_JBCNNF010000014.1:0-35800 GCF_039594555.1 Inquilinus sp.
CCTGTCGCATGACGGCAAGCTGTACGCCCTGCCCTTCTATGCCGAAAGCTCGATGACCTTCTACCGGAAGGACCTGTTCGACAAGGCCGGGCTGAAGATGCCGGACCAGCCGACCTACGACCAGGTGAAGGAGTTCGCGGCCAAGCTGAACGACCCCTCGCACGAGATCTACGGCATGTGCCTGCGCGGCAAGCCGGGCTGGGGCGAGAACATGGCCTTCGTCGGCCCGCTGGTGAACACCTTCGGCGGCCGCTGGTTCGACGAGAAGTGGGAGCCGACGATCGACACCCCGGCGTGGAAGGAGGCGATCACCTTCTATGTCGACCTGCTGAAGAACTACGGCCCCCCGGGCGCGCCGTCGAACGGCCACAACGAGAACCGGGCGCTGTTCGCCAGCGGCAAATGCGCGATGTGGATCGACGCCACCTCGGCCGCCGGCTACCTGTACAACCCGAAGGACTCGACCGTCTCCGACAAGGTCGCCTTCGCCCAGGCGCCGATCGCCAAGTCGCCGAAGGGCAACCACTGGCTGTGGTCCTGGGCACTGGCCGTGCCGAAGTCGACCAAGTCGCCGGACGCCGCCAAGAAGTTCATCGCCTGGGCCACGTCCAAGGCCTATATCGAGAAGGTCGCCAAGAGCGACGGCTGGACCGTGGTCCCGCCCGGCACCCGCAGCTCGACCTACGCCAACCCCGAGTACCAGAAGGCCGCGCCCTTCGCGTCCTTCGTGCTGAAGGCGATCGAGACCGCGGACCCGAACGACGCCACGGTCGAGAAGGTGCCCTACACCGGCGTGCAGTTCGTCGGCATCCCGGAGTTCCAGGCCATCGGCACCGAGGTCGGCCAGCAGATCGCCGCCGCCCTCGCCGGCTCGGAGACGGTCGACGCGGCCCTGAAGGCCTCGCAGGACGCCGCCGACCGGGCCATCACCCAGGGCGGGTATAAGTAAGAGCTGAGGCTCGCCAGACGAAATCGCTGTCGCGATTTCGCCCCCTCACCCGGAAATCCTGACGGATTTCCGACCTCTCCCCAAGGAGAGGTGACCGTTCCCTCTCCTTGGGGAGAGGGAGGGGCCCGGCCCGCTCGGGCCGGGAGGGTGAGGGGGTGCGGCCTCTCCACAAAAGAACCGCCCCGCCCCCCGCGCCTCCGCGCAAGGAAAGGATGCACGCCATGGCCGCCATCGCCTCGACCCGGCGCAAGGCGACGCTGCTCCTCGCCCCCTCGGTCACGGTCCTGATCCTGTGGACCTTCGTGCCGCTGGCGGCGACGATCTACTTCTCGACCCTGCGCTACAACCTGATGAACCCGCTGCGGCGCGGCTTCGCGGGGATCAACAACTACACCTACCTGCTGTCCGACCCGGCCTTCTGGTCGGCGATCCAGAACACGCTGATCCTGGTCGCCTCCGTCCTCGCCATCACCGTGGTGCTGGGCACGCTGATCGCGATCCTGCTGGACCAGCCCTTCCCCGGCCGCGGCATCGTCCGCGTGCTGGTGATCGCGCCGTTCTTCGTCATGCCGACGGTCAGCGCCCTGGTGTGGAAGAACCTGCTGCTGCACCCGGTCTCCGGCGTCCTCACCTGGGTGGCGCGCTCGGTCGGGCTGGAGCCGATCGACTGGCTCAGCCAGGCGCCCCTGGCCACCATCGTCATCATCGTCGCCTGGCAGTGGCTGCCCTTCGCCGTGCTGATCCTGCTGACCGCGCTGCAGTCGCTGGACCATGAGCAGCGCGAGGCGGCGCGGATCGACGGCGCCGGGCCGATCGCGATGTTCTTCTTCATCGTGCTGCCGCATCTGATGCACGCCATCGGCGTCGTCATCATGGTGCAGACCATCTTCCTGCTGGCGATCTTCGCCGAGATCCTGGTCACCACCAATGGCGGGCCGGGCACGGCCAGCACCAACCTGACCTATCTCGTCTACCGGAACGGCCTGCAGCAGTTCAATGTCGGCGGCGCCTCGGCCGGCGGCGTGATCGCCGTGATCCTGGCCAATATCGTCGCCTTCTTCCTGGTGCGCGCCCTGGCCCGCACGCTCAAGAAGGGGGGCTGAGCCATGGCCGTGAAACGCTCCGCGCGGCAGACGGTCGGCGTCACCATCCTGGGCTGGGCCGTCGGGCTGGTCCTGTTCTTCCCGATCGGCTGGATGGTGCTGACCAGCTTCAAGACCGAGATCGACGCCTTCGCCACCCCGCCTTCGCTGTTCTTCACCCCGACGCTGGAGAACTACGCCGCGGTCAATTCGCGCATCGACTATGTCAGCTACGCGCTGAACTCGGTCTACATCTCCTTCGGATCGACCTTCCTGTGCCTGATCCTCGGCGGCATGGCGGCCTATTCGATGGCCTTCTTCCCGACCAGGCGCACCGACGGGACCCTCCTGTGGATGCTGTCGACCAAGATGATGCCCGCGGTCGGCGTGCTGGTGCCGATGTATATGGGCTTCCGTGACCTCGGCCTGCTCAACTCGGTCGTCGGCATGATCCTGCTGATGACGCTGGTGAACCTGCCGATCGTGGTGTGGATGCTCTACACCTACTTCCGCGACTACCCGAAGGAGATCCTGGAGGCGGCGCGGGTGGACGGCGCCGGGTCGTGGCAGGAGATGGTGCACATCCTGTTGCCCACCACCCTGCCCGGCATCGTCTCGACCTCGCTCCTGACCATCATCCTGAGCTGGAACGAGGCGTTCTGGAGCATCAACCTGACCGGGCCGGATTCCGGGCCGCTGACCGCCTTCATCGCCTCCTTCTCCAGCCCGGAGGGGCTGTTCTGGGCCAAGCTCTCGGCCGCGTCGACGCTGGCCATCGCCCCGATCCTGGTGCTGGGCTGGCTGTCGCAGCGCCAGCTGGTGCGCGGCCTGACCTTCGGGGCGGTGAAGTGACCCTCCCCTCCTCCCCGAGGACCACCGCCCATCATGGCTGACGGCTACGACTTCATCATCGTCGGCGGCGGCAGCGCCGGCTGCGTTGTCGCCAGCCGGCTGGTGACCGAGCGGCGGGCCCGGGTGCTGCTGCTGGAGGCCGGGGGCCGGCGCGGCAGCCGCCTGCTGGACATGCCGGCCGGCTACATGAAGTTCCTGAACCAGGACACCTACCTGACCCTGAACCAGACCGTGCCGCAGCAGCAGTTGGGCGGCCGCGCCCCGATCATCCCGACCGGCAAGCTGCTGGGCGGCGGCAGCGCGGTCAACGCCATGGTCTATATGCGCGGCCGGCCGCAGGACTACGATAGCTGGGACGCCGATCTGGGTGGCGGCTCCGGCTGGGGCTGGGACGACCTCTTGCCCTATTTCGTCAAGCAGGAGGGCAACGACCATCTGGGGGCGCCCTTCCATGGCACCGAGGGGCCGCTGAAGGTCTCGCATCTCGGCCAGCACTGCACGATGAGCCGCGCCTTCGTCCAGGCGCTGCAGGGCATGGGCATGCCCTACCGGCCGGACTTCAACGGCGGCGAGCAGGCCGGCGTCGGCTTCATGCAGCACACCATCGATGCGGCGACGCGCACCCGCTGCAGCGCCGTCGCCGCCTTCCTGGCCCCGGTGCTGCGCGACCCGAAGCTGACGGTCGAGACCGGCGCCGCCGTAACCCGCATCCTGGTCGAGGGCGGCCGCGCCACCGGCGTCGACTACGTCAAGGACGGGCAGAGCCGCCGCGCCTCCGCGGCCGAGGTGATCCTCGCCGCCGGCGCCTATGCCTCGCCCAAGCTCTTGATGCTCAGCGGCATCGGCCCGGCAGAGGCTCTGGGCCGGCACGGCATTCCTGTGAAGGCCGACCTGCCGGGCGTCGGTGCCAACCTGCAGGACCATCACGAGGTGCCGGTGGTGGCCGCCACCAACGGCGCCTATGGCTATTTCGGCCGGGACCGCGGCCTGCCGATGGTCCTGGCCGGGCTGCAATACCTGATGTTCAAGACCGGGCCGGTGACCACCACGGGCGTCGAGGCCTGCGCCTTCATCGACCCGGACGGCGAGGACCAGAGCGACCCGAAGCTGCAGCTGTACTGCGTGCCGACGGTCTATCTCGACCGCGACGTCACCGGCGTGGCGCCGACCGACGGGGTGACGCTGAACGCCTGCCTGATGCGGCCGAAGGCGCGCGGGTCGGTGGCGCTGCGCTCCGCCGACCCGACCGACCCGCCGCTGATCGACTGCGCCTTCTTCGGCGACCCGGAGGATCTGCGCCTGTCGGTGGCCGGGCTGCGCTATGCCCGCCGGGTGCTGGCGGCCGACCCGGTGCGGCGGATGGTGACCGGCGAGATCTTCCCCGGCGACGCCGCCACCAGCGACGAGGAGCTGGCGGCGCATTGCCGGCGCACGGTCAAGACCAACTACCACCCGGTCGGCACCTGCCGCATGGGCCGGGACGACGACCCGATGGCGGTGGTCGACCGGGCGCTGAACGTCCGCGGGGTGGATCGGCTGCGCGTCATCGACGCGTCGATCATGCCGCGGGTGACCAGCGGCAACACCAACGCCCCGGTCCTGGCCCTCGCCGATAGGGCCGTCGACCTGATCCCGAACTAGTTCCTGTCCGTTGATGGAGACGACCATGTACCGCGAGAAATTCGACCTTTCCGGCCGCGTGGCGGTGGTGACCGGCGGCGGCCGCGGCATCGGCCGGGCGACCTGCGAGGCGCTGGCCGAGGCCGGCGCCAAGGTGGTGGTGGCCGAGATCCTGGCCGAGATCGGCGCCGAGACGGCCAAGGCGGTGGGCGGCGACTTCATCCATCTCGACGTCACCGACCCGGACGCCGTGACCAAGGCGGCCGATGGCGTCCAGGCGAAGCACGGCCGGGTCGACATCCTGGTCAACAATGCCGGCATGGCCCGCAACAGCGACGCGCTGGAGACCAGCGACGAGGAATGGCGCAAGGTCATGGACCTGAACGTCAACGCCGTCTTCTGGTGCGCCCGCGCCTTCGGCAGGCACATGGTGACGGCGAAGCGCGGCAGCGTGATCAACATCGGCTCGATGTCCGGCATCATCGTCAACAAGCCGCAGGGCCAGGCGCATTACAACGCCAGCAAGGCCGCGGTGCACCTGCTGACCAAGTCGCTGGCCTGCGAATGGGCGCCGCACGGGGTGCGGGTCAACGCCATCGCCCCCGGCTACATCGCCACCGACATGACCCTGGCCGGCCGCACCAAGACCGAATGGTACAACCAGTGGATCGAGATGACCCCGATGGCCCGCTGCGGCGAGCCCTGGGAGATCGCCGCCACCGCCCTGTTCCTGGCCGCCGACGCCTCCGGCTTCTTCACCGGCGCCATCCTCGGCCCGGATGGCGGGTACACGGCTTGGTGATGAGGCCGTGACGAGCGGCTGGCGGAACCCTTAACCGTCATTGCGAGCGCAGCGAAGCAATCCAGGGCGGTTTGGCGTGGCCCCTCGATTGCTTCGTCGGCTATCGCCTCCTCGCATGACGGCTGAGGAATGCCGGAGGTCGGAGTCGTGCACTCTCCAATCCGACTCGCCTTCGTTCTCATTTTGTTCTAACCTACCGGCATGGTCGACGCCATGCCCGCCCGCCTGATCCGGATCGACACCGCCCTGGCCGCCGCCTTCGGGCCGCCGCCGCGCTGGCTGTATCCGGACCCGGTCGAAGTTCTGGTGCTGGCGCTCCTGTCCGCCCGCACCCGGGACGAGGCGGCGATGGCCGCCCATCGGGTGCTGCGCATCCGCTTCCCGTGCTGGGAAGCCCTGCTCGACGCCGACCCGGCGGTGGTCGAGCGGCTGATCGGCCGCACCACCTGGCCCGACCGCAAGGCGCAGACGCTGCAGGAGGCGCTGCGGGCGCTGCAGGCCGCCCGCGGCCGGCTGGAACTGGACTTCCTGGCCGGGCTCGGCGTCGACGGCGCGGCCGCCTGGCTGCAGAAGCTGCCGGGCGTCGGCCCGAAGACGGCCGCCAGCGTGCTGCTGTTCAGCCGGCTGCGGATGCGCGCCCTGCCCGTCTCCACCGGCCATCACCGCACGGCCAAGCGGCTCGGCCTGATCTCGCGCCGCGCCGATGCCGAGGCGGCGCATGAGCCGCTGCTGGCGATGCTGCCGTCCGATTGGGACAATGACCGGATCGAGCGGCACCACTGGCTGGTCAAGCGCCTAGGCCATGACCATTGCACCGACCGCCGCCCGCGCTGCGGCAGCTGCCCGGTGCGCGAGCTGTGCCCGAGCCGCGGCCGCATCCGCCCTGCGCCCGAACAGCGGATCCGCCAACTGGCCCTGCCCCTCCCCGGCCCGGCCGCGGGTCTTCGGGCGCAGCCGGGCCCGATCCGGCCGCGGCCGATACCGCCCCGGCCAAGCTTCATTGCCGGCGAGCCGCCGGAGCCTTCATCGAATCCTCGACATGCCCCTGCCTACGGCGAACAAAGCCTGCTTTCTCGCCCGAAACCTTCCCGAGGCGTGTCCGATCTCGCTTCGATCTGATAGTTTTCCCAAAACAGAAGATTGGGAGGCTTGCCCGCCTGCGCGGACGTGAACCCGAGTCCCATTTTCGGAGGGTTCAAATGCCGCTGATCACCAATGTCGCCTATTCGCCCGACCCGGCCGACGGCCCGGCCCTGGGCCTCGACATCGCCCTGAACGGCGCCACCCGGCTCGTGGTCAACTGGGGCGACGGCTCCCCGCTGCAGCTCTACCAGGTGGGGCCCGGCAGCAGCTCGATCCACCTGTCGCACGGCTATGCCGATCCCACGGTCGGCACCATCGTCCTCCGCGCCGGCGGGCCCGGCGTTCCGGACGACCGCGCCACTCTGAATCTCGTGGTCGGCGCGGATGACTCCTACAGCCGCGTTTCCGGCGATCCATGGGACCCAGCCATCGTGCGGGAAGGCCCGCTGATCTCCGCCGATGGTCAATGGGTGGTCTGGGCCGATGCCTATGACGGCATCTACAGTGCCGACGGCATCACGCTGAAGAACCTGGTCGACGGCACCACCGCCAGCATCGGCAGCGTCCATGGCGACGCCTATGAGTTCGACGGCGGCCCGGTGATGCTGGCGAACGGCAAGGCGGCCTGGTTCGCCGAGCACTATTCCGGCATCGAGGGGTATGAATTCCATCCCGTCTCCCTGTACCTCACGGAGACGGGCGGCAGGATCGTTCTGCAGGACGCCTACAATGTCACGGTGACCGAGGACGCGAAATACGCCGTGTACCGGCAGGACACCACCCTCGCCTCGGACAACGGCTGGTATCTGCGCGACCTGGGCACCGACACCAACACCTTTCTGGGCTCCGCCGGCCCCGACTATGACGGCCCGCGCTACCACGTGCATGTCGTCGACGGCCAGCTGGTGGTCGGCGACGACAGCACCGGGCAGCAATCGGTCAGCGGCCCGCTGGCCACGGACACCACCGCGGACGGCAGCGCCACCGTGATCGCCACCGACGACGCGCTGGCGCCCGGCGACACCAACAACGGCTCCGATGTCTACGTCCAGGAGAACGAGGCCCCGCATCATTCCGGCACGGACGGGCCGGACGTGCTGCTGCTGGGCGTGGGCAACGACGTCGCCGATGGCGGTGCCGGCAAGGACTATCTGGCCGGGGGCCTCGGCGACGATTCCCTGAGCGGCGGCACCGGCGACGACCTGCTGGAGGGCGGCGCCGGGGCGGACAGCCTGAAGGGCGGCGACGGCATCGACACGGCGGGCTATGCCACCAGCCTCGCCGGGGTGCAGGCCAGCCTGGACCGGCCGGCCGGCAACACCGGCGCGGCGGCCGGGGACAGCTATTCCGGCATCGAGAACCTGCTGGGCAGCGCCTTCGCCGACCGGCTGGAGGGCGATACCGGCGCGAACGCCCTGCGCGGCGGCGCCGGGGACGACCGGCTGGGCGGGCTGGGCGGCGACGACCGGCTGGTCGGCGGCGACGGCAGCGACATCATCTCCGGCGGCAGCGGCGACGACCGGATCTATGGCGGCGCCGGGGACGACCGGATGACCGGCGGCGCCGGGGCGGATGTCTTCGTGATCCAGCCCGGCTTCGGCCGCGACGTGGTCACCGATTTCAGCCACGCAGCCGGCGACGTGATCCTGTTCGACCGCGACATCTTCGCCAGCTTCGCCACGGTCATGGCGCATGCCAGCGGCTACGGCACGGACGGCACCGTGATCACGCTCGACGCCGACGACAAGCTGATCCTGCTCGGCGTCGACCGCGCGTCCCTGCAGGCGGGCGACTTCGCGTTTGTCTAGTAGGGCCTTGCGGAACCTTCCACCGTCATTGCGAGGAGGCGCAGCCGACGAAGCAATCCAGGGGTCGATGCGAGCCGCCCTGGATTGCTTCGCTGCGCTCGCAATGACGGCGGGAAGTGTCTACGCCGCCAGGCTGGGCGCCGGGCCGACATAGCGGCTGTCGGGCCGCAGCAGCCGGCCGGTCTGCTCCTGCTCCAGAATATGTGCCGTCCAGCCGGCGACGCGGCCGACGGCGAAGGCCGGGGTGAACAGCGACCGGTCGAGCCCGACCGCGTCGAGCACCAGGGCGGTGTAGAACTCGACATTGATGTCCAGCGGCCGGTCCGGCTTGTGCTTGTGCAGCGCGACCAGCGCCGCTGTCTCCACCGCCTCGGCCAGCGCGATGCGCGGGCTGGACAGGCGGGCCACCACCGATTTCAAGACATCGGCGCGCGGGTCGCGGGTGCGGTAGATGCGGTGACCGAAGCCCATCAGCCGATGGCCGGCCGCCAGCTCCGCCTCGATCCAGCCGGGCGCGGCCTCGGCGGTGCCGATGGTGTCGAGCATGTCCAGCACCGGCCCCGGCGCGCCGCCATGCAGCGGGCCCTTGAGCGCGCACAGCGCGGCGGTGACCGAGGCCACGGTGCCGGCCAGGGTCGAGGCCACCACGCGGGCGGCGAAGGTCGAGGCGTTCAGGCCATGGTCGGACACGGTGACCAGATAGGCGTCGAGCGCCCGTGCCAGCCCCGGGTCGGCCGGCCGGTCTGCCAGCATGCGCAGCAGGTCGGCGGCGTGGCCGGATCTCGGGTCGGGCGCCACCGGGGCCTGGCCCTTCGCCTGGCGCACCAGCGCCGCCAGGAACACCGGCATCGCCGCGACGAGGCCGAGCGGGGTGCCGTCCGCATCATCGGCCAGGCCGGCGATCATCGCCCGCAGCCCGTCGACCGGCGGCAGCCCGGCGGCGGCGGGCAGCAGCCGCGGCACATGGCGGAAGGCGGCGGCGCGGGCGGCGCCCAGCCGGACCTTGAGGTCCGCCGTGTCGGCGAAGCCGTCCCACAGCAGCGCCAGAACGCCCTCGAAATCCAACGTCCGGGCCGCGTCCTCGACCGGCAGGCCGCGGATCACCAGCACGCCGCGCTGCCCATCCACCAGGCTCATCACCGTCTCGGCGGCGACGATTCCGTCCAGTCCTGTCGTCATCTCGACCTCCTTCTTCGCAGATGCACAAGAGGTCGATCCATGGGCATAGGTTGTCAATCTTGATAGATACGATCAATATATCAGGATGAAGCCACTCGAGCAGTTCCCTCATGTGTCATCGCCGGGCTTGACCCGGCGATCCAGGAAGCTGCCGCCACGTAGGCCGGCCTATGCCAAGTCACCATACAGATCCCGCCAGTCCGGATTCTCGCGTTCGATCAGCGCAAGCTTCCAGCGGCGCGGCCACTTCTTGAGCGTTTTCTCCCGCTGGATGGCCGCTTCGACCCAATCGAAGGCTTCCACATGAACCAGTGTCTTCACGCCATAGCGCTTGGTGAAACCGTCGATCTCACCCATCCGATGCTGATAGGCCCGGCGCGCCAGATCGCTGGTGACGCCGATATTGAGCGTCCTGTTCCGTCCGCTGGCCATGATGTAGACGTGGTACATCCGTCGGGTTCCCGGAAGGCGGTGAGAATCCTGGATTGCCGGGTCAAGCCCGGCAATGACAATGAGGGGAAAGATCGGTGCACGACCTGCGCCGCCCGCCCATGATCCAGGAACCCACCCTGTCGGCGAGCGAGGCGGCGGCGGAGCTGGGGGTCAGCCTGGCGACGCTCTACGCATATGTCAGCCGCGGCATGATCCGTTCGATCGCCGAGCCCGGCCGGCGGCAGCGCCGCTACGCCGCCGCCGACATCCGCCGCCTGGCCCGCAAGGCCGAGCCCGAGACGGCCCAGCCGCCGCTGTACTGGGGCCAGCCGGTGCTGGAATCGGCGATCACCCTGGTGGCCGGCGGCCGCCTCTACTACCGCGGCCGGGACGCGGTGCGGCTGGCCGAGAGCGCGACGCTGGAGAGCGTGGCCGGCCTGCTGTGGTCGGTTGCCGCCGACGACCCCTTCGCCGGCCCGGCCGCGCCGCTGCCGCCTATCGCCGCCCGCATCGCCGCCGACGCCGCGAAGCTGCCGCCGCTGGAACGGGCGATGGCAGTGCTGCCGGCGCTGGGGGTGGAGGACGACCGCGCCCTCGCCCGCTCCACCGCCGGGCTGCAGCGCACCGGCGCGCGGCTGCTGCGCTGGCTGACGGCGGTGATGCTGCAGCGCCCGGCCACCGCGGCACCGGCCCATGAGGCTCTTGCCGAGGCCTGGAACGCCCCGGCGGCCGCCGACCTGCTGCGCCGCGCCCTGGTGCTGTGCGCCGACCACGAGCTGACCGCCTCGACCTTCGCCGCCCGCATCACCGCCTCGACCGGCGCCTCGCCGCACGCCGCCGTCGCCGCCGGGCTGGCGGCGCTGAACGGTCCGCTGCATGGCGGCCTGAGCGCCCGCACCGGCGCCTTCCTGGAGGCGGTGCTGGCCGCCGCCGATGCCCGCCGCACCGCGGTGGAGCGGCTGCAGCATGGCGAGGACCTACCCGGCTTCGGCCACACCCTGTATCCGGAGGGCGACCCGCGCGGCCAGCACCTGCTGGACCGCATCGTCGCCACCCTGCCGGACAGCGCCGAGCTGGCGGTCGCCCGCACCCTGGTCGAGACCGTGTTCGACCTGACCGGCGAGCGACCGACGCTGGACTTCGCCCTGGTGCTGGCGGCCCGGCTGGCCGGCCTGCCGCCGGAGGCGCCGCTGGCCGTCTTCGCCCTCGGCCGCAGCGTCGGCTGGATGGCGCATGTGATGGAGCAGTACGCCGCCGCCCGGCTGATCCGCCCCCGCGCCCGCTATGTCGGCCCTCAACCTTAAGGCGTCGTCTCCTCCCGCAGCCCGACCAGCGCGTAGATCGGCACCGGCTCCCGGGCGCCGCGCGGCACCTCGTTGCCGACGAAGCGGAACTCGAACTCCTCGCCCGCCGCCTGCCGCACCGCCTCGCTGACCAGGATGGTGGTGCCGTGGATCTTGCCCAGCGCCTCCAGCCGCGCCGCCACATTCACGGTGTGGCCGAGCGCGGTGTAGTTCATGCGGTCGACCGAGCCGACATTGCCGACCACCGCCTCGCCGGTGTGCAGGCCGAAGCGGGTCGGCATCGGCTCGCCGCCCTCGGCCTCGAATTCGGCGTTCAGCCGGTCGACCCGCGCCGCGGCGCGGAGCGCGCCGAGACAGGCCAGGCGAACATGGTCGGGCTGTTCCTCCGGCGCGTTCCAGAACGCCATGACGCTGTCCCCGATATACTTGTCGATGGTGGCGCCGCTGGCGATCAGCTCCTCCCCCAGCGCGCTGAAGTAGCGCGAGGTGCGCTCCATCAGCTCCTCCGGCGGCAGGCCTTCGGCCATCGCGGTGAAGCCGGCGACATCCGAGAACAGCACGGTGACCGGCTGGCGCCGCCCGCCCAGCGCCGGCACCAGCGTCTGGCCAAGGATGCCGCGGACGATCTGGCCCGGGACGTAGGCGGCGAAGGTCCGCAGGGTGAGGCCGAGCACGTCGATCGCCGAAGACAGCGACCGGATCTCCTCGATCCGCGATTGGGCCTGGCCGCCGCCGTGGAAGTCGAACCGCATGATCCGGCCCAGATCCCCCGTCACCCGGCGCAGCGGTCGCGCCAGGGCCCGCGCCGCGGCCAGGACGATGCCGAGCGCCAGGGCGGTGGCGCCGACGCCGATCAACAGTGAGATGTAGCGGATGCGGTCGGCCGGCCCGACCACCAGATCGTAGGGATAGGCGATGCCGAGCACCACGTCGGGCATGTTGGAGGCGATGAGCTCGAACCGCTCGAGATAGGGTTCATCCCCGAGCTCGCGCGTGACGTTCCGGCCCGTGCCGATGTCCTGGAAGCTGCGATACAGCTCAGCCAGGATCGGCGATCCCAGCTCGGTCAGCAGCGGCAGATGCTCCGCCCGCGCCTCCCGGAACTCGGTGCGGAAGCGGACGCCGTCGGGATGGGCGATCAGCTCCCCGGCCCGGCTGAACACCACCAGATCGAGGCCATGCTCCCTGCGAAGGTCGTCCAGCGTGTGATCGACGCTCGCCAGGCCGATATCGATGCCGAACACCACATCGTCGGCCAGGCGGGACCTTCGCGCCAGCGTCAGGCCCACCTGGTTCATGTTGGCGAAGCGATAGGGCTCGGTGACGACCGCCCCGGTGGCGGCCGATGCCTGCTTGTACCAGGGCCGGGTGCGGGGATCGAAATCGGTGGACGCCGTCTCCGGCTCACCCATCGGCCCGCCCCGGGCATCGGTCACGACCCAGCGCACGACCGCGCCGTTTGGGCCAGGGTCGACGAATTCCAGCACATAGGTTGCCCCGGGCAGCCCGGCGGACTTCAGCTGAGGCAACCGCGCCGTCGCCAGCGACTGCGCCATGACGAAGCGGCCGTCAGTCCAGGCGACGAAGAAGGAGGAGGCGGCGGGCAGCACCTTCTCCAGGTCGCGCAGGGTGCCGGCCATCACCACGCCCAGATGGTCCTCCGGCACGTCGGTCTCGATCGTCAGGGTGGAGGTGTCCAGCACCACCTCGGCCAGCTGCAGCCCCTTCTTGAACTCGTCCCGCACCCGGTCGACCACCCGGTCGAAGCGGGCGCTCGCATCCGCCCGGACGAGCCGTCTGACCTCGCCGTTGTTGTACCAGATCAGCCCGCCCGCGATCGCCAGGACGATGACGGCGAACACCGCCGCCACCACGACCTGCAGCTTCCAGGGTCCCAGCCCGGTTGCAGCCACCCCCCGCATGCCCCGTCCCACGGTTGTGCCGCCCCACCCTAGCCCGATGCCGGGCTGGCCGGAACCCGTCCGATCGGGCATGCCTGACAAATCGGGGCTGACCTTCGATCACGCCGTTTGACATGCCTCACCGGGCCGGGGTTGGCTGCTCGGGAACGCCCCGAGCCGCCCGGATCATGCCCGCCGTCTACCTGCCCGTCGCCGCCATCATCCTCGGCATCTCCGTCCTGCAGATCGCCAACGGCATCCTGGTCACCATCCTGCCGATCTCGCTGACCGAGGC
The DNA here is from genome assembly GCF_039594555.1 of Inquilinus sp. Lineage (GTDB taxonomy): Bacteria > Pseudomonadota > Alphaproteobacteria > DSM-16000 > Inquilinaceae > Inquilinus. The sequence continues at coordinate 13,308 of NZ_JBCNNF010000014.1, forward strand.
CGGCTATTCGATCCAGGCCTTCAGCGCGGTGGCGACGGCGCATTCGCTGAGCTTCCTGCTGGGCTGCCTGCTGTCGACCCGGATCATCGGCGCGGTCGGCCATATCCGCGCCTTCGCCGCCTACGCCGCCGCCACCTCGGTGACGGCGCTCAGCTTCACCATCGCCGCCGACCCGGCCTGGTGGATGGCGCTGCGCCTGGTCACCGGCTTCTGCTCCGCCGGGCTGTTCACCGTGGCCGAGAGCTGGCTGAACGAGATGACGCCGAACGCCCATCGCGGCCGGGTGTTCTCGGTCTACACCATCGTTCAGAAGGTGGCGCTGGTCGGCGGCCAGTTCGTGCTGCTGTTCACCGGCGGCCCGGTGGTGCTGGGGCTGTTCATGATCGCCTCGGCCTTCTATTCGATGTCGCTGATCCCGGTGGCGATGACCCGCGCCACCACCCCGTCGATCGCCGCCATCCGCACCCTGCCGCTGCGCCAGCTGTACCGGATCGCGCCGGCCGCGGTGATCGGCTGCGCGTCCAGCGGGCTGATCAACAGCGCCGTCGCCTCGATCGGCCCGATCTGGGGGCTGCAGGTCGGGCTCGGCGTCGGGCTGGCCGGCGCCATCCCGGCGATGTCCCAGGTCGGCAACCTGCTGGCGCAATGGCCGCTGGGCCGGCTGTCCGACCGGATCGACCGGCGCCTGGTGATGCTCGGCGCCAGCGTCGTCACCATCCTGGTGTCGCTGGCCCTGGCCCTGGCGCGGCCGGATTCGGACTGGCTGCTGGCCGTCCTGTTCGGCCTGTGGGGCGCGGCCTCGATCTCGACCTACGGCATCTGCGTCGCCCATGCCAACGACCTGGCGCCGCGCGGCACCGCCGTGGCGCTGTCGAGCAGTCTGCTGCTGTGCTGGGGCGTCGGCGCCTGCGCCGGGCCGCTGGTGGCGTCGACCGTGATGGGCTGGGTCGGGCCGCGGGGCCTGTTCCTGCACGGCGCCGCCATCGCCACCGCCACCGCGATCTTCACCGCCTGGCGGATGACCCGCCGCCAGGCCGTGCCGGCCGAGGCGCGCGAGCCCTTCGTCAACCGGCCGGCCACCAGTCCGATCGTCGGCGAGCTGACCACGCCGCGCGACTCGAAGGCCTGAAACGGAAGCGGGCGGCCCGGAGGCCGCCCGCTTCACCGCAACATGTCAGGTCACGCGGCGAGGCCTCAGGCCGTCCGCCGCGACGCGGGCTGCAGGGCGAGCCGAGGGGGCATTATTTTCGCCGGCGCCGCGGCGGCTCCGCGTCCGCGCCGCTCGCCTGCGAAGTCGCCTCGTCTCGCCGATCCTCGCCCCGCGCTGAGCAGCCTCGACAGCTCGCGCCGGGCTCGGGACAGGCGGCTCTTCACCGTGCCGACGGCGCAGTTGCAGATCTCCGCCGCCTCCTCGTAGCTGAAGCCCGAGGCGCCGACCATCAGCAGGATCTCGCGCTGGTCGGGCGTCAGCAGCATCAGCGCCCGGCGGAAGTCCTGGAACTCCAGCTTCGCATCCTGCGACGGCGGCACCCAGAGGAGGTCGAGGTCGACCCCGTCCTTCGGCTCCGCCACGAACTTCCGGCGGCGCAGCTGGTTGACGTACTGGTTGCGCAGAATCGTGAAGATCCAGGCCCGGAAGTTGGTGCCCGGCGTGAACTGGCTCTCGGCCCGCAGCGCGCGAAGGATCGCGTCCTGGACCAGATCATCGGCGCGATCCGCATCACCGCTGAGCGAACGCGCGAAGGCCCGCAGATGCGGGATCGCCTTGGTCAGCTCAGCGTGAAAATCGAATGGCACATTTCCCTCCTCATTGACGCCGACGGCTGTGCCGGCCACGCGGGATCGATGGCGGTGCGGCCGGAACTCTCGGCACCGAATAAGGCAGAAATTCGGCCTGTCCGCACCTCGCCGTGCCTCTGTCGGTCAGCGATCCTCGTCCTCCTTCTTCCCGGCGCCCCCCTTGGCGCCATCCTCGAGCATCTTCATCAGGTCGTCCGGCAAGGGCTCCTCCAGCACCGGATCGTACAACGACCGGAGCTGCTGCGAGAGCCAGTTGTCGAATTGCGGCGGCCGTTTCAGGCGGTCCGGTGCCGGACGGCCGGAATCGGCCGGCCGTGACCCTGCCTCCCGCCTTCGCGTCTTCTCGCCGCGCCGTCGATTCATCAACGCTGGATCCCGCTCTGCTTCGGCCAGTGGTGGTGCGCTACATTACCAATCCTCAGCCAGGATGGAAGTTCCTGTGGCACTCCCCGCCCCTCTCGCGTGTTCTGCGGCATCGGAACGGATTGCGATCACGGGCCCCGACCGCTAAGCATAAACGCTCGACGGGGCGAGCCCCTCGGACAGTCCAAGGTGGAATTTCGATGACCGGCACTTCGCAGGAAATCCTCAAGCACCTGCCCTACCTGCGGCGCTATGCCCGGGCCCTGGTCGGGTCGCAGGAGCGCGGCGACCAGTATATGCGCGTGTTCCTCGAGGCGATCCTCGCCGACCCGCAGCGGATCCCGCCGGAGGGCAACCTGCGGGTCCAGCTCTTCGCGGTGTTCCACGACGTCTGCACCCTGCTGCACGCCACCGATGACGGCGATGAAGCGTCGCCGCTGGAAGGACTTGTGCCGGTCGAAGCCCGGCTGTCGCAGCTGACCCCGACGCAGCGCCAGGTGCTGCTGCTGGTGTCGCTGGAGGGCTTCTCCTTCGAGGATGTCGGCTTCATCCTGCACCTGTCGGAGGCGGAGGTGCGCGACCAGCTGGACGCCGCCCGCAAGGAGATGCAGCGCCAGCACCCGGCCCGGATCCTGATCGTCGAGGACGAGCCGCTGATCGCCATGGACATCGCCCGCATCGTCGAGGAGATGGGCCACACCGTCTGCGGCACCGCCTCCAACCACGCCGAGGCCGTCGCCCTGTCGAAGCGCGAGGCGCCGCACATCGTGCTGGCCGACATCCAGCTGAAGGGCGGCGACAGCGGCATCGAGGCGGTGCAGGACATCCTGCGCGGCATCTCGGTGCCGGTGGTGTTCGTCACCGGCTTCCCCGAGCGGCTCCTGACCGGCGAGCGGCTGGAGCCGACCTTCCTGGTCACCAAGCCGTTCCGGCCGGAGGCCCTGGTCTCGGTGATCGGCCAGGCCCTGGCGATGCATCCGCCGCTCGCGCCGGCCTGAGGCCGGCGGCGACCGGATAGAGCGGCGACCCCGCCATGAACAGCGCGACGACGACCACCGCCCTGATCACGGCCATCGACACCCGCGAGGAGCGCGACGTGATCGCGGCGCGGCAGCGCGTCCGGCTGGTGGCGACCGAACTGGGCTTCGACGGCCGCGACCGGGTGCGGATCGTCGCCGCCACCTCGGCCATGACCCGCAGCTTCCTGGCGCGGTTCGAGCAGGCCAACGTGTCGCTGCTGGTCACCGCCGGCCCGCCGATGGCGCTGGAGATCGTGCTGGCCGCGCCTCGCCGCCCGCCCGTCCAGGGCCAGCCGCAGCGCCCGCGCCTGGACACCGCGGCGGTGCGGGCGCTGATGGATTGGGTCGAGCTGCGCCACGCCCGCGGCGTGGTCCGGCTGGTGATGCGCAAGGAGCTGCCGCCGGGCGCCGGCGCTGACCCGACGGCGCTGGCCCACCGGACCATGGCGGCGCTGGCCGGCGAAACCGGCGTCGACCCCTTCGAGGAGGTGCACAGGCAAACCGTGGAGCAGATCGCCAGCCTGACCGAGCTGCGCCAGCGCGAGGAGCAGCTGATCGCCGCCAACGCCCAGCTGCGCGAGGTCGAGCGGGCGCTGCGGGCCAGCCTGGAGGAGAAGGACGTGCTGATGCGGGAGGTGCATCACCGCGTCAACAACAACCTGCAGATCATCTCCAGCCTGCTGAATCTGCAGGCCTCGCGCGCCACCGAGGCGGCGGTGCGGGAGGAGCTGGCGGTGGTCGGCCACCGCATCCAGTCACTGAGCCTGGTGCATCAGAAGCTGTACCGGTCGGACGACCTGTCCCACATCGATGCCGGCAGCTATGTGCAGGAGCTGTGCGCCCATCTGCAGTCGGCCTTCGCCGCCAGCACCGGACCGGTGGCGCTGACGGTCGAGGCGCCGCCGCAGCAGATCCCGCTGGACAGCGCCATCCATCTCGGCCTGATCGTCAATGAGCTGGTGACCAACAGCCTGAAGCACGGCTTCCGCGACGGCCGCGGCGGCCGCATCGCGGTGTCGCTGCATCGCGACGACGGCGACAGTCTGGTCCTGACCATCGTCGATGACGGCCGGCCGGACGACGGCAGCCGGCGCGGCTTCGGCATGACCCTGGTCGAGGCCATGGCCCGGCGCCTGGACGGCAGCCTGACCATCGACCGGAACGGCGGAACCCGGAGCACCCTGACCCTGCCGTTGCCGAAGAGCGCAGACCAAAAGCCTTCCAGATCAGCCCTCTAGAGAGAATATTCACGGCGTCATGTCAACTTTGGCGCCTATAGCATTGACCACTAAGTACAAGCTGAATTGTATGGCAATTTTTCTTTGTCCGATCAAAGGCCTCGCGCCGATCCTTTAGAAAAACACTCCACTCTTGCCGAATTTATGGTAGAGTTCGCCGTGCAGTACCTTCTGCACCCTTCCGCTTCCTAACGACCTCAACCAAGCCGCGGTCCCCCGCGGCTTGTTTTTGTGCGCATTCCGGGCTGATCCGGACGGCGGCCCCGCCCTGCCGAAGCAGGACGGGCTACCGACCGACGCTCAGCCGCGGTTCACGCCGGCTGCAGCTGCCGGGTGTGCCGCGACGGCAGCGGCGGGAAGGCAAGCGCGATCGCCACGGCCCCGAGCCCGACCGCGAAGGACCCGATATAGAGCCAGTGATAGGCGGCGAAGGTGTCGAACACCCAGCCCCCGGCCAGCGGCCCCAGCGCCATGCCGATGCTGGAGGCCATGGTCGCGGCGCCGAACACGCTGCCCATGGCGGCCTGGCCGAAATACTCGCGCGCCAGCACGGCGTAGAGCGGCATGACCCCGCCATAGGCGGTGCCGAAGATCGCGGCCAGCAGGTAGAACTCGCCGAGATTGGCCACGGCCAGATAGGCGACAATGACGACCGCCTGCACCAGGAGCCCGGCCACCAGCACGCGCTTGACGCCGAGGCGGTCGGCCGCCACGCCCAGCAGCAGGCGCCCGCCCAGCCCGGCCAGCCCCTCGACGCTGTAGATGCTGACCGCCGTCAGCGCCGGGATGCCGCAGGTGACGGCATAGCTGACCATGTGGAAGATCGGCCCGGAATGGGCGGCGCAGCACAGGAAGAAGGTCGCCGCCAGCACGGCGAATTGCGGCGTGCGGAAGGCCCGGCCCGCGGACATGTCGGCGCCGGACGGCGCGGCGGCGCCCATATGCCCGCCGGCCGCAGCCGGCGGCCGCCGCACCAGCAGCCCGGCCGGCAGCAGCAGGACCCAGGCGGCGATGCCGATCACCATCATCGCCGTGCGCCAGCCGTAATCCGCCACCAGCCAGGCGGCGAAGGGCGAGACCGTCATCGGCGCCACGCCGACGCCGGCCGAGACCAGCGAGACGGCGAGGCCGCGATTGGTCTCGAACCAGGCGGTGGCGGCCGAGATCATCGGCGCGAAGAAGGCGCCGGCCGCCAGCCCAACCAGCGTGCCGTAGATCAGCTGGAACCAGGCCAGCGAGGTGGCGTGGCTGGCCAGCACCAGGGCCAGCCCCAGCAGCGCTGCGCCGCACAGCACCACGGTCCGGGCGCCGAGCCGGTCGCTGAGCGTCCCCCAGCCGAAGCCGGCCACGCCCATGACCAGGAAATTGAGCGTCATGGCGCTGGAGATGCCGGCGCGGCTCCAGCCCGTATCGGTCGCCATCGGCTGCAGGAAGATCGCCAGCGAGAACATCGCGCCGATGCCGACGCAGGTCATGAGCGCGCCGACACCGATGATGACCCAGCGATAGGATGTGTCCGTCCGCGGCTGCGACATGAGTCCTTCTCCGCCCTGTGCCGGATCGCCTCGCGGAGGGGCCCATCCCGCTCCGGAACGCCGGCTCTCTGAGGAGAAGACGAACGGGGCGGCCCGGAATCGACAGGCCGGCCGAAAAAATTTTACCAGAAGGTAAAGTTTCTCACCGGCATGAGGCGGAAAGCCGCCGGCAGCCGGCCGATTTCCACGGCCGCCCGACCAAGGAAATATCACAACTGAAGCATGTTTATCTTAGATTCCTACTCTATTTTATTGTCATCCTCGGGCTTGACCCGAGGATCCAGGGGCGGCCAGAGCAGCTCTGTGTAGCCCCTGGATTGCCGGGTCAAGCCCGGCAATGACAATAAAAGTTTAGCGCAGCGCTTAATTCTGCAACCCGAAAAGCTTAACCGGACACCCGTGGCCGGCCTCAGGGTTTGACGAAGCCGAGGGGGATCTCGGTCGTCGACTTGATCTCCTCCATCGCGAACATGGAGGTGACGTCCGCCAGCTCGATGCGGGCGATGATCTTCTTGTACAGCTCGTCATAGCTGGCGATATCGGCGACACAGGCCTTGAGCAGGTAGTCGACCTCGCCGCTCATCCGGTACACGTCGACCACCTCCGGCAGGTCGCGCACGGCCCGGCTGAAGCGTTCGAGCCATTCGACCGAGTGCTGGTTGGTGCGCACGGCGATGAACACCGTCACGCCGACATTGAGGGCCGCCTTGTCAAGCAGCGCCACGCGCTTGCGGACGATGCCCGCCTGCTCCAACTTCTGCACCCGGCGCCAGCACGGCGTGGCCGAGATGCCGGCCTTCTCCGCCAGATCGGCCAGCGCGATCGTCGCATCCGCCTGCAGCGCCTTCAGGATCCTGAGGTCGATCTCGTCGAGCTTGAGCGTGGTCGGCGGGGCCATGGCGGACGATCCTTCGGTGGCGGCGCGTGGGCGGCGTCGCCCGAAAAGCCGATGATGGATTCAATTTCCACAGAAACGGCGAAATCAGAAAATCATTTTCCGACGACCTCGTTCTTCCCGGCAACAACGCAAGCCGGTTCCCGCCGGCCGGGCTTACGCTGTTTCCAGGATTGGAGAGGCAGGCCGGACAATGACCCACGCAGCCGCAGCAGACGCCTTCCGCGCCACCGCCCGGTGGCAAGGCTCGATGCTGGCGACCATGCCAGATTTCGGCGGGTCGGCCGAGGCGCTGCTGGAGCATTTCACGGCCCATCCCGAGCTGGTCTGCGACCTGGACCTGTCGTGGCGGCCCGGCCGCTACGCCCGCAACCTGCTGTGGAACGATGCCGAGCGCAGCGTCTGGGCCATGGTGTGGGACCGCGGCGCCCGGACGGCGATCCACGACCATCACTGCTCCTGCGCCTTCGGCATCATCCGCGGCAGCCTGAGCGAGCTCCGCTTCCGGGCGCTGGACGAGGTCCGCGTGGCCCGGACCTGGGAAACCCTGCACCAGCCGGGCGACATGGCCAGCCTGGCCACGGCCCAGCCCAACATCCATCAGATGGTCAATGACGGCGACGCGGTCGCGATCTCGCTGCACATCTACGGCTTCGACCCCCGGGTGCACGACTCCTCCGTCGACCGGGAGTACCTGGCCGTCCGGGCCTGAAGAGCTTGCCGGGCGTCAGGCCTTCTGGCGGTATTTGAACGAGTCGTTGATCCGGCCGACGATGTAGTCGCCGGCGTCGACCGGCGGATAGTGCGGCTCCTCCCCTGCCCCGAGGTTCAGGTCGCGCGGATCGACCGAAGCGGTGTAGGTCGGGTCGTAGAAGGTGGCGATCGACAGGCGCTTGCGGCCGCTGCGGTTCACCACCCGGTGCGGGGTCGAGGCGAAGCGGTCGTTCGACCAGCGGGCCAGCAGGTCGCCGACATTGATCACGAAGGTGCCATCGACCGGCACCGCGTCGATCCACTGCCCGTCCTTGCGCTGGACCTCCAGCCCGCCGGTCTGGTCCTGCCACAGGAGGGTGATGCAGCCATAATCGGTGTGGGGCGCCACGCCGAACTGCTCGGCGCCGAGATCGGCCGGCTGCGGCGGGTAGAACACCGCCTGAGTGCGCTGCATCCGCTTGGCATAGCGCTCGGCGAAGAAGTCCGGCGCGATGCCGAGGCTGAGGGCCACGGCCCGCAGCAGATGGGCGCCGCAGACGCCGATCGCCTCGTAGTAGCGGTAGAAGTCGCGCTGCACCTCGGGCATGAAGGAAGGCCAGTTGTTCGGGCCGCGCAGCGCCTGGCCGGCCAGCACGTCGGGGTCGTCCTCCGGCAGCTCCAGCCCGGTCGAGAAGAACTCCTTGTAGTCGGGCTTCTTGGCGCCGTACATCAGCGCCCCGCCGATCTCGTGGAAGCCGCGGTGGCGCTGGTTGACCTTGACCTGGCGCTTGGTCTCGACCGGCAGGTCGAAGAAGCGCCGCATGGTGGCGACCGCCGCCTCGATCACGTCCTGGGGCACGCCGTGGTTGCGGATGTAGAAGAAGCCTACCCGGGTGCAGGCGGCATGGATCTGCGCCGCCGCCTCCGCCGTGCCGGCCGGGTCGCCGGCGACCACGGGCGCAAAGTCCACGATCGGCAGGCCCAGGGTCTCGGTCATCTCATCCTCCCACTGCTTCGGCCGGCGCATCCTGCCAGAAGGCGTTGCGCCGGCGGTAATTGTCCAGGAACTGCCGGATCCGGGGATGCCCGTCCTCCAGGAAGATCTGCCGCGGCGGCCCCTTGGCCAGGATCCGGCCCTCGTCGACGAACACGACGGAGGTCGCGACCTGGGCGGCGAAGCCCATCTCATGGGTCACCACCACCATGGTCATGCCGTCGCGGGCCAAAGCGCGCATCACCTCCAGCACCTCGCCGACCAGCTCGGGGTCGAGCGAGGAGGTCGGCTCATCGAACAGCATGATCTCCGGCTCCATCGCCAGCGCCCGGGCGATCGCCACGCGCTGCTGCTGGCCGCCGGACAGCTGCGACGGGTAGGAGTCGCCCTTGCCGGCCAGCCCCACCCGGTCGAGCGCGGCCTGGGCCTTCCGCTCCGCCTCGGCCCGCGGCAGCCGGCGGACGCGGATCAGCGCCTCGGCGACATTGCCGAGCGCGGTCATGTGCGGCCACAGGTTGAACTGCTGGAACACCATGCCGACATTCCGCCGCGCCTTGCGGATCCCGGCCTCGCCCATGCGCCGGCGCTTGCCGACCTTGTCCACGACCCAGCCGATCGGCTCGCCATCGATGCGGATCTCGCCGGCATCGTGCTCCTCGAGGAAGACCATGCAGCGCAGCAGCGTGCTCTTGCCCGAGCCGGAGGGGCCGACGATGCAGACGACCTCGGACTGGTCGATCTCGAGATCGACGCCCTTGAGCACTTGGGTCGTCCCGAACTGCTTGGTGACGCCGGTCAGCTGGATCAGGGCCCGCCCGGTCATGACGCCGGCACCAGGAAGCGGCCGACGCGGCGCTCGGCCCAGCGGCCGAAGCCGGCGGCGACCTCGACCAGGCCCCAATAGATCAGCGCCAGGGCCAGCGTCGTCTCGACGAAGGCGAAGGTCTCGGCGCCGATGCCGCGGATGACGAAGGTCAGCTCGGGGATGGTGACGATCGACAGAATGGCAGTCTCCTTGCTGAGGAGGATGACCATGTTGACCAGCGCCGGCAGGATCACCACCAGCATCTGCGGCAGCACGATCCGCATCAGGATGGTGGCGCGGCCCATGCCGAGGCAGGCGGCGGCCTCGACCTGGCCCTTGGGCACGGATTCGAAGCCGGCGCGGAAGATCTCGGCGAAATAGGCGCCGGCATAGAGGCCGAGGCCGAGCAGCCCGGCCTCGATCGGGTCGAGCACCAGGCCGAAGCCGGGGCCGCCGTAATAGAGGATGAAGAGCTGCACCAGGAAGGGCGTGCCGCGGACGATCTCGATCACCACCCGCACCGCGGCGCGGACCACCCGGCCGAGGCCGCGCTGCATCAGCGCCAGGGCGAAGCCGAGCACGAGGCCGATGGCGACGCCGGCGATCCAGGTGCCGAGGGTGACGCCGAGGCCGGACAGCACCTCGTCCCAGCGGTCGAGGATGACGGCGGGATCGAAGCTCATCGCCCGGCCCCCAGCCGCCGCTGCAGCCACAGGCCGAGGCCGGACAGAGCGAAGTTCAGCACCAGGTACAGCACCCCGCCGGCGAGATAGATCTCCAGCGGCCGGTAGCTGGTGGCGACGATGTTCTGGCTGACCCGCGTCAGCTCCGCCACCCCGACCACGGAGATCAGCGACGACGCCTTCAGGATCATCGTGCACTCGTTGACCAGCGCCGGCATGGTCAGGCGCAGCGCCAGCGGCACCCGGATGCGCCAGAGCACCTGGGACGGCCGGAAGCCGAGCAGCCGTGCCGCCTCCAGCTGGCCCCCGGCGACGCCGAGGAAGCCGCCGCGCAGGATCTCCGCCATATAGGCCGCGGTGCACAGGGCCAGCGCCGCGATCGCCGCCACCAGCGGCGGCACGTCGATGCCGATGAAGGGCAGCAGGTAGAACACCAGCAGCAGCTGCACCAGGAGCGGCACGCCGCGGAAGAAGCTGACATAGAGCGTGCCGGCCCGGCGCGGCCCGGGCCGGTGCGACAGCCGCAGCAGGCAGATGCCGACCGCGAGCAGGAAGCCGATGCCGAGCGACACGGCCGAGACCCAGAGGGTCGTGACCGCGCCCTTCAGCAGCAGCGGCAGGCTCTTCAGGATGACGGCCGTGCTGAACACCGGACCCTCTCAGGCAACCGGTATCAGACGTTCGGGTCGGTCACCGTGGCGGGCACGTCCATCTCGACCCCGAACCACTTCTTCTGGATCGCGGCGAGGCGGCCATCGGCCTTCATCTTGGCCAGGGCGGCGTCGATCGCGTCGAGCAGCGGCGCGGTGTCGGCGTCCTTGCGGCCGAGATAGCCGAAATAGACCTTCTTGCCGAAGGGCGGCAGCACGACCTCGAAGGTCTCCGACCGCTGCTGGGCGACATAGGCGATGTTCGGCAGCGAGTTGCCGACGGCGACGATGCGGCCGGCGGCGAGATCGGCATAGGCCTGGTTGTTGTCGACATATTCGCGCACCTCGGTCTTGCCCGGCAGGGTCGCGACATAGGCCTTGAGCTGCTCCAGCTGCGAGGAAGCCTTGCCGGCGCCGACCACCTTGCCGGCGATGTCCTCGGGCTTCGCCACGGAGGTGTCGCCGGCCCGCTTGAGCAGCGCGACCGAGGCGTCGGCGATCGGCGAGGTGAAGCGGTAGCGTTCCATCCGCGCCTTGGTGATCGTCACCGGCCCGGCGACGACCTGGAACTTGCCGGCCTCAAGGCCCGGCAGGACGCTGTCCCAGGGCAGGTCGACGAAGGTGATCTTGACCCCGAGCTCCTTGCCGATCTCGTCGAACACCTCGACGTTCAGGCCCTTGTGCTCGCCATCCTCGAGGAAATCGAACGGCGCGAACTGCATCTCGGTGCCGACGACCAGTTCGCCGGACGACTTCACCTGGCTCAGCAGATCAGCCGCATGCCCCTGCGGCGCGGCGGCCAGGCTTCCCACGGCCATCAGGCCGGCAACGAACGCTCCCAGAACCCGCATCTCTGCCTCCACATCCCTGTTCTTTGTCGACCGCATGGCGTCGGGCGCCGCACGGCTGTTGCGGTTCTTAGACTCTGCCCTCCCCGGAGACAACCGCACGGTCCGTGCCGCCGCGATTTCGGCAACGGTGTCCGGACCGGTCCATGCCTGTCAAGCGGCGGCTTTTCCCCGTTTTCCCTGTAGCTGCCGACAGCTTTCCTCTTATCCTCTGTGAAAGGCGGCATGCCCGCCGCGGCACACGGGGAGGAGCCGATGCTCGGCCGGATGCAGCATGAACCCTTGCGCATCGGCGCGCTGCTGGAGCATGCGGCCCGGCTCCACCGGGAAGCGCGGATCGTCACCCAGCGCCGCGACGGCAGCACCGTCACCCACAGCTACCCCGAGATCGCCGCCCGCACCGCCCGGCTGGCCCATGCCCTGACGGCCCGCGGCGGGGCGCAGGGCGAGCGGCTGGCGACGCTGGCCTGGAACGACCACCGGCATCTCGAGCTGTATTACGGCGTCAGCGGCATCGGCGCGGTGTGCCACACGGTCAATCCGCGGCTGTTCCCGCACCAGATCGCCTATATCCTGGCCGATGCCGGCGACACCCATTTGTTCCTCGACCCGATGTTCCTGCCGATCCTGGCCGGGATCGGCGACCGGCTGCCGGAGCTGAGGACCCTGGTGCTGCTGGAGCCGCCGGCCGACCCGGTAGCGCCCGCCCTCGCCGCCCGCTTCGAGATCCTGGACTATGAGAATCTGATCGCCGGCCATGCCGACGCCTTCGACTGGCCGGCGCTGGACGAGAACACCGCCGCCTTCCTCTGCTACTCCTCCGGTACCACCGGCGAGCCGAAGGGCGTGCTGACCTCGCACCGCTCGACCCTGCTGCACGCCTATGCGGCCAACCAGCCGGACGCCTTCTGCCTGCGCGCGACCGACACCGCCATGCCGGTGGTGCCGATGTTCCACGTCAACGCCTGGGGCATCCCCTTCGTCGCGCCCTTGGCCGGGGCGTCGCTGGTGCTGCCCGGGCCGCGCCTCGACGGCGCCTCGCTGTTCCGGCTGATCGAGGCGACCGGGGTGACCTTCTCCGCCGGCGTGCCGACGATCTGGCTCGGCCTCCTGGCCCATCTGCGCGAGAGCGGCGGCCGCTTCACTCGCCCGCCGCGGCTGGTGATCGGCGGCTCGGCCTGCCCGCTGCCGCTGATCGAGGCGTTCGAGCGGGACTACGGCGTCGAGATCGGCCATGCCTGGGGCATGACCGAGACCAGCCCGATCGGCCTGTTCAACGCGCCGAAGCCGGAGACGCTGGCCCAGAGCGAGGCGGAGCAGCGCGCGCTGAAGCGCAAGCAGGGCCGCGCCATCCCCGGCATCCGGCTGCGCATCGCCGATGCCGAGGGCCGCGACGTGCCGGCGGACGGCGTCGCCTTCGGCGAGATCCTGGTGCGCGGCCCCTGGGTGGCCGCCGCCTATTTCGGCCGCGACGGCGACCCGGCCTTCACCCCCGACGGCTGGTTCCGCACCGGCGACGTCGCCACCATCGACGGCAGCGGCTATGTCGAGATCGTCGACCGCGCCAAGGACGTGATCAAGTCGGGCGGCGAATGGATCAGCTCGATCGCGCTGGAGAACATCGCTCTCGGCCACCCCAAGCTGCGCGAGGCCGCAGTGATCGGTGCCCGCCACCCGAAATGGGACGAGCGGCCGGTGCTGATCGCGGTGCCGGCCGAGGGCACGGCCCCGACCCGGGACGAGATCCTGGGCTGGTTCGACGGCAAGGTCGCGAAATGGTGGCGGCCGGACGACGTGGTGTTCGTCGACGAGTTGCCGCACACCGCCACCGGCAAGCTGCTGAAGACCGAGCTGCGCAAGCGCTACCGCGACCATCTCGCGGGCGAGGCCGGCTAGCGCCCCGGCGCCTCGATCCCAGGGATGCCGGCGATCCGCTCGGCCAGGAAGTCGACCAGCAGCCGCACCCGGGCGATGCCGGCGCGCTCCGGCACGATCAGCAGGCTCAGCGGCACCGGCGGCGGCTCCCAGCCCGGCAGGATCGCCTCGACCCGTCCATCCGACAGCAGATCGTCGACCAGCCAGCGATGCGCCGGGCCGATGCCGCGGCCGGCGGCCAGCGCCTCGCGCGCCGCGAGGCCGTGATCGACCCGAAACCGGCCGCCGAAGGGCACGGTGTGGCGCTCGCCACCCGGCCCCTCCAGCACCAGCGTCTCGCTGCCGGCGATGTTGGTCATGCGGATGCCCTCGTGCCCGGCCAGGTCCTGCGGCGCGGACGGGCGGCCGCGCGCCGCCAGATAGGCCGGTGCCGCCGCCATCAGCCGGCGCGACCGGCCGAGCGGGCGCAGCTTCATCGAGCTGTCGGTCAGCGGCCCCAGGCGCAGCGCGATGTCGACACCCTCGCGCACCAGGTCGACATAGTCGTCGGTCAGGTTGAGGTCGACGGCGATGCCGGGATGCAGGTCCTGGAAGGCGAAGAGCAGCCGGCTGACCTGCAGCACCCCGAAGGCCGCGGTGCAGGAGATGCGGATGGTGCCGGACGCGGCGCCGCGCGCGGCCCGGGCCGCATCCCCCGCCTGCTCCACCAGCCGCAGGATCTGGACGCAATCGGCATGGTAGCGGCGGCCTTCGTCGGTCAGGGTGACGCGCCGGGTGGTGCGGCTGAGCAGGGGGACGCCGACCGCCTGCTCCAGCTCCCGCAGATGCCGGGTGATGGTGGATTGGCCGACCCGCAGCTCGCGCGCCACCGCCGACAGGCTGCCGCGCTCGGCGACGCGGACGAAGCTGCGCATCCGCTCGAGCGAGACGTCCAGCTTATCCATTTTTCGGCATAATCCTATCCATTACCAACATATAGCGGATCGATGCGGCCACCGCCACCTGAGGGGTCGGTATTCGTGAAAGGACCCCGACCATGAAGGTGCTGCTGGTTTTCGCCCATCCCGAGCCGCGCTCGCTGAACGGCGCCCTGCGCGACGTCGCCATCCGCGAACTGGAGGCGCAGGGCCATGAGGTGCGGGTGTCGGATCTCTACGCCGAGGGCTGGAGATCCGAGGTCGACCGCGCCGACTTCCCGTCGCAGCCGCCGGAGGAGCGGCTGATCGCGGTCGCCGCGTCCAAGGCGGCGTTCGAGACCGGCACGCTGACCGAGGACGTCAAGGCCGAGATCGAGAAGCTGCTGTGGGCCGATGCCCTGATCCTCCAGTTCCCGCTCTGGTGGTTCGGCATGCCGGCGATCCTCAAGGGCTGGGTCGACCGGGTGTACGCCTTCGGCTTCGCTTATGGCGTCGGCGAGCACAGCGAGCGGCGCTGGGGCGACCGCTACGGCGAGGGCACCCTGGCCGGCAAGCGCGCGATGCTGATCGTCACCGCCGGCGGCTGGGAGGAGCATTACGCCGCCCGCGGGGTCAACGGGCCGATCGACGACCTGCTGTTCCCGATCAATCACGGGATCCTGTACTACCCGGGCTACGACGTGCTGCCGCCCTTCGTGGCCTACCGGGTCGAACGGCTGACCGAGGCCGGCTTCGAGACCGTCGCCGAGAGCCTGCGCGAGCGGATGCGGACGCTGGCCACCACCCCGCCGATCCCCTATCGGCGGCAGAATGGCGGCGACTATCTGATCCCGAGCATGCAGCTGCGCCCAGGTCTCGAAGATCCGGGGACGTCCGGCTTCGCGCTCCATGTGAACGGGGCGGCGGCGGACCGCCGGGAATTCACTCCGCCGCCCGCGCGAGATCCCGCAAGCCGGGATCGCCGGACAGCACGCGGGTGACCTCGTTCACCCGGGCCAGCCGGCCGCCGCGCAGCGTGCCGAACAGATAGACCTCGATCGCCGCGGCATGGCCGCCGGCATGCACGACCTCGACCACGTGGCGGTCGGCGATGACGTCGCCCTGGCGGACGGCATCGAGCACGGCCACGTCGAGCGACCGCACCGAGCCGGCGACGTGGCGGATATGCGCCTCGAAGCCAGCTCGGTCGCTGCGCTCGCCGTCGGTCACCTGCTCGTAGTCCTCGGTGAAGAACTCCGGGATGCGGCCGGGATCCGTGAAGACGGCGCGCAGCATGTCGGCGACGCGGCGCTTCAGCGCCTCGCTGTCGCAAGGGTCGGCGAACGGAGCAGGCATCGGGCTCTCCTTCCATGCGGGGTAGCCGGATGCTACGAGAGGCGGATCCGGCCCGCTGCCGGCAGAGGGCCAGAGATCATTCGCATCGGGCCAACCATGGCGCCATCGCCCACGGACGCCGAGCCGCTGCGGCTGCGGCATGAGGACGGCCACCGCACGCCGGAGCATGCGCATGAAAGCGGCCAAGCCTTCCTGGTCGCCGCCGGCGCGCTGCTGCTGACAACGGCGGCCGGGACATGGGCGATGCCGGCCGGCCATGTCGCCTGGATCCCGCCAGGGCTGCGCCACGCGACGGTGAGCCACGGCCCGCTCGATGCCGTGGGCGTCTATCTCGCACCGTCACGCTGTGGGCACCTCCCTGACCGGCCGGCCCTGCTGCGCCGCGGCGCCCTGCTGGCGGCGGCGCTGGAGCGGCTGGGCAACGGCGCGGACGGCGACGCCGGCCGCCGCGAGCGGCTGCTGGCGGTGCTGCTGGACGAGATCGCGACGGCCGAACGCGACGCGCTGGACCTGCCGCTGCCCCGCAGCCCGCGCCTGCTGCGCGTGGCCCGGGCGCTGATGGACGACCCGGCGGAGCGGCGGCCGCTGGACGCACTGGCCCGCGACGCCGCCCTGTCGCGGCGCAGCCTGACCCGGCTGTTCCGGCAGGAGACCGGGCTGTCGGTCGGGCAGTGGCGGCTGCGTCGGCGCGTGGTCGCCGCCATCACCCTGCTGGCGGAGGGCCGGTCGGTCACCGACACCGCCCTGACCCTGGGCTATGACAGCGCCGGCGCCTTCGCCCAATCCTTCCGCAACGTCACCGGCGCGGCGCCGTCGGCCTATCGCCGGACCATCTAACCCAGCACGAGGTCGTCGCGGTGGATCATCTCATCCCGGCCGCGATAGCCGAGGATAGCCTCAATCTCGCGGCTCTTATGGCCGCGGATGCGGTCGGCGTCGTCGGAATCATAGGCCGACAGGCCGCGGGCCAGCACCCGTCCCTGCCCGTCCTTGACCGCGATCGGGTCGCCGCGGCGGAAGCTGCCCTCGACCGCGGTCACCCCGGCCGGCAGCAGGCTGCGGCCATCGGCCAGCGCCTTGGCCGCGCCGGCATCGATCACCACCGACCCGACCGGCTTCAGTGAGCCGGCGATCCAGCGCTTGCGGGCGGTGCGCGGCTCCGCCCCCGGCACGAACCAGGTGCAGGGCGCGCCGGCTTCGATGCGGGCAAGCGGCGCGGCCTCCTTCCCCATGGCGATGACCATGCGGCAGCCGGCGCCCATGGCGATGCGGGCCGCCACCAGCTTGGTGACCATGCCGCCGGAGGAGTAGCCGGGCAGCGCCTCCCCGGCCATCGCCTCGATCTCCGGCGTCAGCTCGTTGACCTCCGGGATCAGCGTCGCCGACGGATCGCGCTTGGGATCGGCGGTGTAGAGGCCGTCGATGTCGGACAGCAGCACCAGCGTGTCGGCCGAGATCATCTGCGACACCCGCGCCGCCAGCCGGTCGTTGTCGCCGAAGCGGATCTCGGCCGTGGCCACCGTGTCGTTCTCGTTGATCACCGGCACGGCGCCCAGCCGCAGCAGCGTCTCGATCGTGGCGCGGCCGTTCAGGTGGCGGCGGCGGTCCTCGGTGTCCTGCAGGGTCAGCAGGATCTGGGCCACGGTGATGTCATGCCGGGCCAGCGTCTCCTGATAGGCGTGCGCCAGGCGGATCTGACCGGTGGCGGCGGCCGCCTGCTTCTCCTCCAGCCGCAGCGGCCGGCCCTTAAGGCCGAGATGCTCGCGCCCCGCCGCGATCGAGCCGGAGGAGACGATGATCACCTCCTGCCCGCGGGCACGGCAGCGGGCGACGTCGTCGGCCAGCGCGTCCAGCCAGGCGCGGCGCAGCTGCCCCGTGCGCGGGTCGACCAGCAAAGCGGATCCGACCTTGATGACGAGACGGCGGGCCTGGGCGAGGGAAGCGGTCATGGCGGGATTCGACGGGCAGAAGGCAAGGCTCCCTTCCTAGCCTCTCGCCCCGCTCCGGGCAAAGCGGTTCCGCGACCGCCCTCCCCTCGCCGCGGCACGGCGGCTATGATCCGGCGCCACGCCCGATTCAAAGGATGCGCCATGACCGGCGACGCCACCGTCCTGCTGTTCTCCTACGGCACGCTGCAGCAGGAGAATGTGCAGCTGTCCTCCTTCGGCCGCCGGCTGCAGGGGATGCCGGACGCGATGCCGGGCTGGCGCCGGGGCGAGATCGAGATCACCGATCCCGAGGTAATCCGCACCAGCGGCAAGCGCTTCCACCCGATCGTCGAGCCCGGCGCGACGGCGGACCGGGTGGCCGGGACGGTGTTCCGCATCACCGAGGCCGAGCTGGCCGCCGCCGACGCCTATGAGGTGTCGGACTACAAGCGCATCCTGGTGCCGCTGGCATCCGGCCTGGAGGCCTGGGTGTACGTCCAGGCCTAGCCCGGAATTCTCACACCCCTGCGTCCTGCGCCGGTTCAAAATGCCGACGGGGCAGGAGAGCGGCGCAGCGCGATGCTTATGCATCGGGCAAGCCGTTCGACGCACCCTGTCGGCATTTTCAACCGGCCCGAAGGGTCGTCTTGCGGCGGCCGCCTGCGGGGGCGGGCCGCTCAACCGTATATCTCTATACGCTTTTCGCGTCCCGCCCCCGCATCCGACTCGCCACAAGACGACGCAGGGCGTAGGGGGTGTGAGAAATCCGGGCCAAGTCAGCCCCGGCCGAGCGCCTGGCGGATCGCGATCTCGACCGGGGAATAGGCGCCATCCGGCCGCTCCAGCCGGTAGGGTTCGGCCAGGCCGATCGAGGGCTGCGCCAGGAAGCGCGGTTCGGTGCCGCGATGCCGCTGCGCCGCGTGGATCATGAAGGGGTGGCACAGATAGACCGTGCCGGCCGGGCCGGTCGCCAGCGCCTCCGGCCGCCCGGCGCCGACCCGCTGGACATCCGGGCTGGCCAGCCCCGCCTCCCCCGCCGGCTCCAGGAACCGGGCCATATCGAGGTGGGAGCCGACTCGCAGCCGCGTCGGCGCGTCGTCCGGCCCGATGTCGGAGAACAGGAACAGCGTCAGCAGCGCCCGGCCACGCGAACTCACATTCACCCGCCAGGAGGAGAAGTCCTGCCGCTCATGCGGGTCGCTGCTGTCGCCGGGGAAGCTGACATCGACATGCCAGCCGTCGTCCTTCGGGGCCTTCCGCGCCGGGAAGCGGACCGGAAAGGTGCCGAGATCCATGCGCTTCTGCCACCGGCCGGGCCCGACCAGCCGGTCGATGGCGGCGTGCAGCACCGGCGTGTTCGCCGCCTGCCGGAACGGCTCCTGCCCGTACCAGCCGAGCCGGACGACCGGCTGGGTCCAGGTGCTGCGGTCGTGCGGATCGCAAGGCAGGTCGCGCCACAGGATGGCGCGCCCGGCCTCCGCCAGCTCGCGTGAAAACGCCCCGTCGATGCGGACGAAGCCGTCGCGGATGAAATGCTGCACCTGCGCCTCGGTGAGCGCGGCACCGGATGAGTCGTTGGTCATGGGAATTCCTCTCCGCCGCCTGCCGGCGGCATCACTGTCCGTTCCTCGTTCGGGCTGCTGTCAGCGCCGGGAGGATCGGAAGACGGAGAGAAAGCGAATCATCATGATGGCGGCAGGATAGCGCATCCGGCGGCGATGGGCTCAAGCCGTGGCGAAATGCCGTTCAGCCCCGGCATGGCGCGGGATGCGCACGATGCGGTCGCCGAAATCGAGCACCCGGCTGTTCTGCCCGGCCTCGATCACGGCCGTGGCGACGGATCGCGACCCGATCAGCGCGGCGAGGCGGGCGCGATCCAAGGCGAGTCCCGGCCGGTCAGTCCGACTCGGTCGGCGCCCACGGCGTGATGTCGGCCGGGGCAGCTTCCTCCTCGGCAGGGGCCGGGCGGGCCTCGGCGATGCGGGCCCAGAGCAGGCGCAGCACCTCCTGCACCCCGCCGCCGGTGGCGCCGGACAGGGCGACCACCTTGGCCTTGCGGCCGGCCGCCGCCTTCAGCGCCTTCAGCCGCGCCGCGATCGTGTCCTTGTCCAGCGCGTCGGTCTTGTTCAGGCCGACGATCTCCGGCTTGCCGGCCAAGCCGCCGCCATAGGCCTCGAGCTCGCCGCGCACCACGCGATAGGCCTCGGCCACATCGTCCTGGGTGCCGTCGACCAGGTGCAGCAGCACGTTGCAGCGCTCGACATGGCCGAGGAAGCGGTCGCCCAGCCCGGCGCCCTCATGCGCACCCTCGATCAGGCCGGGGATGTCGGCCAGCACGAACTCGTGGTCGTCGCTGCGGACCACGCCCAGATTCGGGTGCAGCGTGGTGAAGGGATAGTCGGCAATCTTCGGCCGGGCGGCGCTGGTGGCGGCCAGGAAGGTCGACTTGCCGGCATTGGGCAGGCCCACCAGCCCGGCATCGGCGATCAGCTTCAGCCGCAGCCAGACCCAGCGCTCCTCCCCCGGCCAGCCGGGATCGAAGCGGCGCGGGGCGCGGTTGGTCGAGGTCTTGAAATGGGCGTTGCCGTAGCCGCCATCGCCGCCCTTGAGCAGCCGCAGGCGCTGCCCGACCTCGGTCAGGTCGGCCAGCACCTCCTCCTTCTCCTCGTCCAGCACCTGGGTGCCGACCGGCACGCGCAGCACCGTATCCTCGCCCTTGGCGCCGGAACGGTCGGAGCCCATGCCGTGATGGCCGCGCTCGGCCTTGAAATGCTGCTGGTAGCGGTAGTCGATCAGGGTGTTGAGGCCGTCCACCGCCTCGACCCAGACATCGCCGCCGCGGCCGCCATCGCCGCCGTTCGGGCCGCCGAACTCGATGAACTTCTCGCGCCGGAAGGCGACGCAGCCATTGCCGCCGTCGCCGCTCTTCAGGAAGATCTTGGCCTCGTCGAGGAACTTCATGGCCGACTCGCCCCGTGCCGCCGGCCCGTGGGCCCGCCCCATCCTTGTCGCATCAAAATAGGAAACGGGGGAATGGTCGCCCATCCCCCCGCTCCAGATCCGTGCCTGCAAGCTCCGGCCCTTTCGGCCGGAACGAGGCGTTACTCGGCGGCTTCCGCCTGGGCGATCGTCACCGTGGTGCGGCCGCCGGCCGACTTGAACTGGACGTTGCCGGGAACCAGCGCGAACAGCGTGTGGTCCTTGCCCATGCCGACATTGACGCCGGGATGGAACTTGGTGCCGCGCTGACGCACGATGATGTTGCCCGGGACGACGGCTTCGCCGCCGAACTTCTTCACACCGAGGCGCTGGCCTGCCGAATCGCGACCGTTGCGCGACGAACCACCGGCCTTCTTATGTGCCATCTGTCGATCTCCTCTTTACGCGCCGGCGATGGCGGTGATCTTGAGCACCGTCAGGTCCTGACGATGGCCCTTCTTCCGCCGGTAGTTCTGGCGGCGCTTCTTCTTGAAGATGATGACCTTCGGGCCGCGGGTCTGCTCGACCACCTCGGCGGTGACCGACGCGCCGGCCAGCACCGGGGTGCCGATCTTGACGGCGCCGTCGCCGCCGACCATCAGCACGTCCTCGAGGGTGACGGAGGAACCCGGCTCGGCGTCGAGACGCTCGACCGTGACAAGCTGGTCCGGAGCAACCCGGTACTGTTTCCCGCCCGTGCGGATGACTGCGAACATGGTCAAGCTGCCGTCGACTAGGAGGACGCCCCTTGCGGTTCGCCCTCAGGTGATCAAAAACGAGCACGGGTGCCAGCCGGAACCAGCACCCGTGTCCGTGAACGCGGCACTATAGTCAGGCGCGGCGGCGTGTCAACGGCGGAATGCGGGACCGCGAATTCGGACCTGCATTCGACGCTTGCATGGCCGGACGCTCTCCACTATGGTCCGCGCCGGCCACGCGGAGGGGGTCCTGGAGACCGCCCGCCATGCCTCTGCGGAGAGGTGCTAGAGTGGTTGAATAGGACGGTCTCGAAAACCGTTGTGTCCGCAAGGGCACCGAGGGTTCGAATCCCTCCCTCTCCGCCATCCCTTACCCATCACAGTAAGCCGTCGTCAGTCTCCGAAATAGGCCGCCCGGTCGATGTCGGCGATCAGGCCGGGCTGTGTCGGCGCCCAGCCCAGCAGGGATCGGGTGCGTTCGCTCGAGGTCGGGACGTCCATCCCGACGAACATCGCGAACCAGCCGAAATGCTCCGCCGCCTCCTCCCGGGACAGCTTGGCCACCGGCACGCCCAGGCGGCGGCCGATCACCGCGGCGATCTCGCGGAACGGCACGCCCTCCTCCGCCATCGCGTGGCAGCGGGCGCCGGCGGTGACGCCGCGCTCCAGCGCCAGCCTGTAGACCTTGGCCGCATCGAGCCGGTGCGCGGCGGGCCAGCGGTTGAGGCCCTCGCCGATCATCGCCGACACGCCCTTCTCCCGCGCCAGCCGGATCAGGATCGGCACAAAGCCGTGGTCGCCGTCGCCATGGACCGAGGGCGGCAGCCGCACCGTCGCCGCCCGCACGCCCCGCGCCACCAGATCCGCAGCCGCCGCCTCGGACAGGCGGTGATAGGTGGCCGAGTTGGGGAGGGGCGGATCCTCCTCGGTCCCCACCGGCCCCCGCGGCACGATCAGGGCGCCGGAGGTGACCAGCAGCGGGCGGTCGGAGCCGGCGAGTTCGGCGCCGATCGCCGCGATGGCGCGGCCGTCGATCTCGCAGTTCTCCTGGAACTTGGAGAAATCGTGGATGAAGCCGGTGTGGATCACGGCATCCGCCTCGGCGGCGCCCCGGCGCAGGCCGTCGGGGTCGCGGAGGTCGCCGCGATGCGGTTGAGCGCCCGCGGCGAGAAGGGATTCGGCGCCGGCATCGGAGCGGGTGAGGCCGAGCACCTGATGGCCCGCACCGATCAGGTCCT